>JBCBCS010000097.1:0-12599 GCA_038530475.1 Pseudomonadota bacterium
TCTGGGGCTATCTCTGGAAAGAATGGATTACCTCAGTCGATCACAAGAAGATCGGCATCATGTACATGATCGTAGTGATAGCTTGGCAAGTAGCCGACATAACCCGCCGACGCCAAGGCCTGATGCCCGCGCATCAGGATCGCATCGGCAAACCCGCGCACCAACATGATGATCGCGAGGATCATGTACATGATGCCGATCTTCTTGTGATCGACTGAGGTAATCCATTCTTTCCAGAGATAGCCCCAGAGGCGGTAGTAGGTCAGCAGACCAAACACCGTCGCGCCTAGGATGATCGTCGCAATAAACGTCCCGAAGATGATCGGGTCGTAGAACGGGAAAATGTCCCAGTTCAGTTTGCCCCAAAACCAGTGCACGTCACTGTGGAGGGACGGGGCAGCATCGCTCGGAGAAGCCATAGTTAGTTCGCCTGTTCTTCAAGGGGTGGCAGGATGGTGTCGTTATCGAGGGACAGCGTTGCGATCAGTTCGTTCGCACGGTCCTCGTTGAGGTCCGGGCGCAAGATCGCAAACAAAGCCTCTGGATCGTCGGCAGAGCACAACCCGCGATAGAGCTCACGGTTGTACAGACCGGCAAGGCCGCCGCCGCCCAGCGCATCCACCATCATCATGTCGTTGAGACATAGGCGGTCGTCGCCTACACAATAGTTCAGGATACGTTCCCACAGACCGTCTTCGACCGCCCCAAAATATTCGACCGGATGATCCGTGGTCGGCTCTTCCAGGGCCACGTAAGCCTCACGCGTGAGGGTGTTACCCGAGGCCGCAATAGTCGCGACCCATTCATCAAAGCCAGCTTCATCGAAAGCGTGCATGTCGAAGTTCATGTAGGAAAACCCGACGCCGGAGTAGTTCGCGCTAAAGCCCTCGTAAACGCCAGGCGCGTTCATAACGGCATTAAGCTCCGTCTCCATGCCGGCCATGGCGTAAATCATTCCAGACATTTCGGGGATGTAGAACGCGTTCATCACTGTGGCTGAGGTCAGCTTCCACTCAACAGGACGATCCACAATGACTGCCACCTCGTTGACCGTCGCGACGCCCTGTTCCGGGTAGATGAACATCCACTTCCAATCGAGCGAGATTGCGTAGATTGTAAGCGGCTCAACATCGCCTTCGATCAGGCGGTTTTCATCAATCCGGGACAGATCCTGGTAGGGGTCAAGCCGATGGGTTGCGACCCATGTCAGGCCCGCCAAACAAATAATAATCGCAAGCGGAACAGCCCAGATCACGATCTCGAGGCTGACCGAGTGGTCCCAATCGGGCTCGTAATTCGCACGCTTGTTGCTGGACCGATACGAGATCGCAAAGATCACTGTCAGCGCCATGACCGGCAGGATCACAATCAGCATGAGGATGGTCGCATAGATGATGAGGTCGCCCTGTTGCGCCGCCACATCCCCAGCTGGATTCAGCAAGGTTAAGTTGCACCCCGCCAACAAAAGCGGTGCCATCAACAACAAAAGTGTTCGTGTCTTTTTCATGGTCCGTTGTCTTATGTTTCGGCCACCACAAGCATCGCGGCTTCGTCCGTTCCGATACTGGGGAGGTAGGTCTAATCTCTTGCTGATCCACATAAGCTCGCCACAGTTCGCTGCACTGCGACATAGTTCCACGGACGGCAAAAGATTGGTGTCGGACGAGAAAGCACTAAAATAAGAGGAGCCGAAGAAACGAGCCCCTTGGGAAAGATTGAAATGACGACGACTGAACAGCCATCTCATCAAACCGTCACGCTGGATGATGTCATCACAACCGTTGTGATGGCTCGCGTTACCGACTTCTTCGGCTTTTTTGTTTACGCCATTGCATCAGCATTGGTGTTTCCACAAATCTTCTTTCCATTCCTTGATCCTCTAACCGGGACATTATGGTCTTTTGCCGTGTTTTCTTTGGCTTTTCTGGCCCGTCCGATTGCGAGCCTTGCCGCGCGCCCGATCCAGCGTCGCATCGGACGTGCTGGAAAAATCACCCTTGCTTTGATGCTGCTGGGCTCCTCGACAGTCGCGATCGGACTACTGCCTGGTTATGAAGAGATTGGCATTACAGCGCCGATCTTGCTCGCCGTACTGCGCATCATTCAGGGTCTCGGCCTCGGCGGTTCCTGGGATGGCATCACGATGCAGCTCAGTTCAGCTGCTCCGAAAGGGCGCGTCCACCGCTACGCGATGGTGCCACAATTAGGCGGACCCATTGGCTTTTGTGTCGCTGCGTCACTTTTCTACGTCTTGACCGGCTTTCTAACGGAAGAAGAGTTTTTCAATTACGGCTGGCGCTTCGCCTTCTTTGCGGTCTTGGCGGTCAATGTGGTCTCGCTCTTCGCGCGCCTTCGTCTTCTCACAACCGATTTCGGCGGTGAAGATGAAGAGAAGGCGCTGATGCAATCGGCGCCCATCCCGGACCTTATCAGTAATGAGTGGCGGACGATCTTACTCTCAGCACTTGTCCCGATCGCAAGCTATGCGCTCTTCCATATGGTCTCAGTCTTTCCGCTCAGCTACGCGCTGTTGTTCGCGCAGGATGACATCTCGACCATTCTTCTGTGGCAGTTGCTCGGTGGCGCTTTGGCCGTTGTCGCAGTGGCTGTGTCCGGTTTTCTGGCCGACGCCTATTCAAAGCGGCACGTGCTTGGCATCGCCTGCGCCCTCACACCGGTGCTTTGTCTAACCATCGGGACGCTTAATAGCATGCCTGGCATCTACATCGTGTTCGGCTTCGTCTTGCTGGGCTTCTCCTATGGGCAATCAAGCGCGATTGTCCCTAAGCGGTTTGCCCCGAAATATCGCTACTCAGGCTCCGCCATGTCGACCAACCTGTCATGGATATTGGGAGCTGCATTTGCCCCATTCCTCGGACTTTTGCTGGCATCGACGTTTGGGCTCTGGGCAGCTGCAATCTACCTGATGTCTGGCGCGATAACGACCGCGATTGCCCTTTACCTACTTGGCATCAGACTCCGGGAGACGAGCAGCGCTGAGCCTGCCAACTGACCGAGCGAAAAAGGATCCTGAGACGAAAGAGCGTCTTCTCCGAAGAAGACGTGGTGCCGCTGAAGGGACTCGAACCCCCGACCCCATCATTACGAATGACGTGCTCTACCAGCTGAGCTACAGCGGCGACGACGCGGTCTTTAGCACCGCGATTTCGTGTTCGGAAGACCTATTTTACGGTTTCTTCATCTGCCGTCGTCACGACTTCGCCGTCTACGACTTCCGCATCTTCGACGCCATCCGACGCAGCAGGAGGCTCAATCTGACCAACAATCAGAGGAAGCATCTCGGTACCAGCAGGCATTGAGACTTCGGACCGGGGCGCGTCTTTCCACTCCAGACTGTCAAAGGCTCCGCAATTGTCGCAAACAGGAATCCACTCAGACAGGATGTTGTGGCAATTTGCGCAGATCCACTGCTTGCCCCGAGGGGCGGTCAATGCCTTTGTCAGCCAGCCGCGCACGACTGCATCTGCGGCGCCCTCTCCGCGTTCGACCGCCGCCATGATTGTCAGGCTGCGTACGGTTGGGTTCTCAGCAACCAATTCAGTGATTGCACGCCGAGCCTCCGGAAAATCCTCATTCGCAATATGAAGCTCAGCCAAGAGCATCTTGGTTTCGGAGTCATCCGGCTTGATCCGTGTCAATGCCCGGAAGCGTTTCAGTCGATCGGCTGAACTTTCGTCCGGGGCAATCTCCGCAAAGGCCGCGGCGAGGTCGGGATGCGGCGTCACTTCCCACGCCTTCTTGATGACCCGCGCCGCGGCACGCGCATTGCCTTGAGCGATGTAGCTGCGGGCCGCCATGGCCGCGCCAGGCACCAGATCGGGCGACATGCGATTGGCTTCGATCGACATCTCATGCGCCTTGGCAGTTTCTCCCGCGTCCATCCGTTCCTTAGCGTCAGACAGCGCGAGCACGGCATCGCGCCGCTTATGAACGTCTCGTGGCAACTGGCCTGTCTTAAGTTTAGCCGTCAGCGTCTTGCGCGCACCGGCCCAGTCTGCCTTCTCAGCCTGAAGCCTTAGCAGCGTGTCTTGCGTTTCGACATGTTTCGGCTTGATGGCGAACGCCTTCTCAGCGAGTGCGAGCGCCGTTTCATTGTCGCCGTCCTCAAGCTTTTGTTTCATGATCCCACGCACGCCGACAAAACGGGTTTTGTCGTCTTCGAGAAGTTTTCGGTATGTCGCTTCAGCCGTTTTTCGATCGCCGGCCATCTCAGCCGCCTGTGCCGTCAGCAGATTTGTTAGCTCAGGCCTCTCAAGATACTTCTCTGCCCGGTTCGCTTTCGCCATTGCCAGTCGCCCCTCACCTGAGGCGAGCGCCATCATCCCCTCGGAAAGCGCCTCAAATCCTTTTCGTTCGCGATTGCGCGAAAAGTAGCGCGAAATCGCTGTTTCATCGCCATTGAGGAATTTGAAGGTCGCGACCGCAAGGCCGATCAATTTGAACGACAGCCAGACCAACGCCACGAAGATAATAAGCGCGATCACCATCTCAATAACCGAGAACGTTGCAGCGCGTCCGCCGATATCGACCGTTGCGCTTCCGTCCATATCGAGGAGCATCGTCGCGCCAAAAGTCGCGGCCATGACGACGGCAATAAAGGCCAAAATCTTGATAAGGGACCAAAGCATCAGGGGCAGCCTTTATTGATCGTTCACAGTTTCAGAAAGTTGGGCGATGTCGGTCAACGCGTCCGACCTCGCTTGTGCGGCGGCCAGCCACTCCGTCATCTCGGCACGGGCTACTTCAGGCAATCCTTCCAGCTCAGCCAGCGCATCGGCGATACGGCCGTTCTTAACCGCATCCTCGGCTCGCGAAAGAATGGCATCTGGGTCTGACCCTTCCCTCGGAGCAGTGGACCGGACATCAAACTGGCTGCGCAGAAACCCTCCGAGACCGCTGGCATCATCAGACAATCCTTCTGCCCGAGCCGTGGCGAGGGCAGCCCGAGCCACGACCGGAAAATCCGAGGTTAATTGCGCGTTGGTTGCCACGCCAGTCTCAGCTGATGAAGCGAGGGCGGGAGGAACTTCTCCAGGTAGATCCATCAACGCGTCGGCAAATGGCGCTCCCGTCTCCAGGGCCGCGGAAACACGATTGAGCGCCGCGCGAACTTGTGCGGCCTCTGCCGCCGCAATGGCGTCCTGTTCAAGTTGTTCCGCCTCAGCCCGGGCTTCGGCGAGATCGGCTTCAGCTTGAATTGCCGCTGCCATGACTTCTTCCCGTAACGCATCAAGCTCAGCTTGATAGGCTGCGATCGCCTCATCCGACAGTGTCCCATCGGCGTTCGGCCGCTTCTCCAGCGCTTCAATCCGATCACCCATGTCGGCGATCTCAGAGCCTAGCGATGCTTCAAGATTAGCGATTTGCTGTGCAACATCTGACACGCGATTTTCGAGCGGTGAGAGATCGGGGGGTGCTGCGGCCTCAACCTCAGAAAGCGCGGCGATCTGCTCTGCCTGTGCATCTATTCTTTCGGACAGAACGTCTGTTGCTGAGCTGTCCATTGTAGTGAAGGTTGCTACCGCAAACCCGATTGCGCCGGCAACCACGCCGCCAAATATCAACGGGATCGCGCTCGGTTTCTGTTGCGGCTGCTCCACCGGAAGCAGCAAAGCTGTCTCGCTCTCTGCTTCTTGTTCATTAGGTTGATCATCGGATGCGTCTTCGACATCTTCGTTATCTGCGACAACGCCACCATCGTCGTTCGAACTTGGTTCGACGTCTTCCAGATTTGCATCGTCAGAGCTTGGTTCGTCCGCCTTCGGATCTTCCTGATTGGGTTCTTCTACGATCTCGGCATCCTCAATCTCGTCTTGGTCGACCGATTTGTCGTCAGTTTGATCTTTCGGAGATTTCGCCACGCTCAAACGCCCTCATGCCAGTCTTGCGCGACACCACGCACCCGGCTGAGTGTAGCCCGCGTCCTGACGGGTCTCAAGCGATCATCCGGTGTGCAAGCTCAATCATTGAGCGCAAGTTGGGTGCCGAAGAGACGGTTATTTGCGCGGGTCGCAATTGCTTCGCCTGATCCGCAACGTAATCGGAAATGCACAAGCAATGGGTCGATTCCCAACCAAGGTTCCATCTCTGAATAATCGACACTGTTTCAGCAGAAAACAGAAGGAGAAAGGATTCATCATGGTGTGCCAACTGAGCCCGGATATCCCGAGGCGGTGAACTTGGACTTTTGCGGTAGATGACACGTTCGTCACAATTCAAACCTGCTTGGTTGAGTCGCGCCCTGATATTACCGCGCGACACTTCTCCTCGAAGATGCAGAAGTATTTCCTGTGGCTGGGCTCGAAGAATCGTTTCAACCAACACATCCGCATCGCCATCGGCTGAAACGGGAATATAGCCGCGTCTTTCTGCGGCTTCAGCGGTCTTGGCGCCCACACACCACGCACGTCGCCCTCGTCCGTCTGGTGCAAAACCAACCGACGCTTGTGACGTCAGGATCGCCGCCTCAAAGTCCGGAATGTCCGCTTCGACTGGTTCGATCTCAAACGCAGGGGCGATTAGGGTTTCAATAGAGGTCGGCAATCGAAGCGCCAACTCCGCTGAAGCGGTGGCCGGGCGTGTCAAAATAAAAAGGGGATTGCTCATATTAGGTCCATGGCGCCGGCCATTGTGAGCGGGCTCACCAAGTGTTACCCCCGCCAGATTGGCGCGCAAGGTATCAGGGATGGGCAGAGAGGCACAGATGGCCGATAGCTACACGATACTCGGGATCGAGAGCAGCTGCGATGATACCGCTGCGTCTGTAATCACAGGTACGCCGGACGAAGCTACGATTAAGTCGAATGTCGTTCTTGGTCAGTCGGACCTTCATGCTGAATTCGGTGGCGTCGTCCCAGAAATTGCGGCGCGAGCCCATGCTGAAAAACTCGATATTGCGGTCAAAGAGGCTCTAAATCAGGCAAAAACTGAGATGTCTGAGATCGATGCAATCGCCGTTACTGCCGGGCCGGGGCTGATCGGAGGGGTCTTGTCGGGCGTTATGACGGCTAAGGGACTGAGCGCGGGGACCGGCATCCCTCTTGTGGGCGTCAACCACCTTGCCGGACACGCGCTGACGCCCCGACTAACAGATGGCGTAGAGTTCCCTTACGTGATGCTGCTGGTTTCGGGCGGGCACTGCCAATTGCTGCTTGTGGAAGGGCATGATGCCTACACGCGATTGGGTGGCACCATAGATGATGCCCCTGGCGAGGCGTTCGACAAGACCGCTCGTCTTCTTGGTCTTCCGCAGCCAGGCGGCCCGTCCGTTGAACAAGAAGCGGCTAAGGGTGATCCGACGCGGTTTCCGTTACCCCGTCCACTCCTTGATCGTCCTGACTGCAATATGTCCTTTTCGGGCCTCAAGACAGCCGTTCGGCGATCGCGAATCACGATCACCGAGTCTCAAGGTGGCCTGCCACGCAACGACCGGGCAGATCTATGCGCGAGCTTTCAAGCAGCTGTTGCAGATGTTCTTGGCGAAAAGACAAGGCGCGCCTTGGTCAAGGCCCAAAATCAATGTCCGAACCTGCATACAATCGCGGTGGCGGGCGGAGTCGCGGCGAATTCTGAGATTCGTGCTAAATTAGAGTCTGTATCACAAGCCCTCGCCGTGTCGTTTGTTGCTCCCCCTCTTGCACTCTGTACGGACAATGCGGCGATGATTGCATACGCAGGGCTCGCGCGATTTGCTTCGGGGCAGAACGATGATCTGACATTGAGCGCCCGGCCACGTTGGCCTCTGGATCAATCCAGTCCAAGCTTGATTGGTTTCGGAAAGAAAGGAGCGAAAGCATGAAGATTGCTGTTGCTGGTGCAGGCGCATTTGGGACGGGGCTCGCCATCGCATTGTCAGCCAACGGACCTGTAACCCTTTGGGCTCGCGATACCGAAGCAGCGGCCTGGATGCGGGAGCAGCGCGAAAACACGGCGCGGTTGCCTGGGCGCATGTTGCCAGATGGCGTAATTGCGACGTCGGATCTCGCAAAACTGTTTGAGGCTGACACAATCTTGCTCGCTATTCCTGCGCAGCGCCTCGGCGCATGGATGGAGGATCATTCGGCAAACTTGGCTGGCAAACGGCTGATTGCCTGCTGCAAGGGTATTGATCAGGCGACCCTCAGAGGACCTGTCGCGCAGATTGATGCAATTGTTCCGAATGCTGTTGCCGGGATCCTGACAGGGCCCAGCTTTGCTGACGATATAGCACAACATTTGCCCACCGCGCTGACACTTGCGGTCTCATCCGAAGATGAGGGCGAGTATTTACAGGCGGCGTTATCGACACCAGTTCTTAGACTTTATCTTAGCCACGACGTTGTTGGAGCAGAGCTGGGTGGCGCATTGAAGAATGTCATCGCGATTGCCTGTGGCGTGTGTATGGGGGCAGGCTTCGGTGAAAGCGCACGGGCCGCCGTAATCACACGTGGATTCGCTGAAATGCAAAGGATCGGAGCAGTCCTTGGCGCTGATCCTGAGACGCTTACCGGGTTGTCTGGCTTTGGCGATCTGGCCCTGACATGCACGTCATCAGGCTCACGAAACTATCGGTTTGGGTTATCAATCGGCGCCGGCGAGACCTTCGATCCGAACACGACTGTCGAAGGCGCAGCAACGGCTGTTTCAGTCTCTAAACTTGCAAAAATGCACGATATCGACTTACCAATCTGCGATGTCGTTGCCGCCCTTTCGGATGGAGAGATGGACCCGGAAACCGCACTCGCTACGCTTTTGGCGCGACCACTGAAGAAGGAATGATCATGCAGTACTGGCTTTTCAAGTCTGAACCTTCGACCTGGAGCTGGGATCAACAGGTCGCCAAAGCAGACGTCGGTGAAGAATGGGACGGCGTGCGGAATTACCAAGCCCGCAATTTCATGCGTGAAATGAAGGTTGGTGATCTGGGATTCTTCTACCATTCGCAAAAAGAGAAATCGGTTGTAGGCATTGTCGAGATCATCGCCGAGAGCCACCCGGACAGCACGACCGATGATCACCGCTGGGACTGCGTTGATATTAAGGCTGTTCGACCCTTTGAGACTCCGGTCTCACTGGATCAGATCAAGACTACGGAAGGCTTGGGCGATATGGTCCTTGTCAAGAATTCACGTCTCTCGGTGCAGCCCGTGACGGAAGCTGAGTGGCTGGCCATTTGTAAGCTCGGCAACACAAAACCCTAGAAATCGTCTCTGTTCCCGGCATTAGTTGTATCTGACGATCAAGTCAGGAGGGAACAATGGGATATCTTGCAGTAATTTTGGCGGCTGTTGCCGCATTTGCGTTCGGGGCGGGATGGTATGGCCTATTGGCGGAGCCGTGGAAAAAGGCATCAGGCGTGCCGCTGGGTGAGGATGGGAATCCGATCAACGCCAAGAGCCCGGTGCCATATGTCACGTCCTTCATCTGCATCATCCTCGTCGCGGGAATGATGCGGCACAGCTTTTCTACGGCAGACATCACGACCCTGGATAAGGGCATCATTTCAGGCGCAGGCATTGGATTGTTCTTCATTACACCGTGGCTTGGCCTGACCAACGGGTACAATGCGCGCCCACTGAAGCTGACAGCCATCGACGGTGGATATGCGACGATCGGCTGCGCGATTATGGGCGGTATTTTGACAGTGCTTTGAACAGAGAAAGGGCCCGGACAGACACACCCGGACCCTTTCGTCACCCACGTGCTCCCATAGTCACCACACGTGTATCTGAAACTGGTCGGGGCCATCCTGGCCTTAGGACATCAATAGTCCCGACACACCCAGTCGATCAAACAAATTACAGGTAAAATGTGGTTCAAATACAAAACGCCCGCTCAGAAGGCGGGCGTTTCAAGTTGGAACCGGTCGGTTAGCCGTAAACGGACTCTTTGCCAAAATGCTTGGTCAACATGTAGTAGATCACGGCGCGATACTTGTTACGCTCAGATCTACCATATGTCTCGATGACAGCATTGATCGCATCCATAAGCTGTGGACCGTCGGCAAGGCCAAGCTTCTTGATCAGGAAGTTGTTCTTGACTGTCTCTAGCTCGTGCTCTTGCCCACCGGCTACGGTTGACGCATCTGCGTTATAAATCGACGGGCCGCAGCCAATCGTAACTTTCGTCAAAAGATCCATGTCTGGCGTCATGCCGCACTTGTTCTTCAGATCATCTGCGTATTTAGCGATCAGATCGTCGCGCTTGCTCATAGTATTCTCCCACCTTGATTACCGCCCGTGAAGGCGCTGACGGCAGGTTAGAGGCTGATGACGATTGCGCAAAGGGAAAATCTTGGAGCGATTTCCCCTCAATCATCGACAAGCCCCCCAGCCGCGGGACTGCAGATGAAAGTGATCAGCATGAAGCGCGTTGTAATCGGGGCCCAAGGTCGTAACGAACCACGTACAAGCGCTTTCCTGAACCGCGCGCAAGAACGCGCCCACTTCTGTACCATCGTCCCAGTCTTCAAGCAGACGAATTCGGCGTCCGTCGGACAAATCAAACCCAGTGATATCGATTGCCTCTGCCGTTGCATGTGTGCTCCAGCGATTGGACGGGCCTTGAGTGGTGCGGATTGGACGACAATTGTAACTTCCAATCTGGCGTACGACCGACACACTGGTCCCAAGATGCTCAATCGCCGCGCGCTGAATGCCATGTTCCTCCCACATCGCCAGTCTCAGCGCGACGGCGCAGGTGGTTTCGATAGGATCGATCCGGGCATTACCTACAGACGACAATGACACTCGGTTACGGATATAACAGTTCTCAGTGTTTTCGATATCCGGTTCAGGCGTCATCACTGCTGCCTCATCCAACACATCGAGGCATAGCTGGCGATCCGACAAAGCTCGCCGCAACTTCCAATGGGTTAAGGGCGTCACTGGATCAGATACCGCAAGCGGTACGGTCGGATTCCACTCACTTGGCAGCGGTGTATCCGGATGATGCAGCGCGACAATGCCCGTTAAGAGCCCCAACACAAGCGTCAGTGAAAGTAGGCTGCCCACGACAGAACGGACAATCACCCACCCGCAGACCCGTTTGCGGGCGGAAGGGTCTTTGTCTTCACCGTCCGGAAGCAGGTCGGTCACGCACGTCCTTTCGAGAGCGCCTGCAGCGGCGCGAGCCTCACCAGAAGAGCAACAGATTTAGCAGGTCGCAACAGCTGCTGATGTCTGTTCCGAAAAAACAGTGGATTGGGAAACGCCAACGAGCGCAACAACCCGGTCCATAACAAGGCTCCCGTCCGGGGCCGTTGCAACTTGGGCCGGGCGGACCATCGGGAGCGCGCAAGCCTCAGACAGATCTGTATCGAAAACTCGTTCCACCAACGCTTCTTCCGGAGAACCCGCCGATTCATCAATGACTGCAGAGGCGGACGTCGCGATCAGCAGAAGGGAGGCTGCGAATGGGACAAGGAGTGAGAGCTTCATGGCGACGGTCCAACCTATCATGTACCTCAACGAAATGAGCGCGCCTGTCCCCCATTTCAATCACGTCAGGACCATTTTGGGGTGAACATTGCCCTGCGCATTTCTGCACAAAAAAGCCGCCCGAAATACGGGCGGCCCTTCTGATTTCGGACTGTCATCAGATTAGTAGCGGTAATGTTCGGGCTTGAACGGACCGTCAGGCGTGACGCCAATATAGGCTGCCTGTTCGGGGTCCAGTTTGGACAGTTTCACGCCGATCCGATCAAGGTGCAGACGCGCCACTTTCTCATCGAGATGCTTGGGGAGGATGTAGACGCCCGGCTGGTATTCGTCGCCTTTCGTCCAAAGCTCAATCTGCGCCAGAACCTGATTGGTGAAGGACGCGGACATCACGAAAGACGGGTGACCCGTGGCATTGCCAAGGTTCAGCAAACGACCTTCGGAGAGCAGGATTAGACGATTGCCATTGGGCATCTCGATCATATCGACCTGTTCTTTGATGTTCGTCCATTTGTGGTTCTTGAGGGCCGCGACCTGAATCTCGTTGTCGAAGTGGCCGATGTTCCCGACGATCGCCATGTCCTTCATCTCGCGCATATGCTCGATCCGGATGACATCCTTGTTGCCGGTGGTAGTGACAAAGATGTCAGCCATACCGACAACCTCTTCCAGCGTCGTGACCTGAAAGCCGTCCATTGCCGCCTGCAGCGCGCAGATCGGGTCGACCTCGGTCACGATCACACGCGCACCAGCGCCAGCAAGAGACGCGGCAGAGCCTTTGCCCACATCACCATAGCCCATCACAACAGCGACCTTACCCGCCATCATGGTATCGGTGGCGCGGCGGATGCCATCGACGAGCGATTCCTTGCAACCATACTTATTGTCGAATTTGGACTTGGTGACACTGTCGTTCACGTTGATCGCAGGGAACGGAAGCTGACCCTTCTTGTGCAAATCATAGAGGCGGTGAACACCTGTCGTCGTTTCCTCGGAAACGCCCTTAATCTGGTCACGCATCTTGGTGAACCAACCGGGGGAAGCTTCCATCCGCTTTTGGATCTGCGCCTTGATCACGGTTTCTTCTTCAGATTGCGGCACAGGGATCGGGTCTTCGCCCGCTTCCATGCGCGCGCCGAAGAGGATGTAGAGTGTGGCATC
>JBCBCS010000098.1:0-12468 GCA_038530475.1 Pseudomonadota bacterium
CGGCCTCGAAAGCGCACGGGATCTGCCGGGCCTCAAGGAACTGCGCTCTGCTGGTTTGCTTGAAAGCCGCCCTGCACCGACTGCGAGCGACGCCGAAGAGGATGAGGATGCAGACGACGGTGATCAGACAGAAATGTTCGACGAGACCTGACCGCCATCTTCTTGCCGAATTGCCGCGCTAGAGTTGGGCAACCAAGCGGAAACATATATATTGCGTCCGTGAGAGAGGGAGTATCCCAATGGAACGACTGCTCAGAATGATCCTGCGTCGGGTGATGAACAAAGGCATCAACTCCGGCCTCCAGGCCGCATCTCGCCGGGGCGGACAGAACAACCATCAGGACGAGGATGCGACACCGCAGGACCGTCAGGCCCGGCGCATGCGCGAGCGTCAAACCCAGCAGAACATGCGCCATGTGCGATCTGCGAGCCGGATGTTGCGCCGGATCAGCAAATTCTGATGGCTTACGTCCTGAAGTGTTTTGACAGCTTCAGGCCTTGCCCTTGATAGTTCGACTTGATCTCGCGCCCATACAGCGTGCGTGGAGTTTCGGACATGCGTTCATAAACCAGACGGCCCACGACCTGTCCGTGCTCCAGCACGAACGGGGCCTCGTGGCAGCGGACCTCAAGCACACCACGTGATCCCGCACCACCTGCGCCGTCCCAACCAAAGCCGGGGTCAAAGAAGCCCGCGTAATGCACCCGGAATTCGCCAACCATCGCCAGATAGGGGGCCATTTCGGCGGCATAATCGGGCGGAATCGCGATCGCTTCGTTGCTGACTAGAATGTAGAACGCTCCGGGGTCGAGGATGATGCGTTCGTCCTTGGTGCGGACCTCTTCCCAATACTCTGCCGGATCGTAAGCGCCGATCTGGCTGAGATCGATGACGCCTGTGTGCGGCTTGGCACGGTAGCCCACCAGATCGCCATCACGGGGGGTCAGGTCCACTGAGAATCCCAGCCCGTCCGAGATAACGGGCGTGCCATCAACGATCGGGGTTGTGTTGTGCAACGTCGCAAGCTCCTCATCGCTGAGGAACGTCGCCCCTTTGCGAAAGATCATCTGCGTCAACATCAGCCCCGGATGCACCAGCACCGAGAACGAGCGCGGACAAATCTCAGCATAAATCGGGCCGGTATAGCCCTTTGGCACCCGGTCGAATTCAACCCCATCATCAGTGATGATCCGGGTCAGCAGATCGAGCCTGCCGGTGGAGGATTTCGCGGAGGCCGCACCGGATAAATCGTCAGGTAAATCAAGCGCTTCGAGCAATGGGACGACATAGACGCAGCCCTTTTCGAGCACCGCACCGCCGCCGGTCAAATCGACCTCATGCATGGTGAATTGCGCGAGCCTGTCAGAGACTTTACGCCCCCGACCGGCGAGAAATGATGCGCGCACGCGAAACGCGCGATCCCCCAGCCGCAAATCCAGAGATGCCGGTTGCACCTGACCGTTTTCGAAGGTCATGGGGGCTGAAATCTGACCGTTGGCGATCAGCTGTTCGATTTGCGCATCGGACAAGACACCGTCGTTCATCGCTTAGGCTTCCCCCAATTGCATGTCCTGACCCGGATACAAAACACCCGCCGACGCAACCGCGCGGCGGGCCTGTTTTGAAGTGGTCGGGCTAGCAGGACTCGAACCTGCGACCTTCCGTCCCCCAGACGGACGCGCTACCAGGCTGCGCCATAGCCCGACACAGCCGCGTTCATACCGCAATGTGCGTGGTCCGCAAGCCGTAATTCGCATGGGGTCTGGTCTCAGCGTACGTGAATGCGGTCGCGCAGCACCTGCATCCGATCAAGCAAAGGCGCGATCTCTGTGGCCTTCGCCCGAAGCCGCTGAGGGTCGGCCTGTTGCAGATGGTGAAAGAAGCGCGCAGGCAGCTTGCTGTCCGCATCAGACGGGTCATCCGGGACCGAAATTTTTGCCGGAGAGGGAGTGACTGGTGCAGCGGGCTCTGGGGCAGGGGCGGCTGGCTCGTCTATCGGGGCAGACGCTATCACCGGTTCAGGTTCAGCCTCCGCCGCGTCTGCAGGCTCGGCCGAGGTTTCGCTCAGAGAGACTACATTCGTCGGTTCAGGGTCTTTGGCAGACGGCGCTTCCGGAACCGGCTTCGACGCCGGGGTCGCTTCAATCGTCTCGGCCTCTTTGGCGTCCCCAGCCCCGGTCAGATCAACCTCGCCCAAAGACGCTACATGCTTGACGCCCTGTTCGCGCAACAGTTTTTGCGCGCCTTTGATCGTCAGACCGTCCTGGTGCAGCAGCCGTTTGATCCCGGCCAAAAGTTCAACATCCGACGGCCGGTAATACCGGCGGCCCCCGGCGCGTTTTACCGGTTTGACTTGTGAAAACTTGCTTTCCCAGAAGCGCAAGACATGCGCGGGCGTATCGAGCGCCTCACTGACTTCGGAAATGGTACGGAAGGCGTCGCGGGATTTGGTCATCCGCGCCGCTCCTTAACGCTTGTTGCCCGCAGCCACGCGGTCTTTCATCAGATGGCTTGGTCGGAAGCTCAGCACGCGGCGCGGCGTGATCGGCACCTCTTCCCCCGTCTTGGGGTTCCGGCCCACACGGGCGGCCTTATCGCGGATCGAAAAAGTACCAAACGAAGAGATCTTTACGCTTTCCCCACCAGCAAGTGCGTCGGACATATGGCCCAAAACTGTTTCCACCAATTCAGCACTCTCATTACGTGAAAGGCCCACTTCTTCATGGACGGCGTCTGCCAAATCCATGCGCGTCAAAGTCTTTTCAGACATGTCATCCCCGTAATACTTTTGCCCGACACTAAGGCAGCGGCAAAAACAGAGTCAACATCAAGGGGTTCTGCGAAGTCGTTAAAGTGCCGGTCTTTGCCTACCAGCGTAGGGCGACCGCTCCCCAGGCCAGGCCACCACCAATGGCTTCGGTCACGATCAGATCGCCGCGTTTGATCTGGCCACGTGCCACCCCCACCGACAGGGCCAGTGGAATGGAGGCCGCCGAGGTGTTGCCATGGTCCTGTACAGTCACGACCACTTTTTCCATCTCTACGCCGAGCTTTTTGGCCGTCGACTGGATGATGCGAATATTCGCCTGGTGCGGCACCACCCAATCGATGTCGTCATGGGTCAGGCCCGCGCGATGCAGCGCGGTTTCGGCCGTCGCGGCAAGCTTTTCGACCGCATGGCGGAACACTTCCTTGCCCTGCATCCGCAGCACGCCTGAAGTGCCAGTTGAAATGCCGCCATCTACATAGAGCAGGTCCTTGTAGGAGCCGTCGGAGTTCAAGTCGGTGGCGAGGATGCCGCGATCTTGGGGGGTGCCGTCACCTTCAGTGGCTTCCAGCACCAGCGCCCCCGCGCCATCGCCAAAGAGCACGCAAGTGCCCCGGTCGGTCCAGTCCATGATTCGGCTGAACGTCTCGGCCCCGATCACCAAAACGCGTTTGGCCTGACCGCTCAGGATCATCGCGTTGGCGTTTGACAGGGCAAAGACAAATCCAGCGCAAACGGCTTGAATATCAAAGGCATAGCCTTTGGTGTTGCCAATGTTCCGTTGCACCATTGTCGCCGCTGACGGAAAGGTCAGGTCGGCGGTGGACGTGGCCAGAACCACCGCGTCAATGTCCGCGCCCTCTAGTCCCGCATCCGCAAGCGCTGCATTCGCCGCTTCGGTCGCAAGGTCGGATGTGGTCTGCCCCTCGGCGGCAAAATGGCGCCGTTCTATGCCGGAGCGGGCTTTGATCCATTCATCAGAGGTGTCGAGGGTTTTCTCGAACTCCGCATTCGGAACAATGCGTTCGGGGAGGTAATGTCCCACGCCTCGAACGGTTGCGCGAAGTGTCATTTGGCTGCTCAGTCCTGTTCGGCACCCTCGTCGGTGCTTTCCGTTGCGGCATCTTGAGCGAGCGTGGCTGCGGATGCAACCCGTGCCGCCACTTTGTCCGAAAAGCCGGAGCGTGCCAGCTTTTCGGCCAGCACAATCGCCGCTTCGACCCCGGTTTCATCCGCCGATCCGTGGCTTTTGATCACCGTGCCGTTGAGGCCGAGGAACACGCCGCCATTGACCCGGCGCGGGTCGATCCGGCGGCCCAGTCGCCGCAGCGACGTGGCCGCCAGCAGCGCCGCAATGCGCGAGAACGGCGTGGCCTTGAAGGCGGCGCGCAGAAACTCGGATATCAGGTTGGCGGTGCCTTCGCCGGTCTTGAGCGCGATATTGCCAGTAAACCCATCAGTGACGACCACATCGACTCGGTCTGAAGGCAAATCGCCGCCCTCAACGAATCCCACGTAGTCAAACTCGCCCTTCGGGGCGACCCGGGCAATCATCTCGTGGGCCACTTTCAATTCAGCCCGGCCCTTATGCTCTTCGACACCCACGTTGAGCAATCCAACGCGGGGGCGGGCGATGCCCAGCCCATTGCGGGCATAAGAGGCGCCCATCAACGCATAGGTCAGCAGGTCCTCTTCATCGGCGCGAATGTCCGCGCCTGCGTCGAGCATGACATTGAAGCCTGTCGCGTTGCGGGACGGCCAGAGGCAGGCAATGGCAGGACGGTTCACGCCCTCAGCCTTGCGCAGCCGGATCATGGAAACCGCCATCAACGCGCCGGTATTGCCGCAAGACACGCAGATCGCGGCGTCACCGTTCCTTACAGCCTCAACCGAAGACCACATCGAGGTCTGCTTGCCGTTCCGCATCACATGCGACGGCTTGTCTGTCATCGACACCACATCCGGCGCGTCGACGATATCGACATTGCCGTCGATCTTGCGCTTCGCAACCAAGGGGGCGAGTTCAGCCTTGGGGCCGTGCAGCAACACTTTCGTGTCCGGTGACCGCGCAAGAAAACGCGCAAGACCCGCGACGACTGGCGCGGGTCCCTGATCGCCGCCCATGGCGTCGACCGAAAGTGTCAAAGGATTGGTGGCTAAGTCAGAGGCCGACATCTTCGCTCCTCATCGGGGAAACACCCCGGCCCAATGACTTAAGCAGCGTCGTCGTCGAGGTCGATCTCGTCGGCCTGAGCAATGACTTCGCGACCCGCGTAGGACCCGCAGGACGGGCACACGTGGTGGGGGCGCTTCAGCTCACCGCAATCGGGGCATTCGTTTGGGTTCGCACCGTCGAGCGAATCGTGCGACCGGCGGTTGTTCCGACGGGATTTGGAAACTTTGTTCTGCTGGACAGCCATCGTGTCGTCCTCGGGTAGGGGGTCATGCGCGGCGGCAGGACCCAAGTGAATATCGTGCTTCGTGTCAGCGTTTGCGGCGCTTTAGGACAAAACCCAAAGCCTGTCGAGACGCGTTCTTTGAAGATGCGCGAACATACTGCGATTCCGCCCTAGCGCAAGTGTTTTTCCTGACGGTCAGTCTGACCTGACTAGTCGTCCCCATCGTCCTTTTTTTCAAGGCTCTGCTTGAGCGCGGCGAGACCGGCGAACGGCCGTGCATCTTCATCTGTCATAGCGGCTTTGCCCGGTTCGGTGAAGACAGCCGTCCCGGTTTCAGCTCCGTCTGCCCGCGGATAGGCCGGTAGGGCGAGCGCGAGGGCTTCGACCATGACCTCGCTCAGATCCAGTGTCTCTGGCAGCGGATCGGTGCTGTCATCCTCCGGCATTTCCACTTCTGCGGCGTCGGGCACGGCGAAATCCGCCGTGTAGGTGCGGCTGATCTCTTCATCGATCCGGGTGGTCACAGGCTCAAGCGTGACGACACAGGCCTGCTGCACTGTTGCGCCGAGGGTTGCCTCAAGCCGCCAGTCTCGCTTGCCCAGAGGGATCAAGGTGCCAGCAAAGCGCAGTTTGCGGATGGTCAGCACATTGAGGGTCTGGGCAAGCTCGGCACGTCCAGCGGCATCCGGTTCAATCAACACTTCTGTGCGCTTCCGGGCCGGAAGGTCTGCAAGGCGCAGGACGGTCGGGCTGGGGTCGCTCATGGCGGTCGATCCTCTTGAACAAAGGGGTGGGTTGGCGGTAAATGCGGTAAAAGCGGCGTCCGATCAAGGGCGGCGGTCCATTGGCAACCCGGGAAGGGGCGAGCATGACGCGAACCACACGCTTGGCGAAAGCCGTCCTTCTTGGGGCCGCGCTATCGTTGGCTGTCGGATGCACGACGCTCTATCGCAATCATGGCTACGCCCCAAGCGATGATCAATTGGCCGAGGTGCTGGTGGGCATCGACACCCGCGACACCGTTGCGGACGTCATCGGGCCGCCGACGGCTGGTGGCGTGTTGAATAATGGCGGTTTTTTCTATGTCCAAAGCCGCTTCCGCTATTTCGGGCCTTTGGAGCCGCGTGAGATCGACCGCGAGGTCGTGGCGATCCGATTCGACGACGAAGGCGTGGTCAGCAATGTTGAGCGCTTCGGTCTGGAAGACGGACAGGTTGTGACGCTGTCGCGTCGGGTCACGCAAGACAACGTGCGCGATACGACCTTTATCCGTCAGCTCTTTGGCGCGTTGGGACGCTTCGACGCCGGCACTTTCCTGGGCGACGGCTAGGCCGCGCGGGCTGCGGCGCGGATGGCCAAGGATCACGATATCTCAACACTGCTGCTGGAGCGCGGCGGTCTGCGTGCGCGTGTCGCCTACGGTGCCGACGTCATTCGATCGCAACGGCTGCGTCATGCCTGTTTCATAGACGCTGCGGGTTTGGCCGGGCGCCCTGACGGGCTGGACGCGGATCCGTTTGATGCGCGGTGCGATCACGTGGTGATCGAGGACTGTCACGACAATCTCCTCGCCGTCTTTCGTGTCATGACACTTGAGGACGGGCACGCGCTCGGCCGAAGCTACGCGGCCCAATTCTACGATCTGTCCGCTTTGTCGGGCTGGTCCAAGCCGATGATTGAACTGGGCCGGTTCTGTGTCGCTCCCGGCGCGGCGGACCCGGACGTGATGCGCGTGGCCTGGGGGGCGCTGACCCGGCTGGTGGATGCATCAGGCGCCGGAATGCTGTTCGGCTGCTCTTCCTTTGCGGGCAATGATCCTGACGTGCACCGTCTGTCATTTGACCTTTTGGCGGCACACCATCTGGCCCCAGCAACCCAACGCCCCGATGCGAAAGCGCCTGAGGTCGTGCGGTTTGCTCAATCGGCGTGCCCCGTGGCCAACAGAAAGGCCGCCGTGGCCGCGCTCCCCCCCTTGTTGAAGACCTACCTGTCGATGGGCGGCTGGGTCAGTGATCACGCTGTGATTGATCGCGATTTGAACACGATGCATGTCTTCACGGGCGTCGAAATTGCCGCGATCCCGCCCGCCCGTGCCAAGGCCCTGCGCCTCATCGCCGGGTCGCCCGACGCGTTGGTTGAGCCATAGAGTCTTGGCCTCCGGCGGGAGTTGTATGGGCCAAGATGAAGGGGCGCTTGCGAAAGGCTGCAGGCAGGGCTAGCTGAGCCTCATGGCGCGTGCACCCCTTCTTCAGCTTTCCGACATCTCCCTCACCTTTGGGGGCGATCCTGTTTTTGACGATCTGTCGCTTGTGGTCCAACCCGGTGACCGGGTGGCGCTGGTGGGGCGTAACGGGTCGGGTAAATCCACTCTGATGAAGGTGATGGCCGGTCTGGTGGAGGCCGACACGGGCAGCGTTGTCGCCTCGCCCGGTGTTTCGGTGGGTTACATGGAGCAGGACCCCGGCATGGAGGGCTGTGCCACTTTGGGCGATTACGCAGCCAGCGGGCTGGACCTGTCCGAGGCGTGGCGGGTTGAGGCCGTGGCCGAAGGGCTGAAATTCGACCCCGCCCGCGATGTCGCCGTGGCGTCGGGCGGGGAGCGCAGGCGTGCCGCCTTGGCCAAGCTGATGGCCGAAGCGCCGGCGCTGATGCTGCTCGATGAGCCGACGAACCACCTTGATATCGAGGCAATTCGCTGGCTTGAACGGGAACTCATGCAGACCAAGGCGGGCTTTGTGCTGATCTCGCACGACCGCGCGTTTCTGACGGCCGTGACCCGCGCGACGCTTTGGGTCGACCGGGGCGTGGTGCGGCGTCAGGAAAAAGGGTTCGATGCGTTTGAGGCATGGCGCGACAAGACGTGGGAGGAGGAAGACCTCCAACGGCACAAGCTCAACCGCAAGATCAAGGCAGAGGCCCGCTGGGCCGTCGAAGGCATTTCGGCCCGCCGCAAGCGCAATATGGGCCGGGTCCGGGCGTTGCAGGATCTGCGGGCGGAGCGCGCGTCCCAGATCAAACGGGCGGGCACGGCGGCGATGGCGTTAGACGGCGGGCGGCAATCGGGCAAGCGCGTGATTGAGGCGCAGGGGCTGGCGAAAGCCTATGACGGCAAGACGATCGTAAAGGGGTTTGATCTTGAAGTGCAGCGCGGTGATCGGGTTGCCTTTGTCGGACCCAACGGAGTCGGAAAAACAACTCTGATCAAGATGTTGCTGGGCGACGTTGAACCGGATGCTGGCCGTGTGAAGCACGGCACCAACCTTGAAATCGCTGTGTTTGATCAGGCCCGCGCCCAGCTCAAATCGGATGAGACATTATGGGACAACCTCACCACCGATCCCAGCATGGCGGTGAGCGGCAAGGCCGATCAGATCATGGTGCGGGGAACCCCTAAACATGTCGTTGGCTACCTCAAGGAGTTCCTGTTTGACGACGCCCAGGCCCGTGCGCCCGTCCGGTCCTTGTCGGGCGGCGAAAAGGCGCGGCTGTTGCTGGCCAAGCTGATGGCGCGGGAAAGTAATCTGCTTGTGCTGGACGAGCCGACTAATGACCTTGATATCGAAACGCTGGACCTGTTGCAGGATCTGCTGGGCGATTATCCCGGCACCGTGCTGTTGGTCAGCCACGACCGCGATTTTATCGACCGTGTGGCCACGACCACAATCGCGATGGAAGGGAACGGCAGGGCGGTCGCCTATGCGGGTGGCTGGAGCGATTATCAGGCGCAGCGGGCGGCAGACGCTCCGACCGAAGAAAAGGCCAAGCCCAAAGCCGCCAAGGCCGAAGCGGCAAAGCCCAAGGCGCAGAAATCCGGCCTCAGCTTTACCGAAAAGCACCGGCTTGAGGCGCTCCCGGCTGAAATCGAGCGGCTGGAGGCCGAGATCGCTAAGCTGGAAACCCTTATGGCTGATCCTGAGCTTTTTACCCGTGAACCAGTGAAGTTCCAAAAGGCGACGGACGCTTTGGTCGAGCGCCAAGAAAAGCTGTCAGCCGCCGAAGAGGAATGGCTGACGCTGGAAGAGAAAGCTGCGGGTTAGTCTTTTTCAGCCGCTTTGGCGGCGTCCCAAAGCGCGTCCATTTCGGCCAGATCACTGTCAGACGGCGTCCGGCCCTCCTTGGCGAGAGCATCTTCAATGGCCTCAAACCGACGCTGGAACTTGGCATTCGCTCGACGCAGCGCGTCTTCTGGGTCCACGTTCAGGTGCCGGGCGAGATTCGCCACGACGAACAGCAAATCGCCGACTTCCTCGGTGACCTCGTCCTGGCTGAGCGTGTCACGCGCCTCAACCACTTCACGCGCTTCTTCGGCAATCTTGTCTATGACATGGCCTACGTCGGGCCAATCGAACCCAACGCGCGCCGCACGTTTCTGCAGCTTCAGCGCCCGCAAAAGCGCGGGCAGGCCCACGGCCACCCCATCCAGGGTTCGGCCCTCAGCCCGGCCCGCCCGTTCCGCCGCCTTGATCTTCTCCCAATCGGCTGATTGCTGATCGGCGGTCTTGTCGCCACTTTCATCGCCAAAGACATGCGGATGGCGGGCAACCATCTTGTCCGACATGCTTCGCGCCACATCCGCAAAGGTAAACGCACCCATCTCGGACGCCATTTGCGCGTGATAGACCGACTGAAAGAGCAGATCGCCCAGCTCCCCCTTCAGATCAGACAGATCACCCCGATCAATCGCGTCGGCCACTTCATAGGCCTCTTCAATTGTGTAAGGCGCAATTGTCTTGAACGACTGTACCTTGTCCCACGGGCAGCCTGTGTCCGGATCACGCAAGGCGGCCATGATTGCCAGCAAACGGTCCATCTGGTCCGCATCTTCCGTTGCATGGATCATGTCGTGTGGCATTGAGGGTGCGCTCCTTTGGTGTCAGACTGCCCTCACTGAATAGAGGGGTCCCATGCCGATCATCAACCGAATTGCGGCCTTTGCCGACGATATGACCGCATGGCGGCGGCATCTGCATATGCATCCGGAATTGGGGCAACATTGTCATGAAACCGCAAAATTCGTTGGCGAACGACTGCGGGAATTTGGCGTTGATGAGATCCACGAGGGGATTGCGGTCTCTGGCGTTATTGCGATCATCAACGGGAAGGGCGATGGGCCGACGATTGGTCTGCGGGCAGATATGGATGCGCTCCCCATTACTGAGGAAACTGGGGCAGATTGGGCCTCAACCAACCCGGGAAAGATGCATGCCTGCGGCCATGATGGCCACACGACGATGCTGCTCGGTGCGGCGCGATACCTGGCTGAAACACGGAATTTCGCAGGTCGGATTGCGCTGATCTTTCAGCCTGCGGAAGAGACAGGCGGCGGGGCTGAGCTGATGGTCGAAGAGGGGGTGATTGAGCGGTTCGGCCTGTCGCAAGTTTACGCGCTGCACTCCGCACCTGGCACGCCTGTCGGTCAGTTCTACACCACGCCCGGTCCGATCATGGCGGCAGTGGATACATTTCACGTTGATATTCAGGGGGTTGGTGGGCACGGAGCCTATCCCCATGAAACCCGCGACCCGATCCCCGTTGCGGTGTCGATCGCGCAGGCGATGGCGACGATCGTGAGCCGCAATCACCGCCCGCTCGATGATTTGGTGGTCTCAGTAACGATGATCCATGCCGGGACCGCGGATAACGTCATCCCCTCCACGGCCTATCTCGGGGGCACAGTGCGCACGTTTGATCCGGGCGTGCGGGCGATGGTGAAACGCCGCATAGAAGAGATCGTGACGGGCCAGGCCGCGTCGTTCGGGGTGGAAGCGACGCTGCGCTACGAAAAGGGCTACCCACCCACGGTCAATGCTGAGGCCGAGACGGCCTTTGCCGTTGAGGTCGCGCGGGAGGTCGCCGCCGATGGCATCGTGGAGGCCGAACGACAGCGTGAAATGGGGGCGGAGGACTTTTCGTATTTCCTGGAAAAGGTGCCCGGATCCTATCTGTTCGTGGGCAATGGCAACACCGCCGGCTTGCACCAGCCGGATTACGATTTCGACGATAATACAGCACCTTACGGCGCGTCGTTCTTCGCGCGCATCGCAGAACGGGCGTTGCCGCTTGGGGGGGCGTGATGGCATTGGAAGATGCAAAGGGCCAGATTGACCTCGCCTTTTCCCGCGACGACCTGAAAGGTGCCGCGTTTGAGAACACATTCGGCGGGGCGACCTCGTTCCTGCGGCGCAAATACACCAAGGATCTCAAAGGCGTAGACCTGGCAATCACAGGTATACCGTTTGATCAGGCCGTGACGAACCGGCCCGGGACGCGGTTCGGACCGCGTGCGATACGGGAGGCATCGACGCTGCAACCCTATGATCCACCCTATGGCTGGGGCTTTGACCCGTTAACAGAGTTTGCCATCGCGGATTATGGCGATCTGGCTTTTGATTACGCAAATGTGTCGGGCACGCCTGCTGCAATCGAGGCGCATATTGCGGGCATCCTCGCGCAGGGTCCGGGGACGGTCACGCTTGGGGGGGATCACTTCATTACTCTGCCGATTCTAAAGGCTTACGCGGCGAAGTTCGGACCGATGTCGGTGATCCAGTTTGATGCGCATTCTGACCTTTGGGCCGATGATGACATGGACCGGGTGGATCATGGCACGTTCATGTACAAGGCGGTGAAGCTGGGGCTTGTCGATCCGGCGCGGTCGGTGCAGATCGGCATTCGGACAGAATGCGAAGATTATCTTGGAATTCAATATCTTGATGCCCGGTCTTGCCATGAAAAGGGCAGTGATTGGGTGGTGTCCCGCGTTAAGGAAATTGTGGGCGACCATCCGACTTACGTGACCTTCGATATCGACGCGCTTGACCCCGCCTTTGCGCCCGGCACCGGGACGCCGGTTTGGGGCGGTCTGGCGAGCTGGCAGGCGGCAGCGATGCTGCGGGATCTGGCGGGCATCAACATGGTGGGCGGTGATGTGGTCGAAGTCTCGCCGCCTTATGACACGACCGGCGCAACGGCCATCGCAGGCGCCCATGTCGCGTTTGAGCTTTGCTGTCTAAACCTATGGAACAAAAGATAAATGCCCAATCAGCCGATCAGTGGAAATGACCTCGCGCGGTTTTCTGGGCCGCAAACGTTCATGCGCCTGCCAGAAGCGGAAACGCCCGAGGGTCTCGATGTGGGCTTTATCGGCATCCCGATGGATATCGGCACGTCCTGGCGGTCCGGCACCCGGTTTGGGCCAAAGCAGGTTCGGCAGGAAAGCGCGATGATCCGGCCCTACAATATCCAGACCGGGGCGGCGCCGTTTGACAGTTTGCAGTGCGCCGATCTGGGCGACATCGCGG
>JBCBCS010000099.1:0-12468 GCA_038530475.1 Pseudomonadota bacterium
GGACGCGTTTGAGGCGGACGAGCGGGTCGTTCTGCTGATCGACGAGATCGACAAGGCCGACATCGAGTTCCCGAACGATCTGCTGCAAGAGCTCGACCGGATGGAATTCCACGTCTACGAGACCGGTGAGACGGTGAAGGCCGCCCAGCGCCCGATCGTCATCATCACGTCCAACAACGAGAAAGAACTGCCCGACGCGTTTTTGCGGCGCTGTTTCTTTCACTATATCCGCTTCCCGGACATGGAGACAATGAAGCAGATCGTTGAAGTGCATCACCCCGGCATCAAGGAGGCGTTGCTGACCACCGCCCTGACCCAGTTCTTTGAAATCCGCGACCAGCAGGGGCTGAAGAAAAAGCCTTCGACGTCAGAAGTGCTCGATTGGTTGAAGCTGCTGCTGGCCGAGGATCTGACATCTGAAGACCTGAAGCGCGACGGTGCATCGGCCCTGCCCAAACTGCATGGTGCGCTGTTGAAGAACGAACAGGACGTGCATCTGTTCGAGCGGCTCGCATTCATGGCGCGCGGGCAGCGATAGGCGTCAGCGGCGCGGACGCCACGCCATCTTCATGTAAACGTCGCCGGCACGCAGTTCGTCCAGCATCTGGGTGAGCCGTCTCTGGCGGGTGTCCTGCCGTTTTGCGCGTACGATCCAGCCCAGATAATCGTTGCGCTGATACCAGGGCCGCGCCTCGTAAAGCGCCGTCAGTCCGGCGGCCGACAGGGCTAGGGCCACATCCTCAGGAATCGGGTGTGCGGGACGCTTCATGGTTCCACGCTACCACAACGGATTGAGTCTTTTGAATCACACCTGATTCCGATTTGGGCAACCGCCCAAGAAATCCGGTGAATCCAGGCCCCTGCATCGCCTTTACTCTCTCTTGCGCGCGGCGGTCGCGGAATTGCCCAATTCCGACCCAACGCGGGCCTCAGTCGGTCGGCAGGTTCCGGCTGAGACAAAAGGAGAGCAGTGTTGACCAAGGCAAAAATGCCGGTCGCCACGCACCCCAAGCTCAGAGGCAAAATCGCCCGGGCGGGACAGGTGTGGACCGAAGAACTGACCCAAGACCGGGCCAGCGCCGTCGGCGTTGCCTTCTTTTTTGCCGACCCCTACGGACCGTCCGGCCGCAACCCGGCCCGCACAGCGATCTGGGGGGCCGAATGACCCGCACATTCCGCAGGCTTCTGGCCCTGTCGATCATGTTCATGACCGCCTGCACCCCGGTGCCGCCGCAAACTCAGTTGCCGACCCGCACGATGGGGTTCGAACAAAGCCTGCCGCCGATGCAGATGTTCGCTGGCAACCGCGTCACCACACCAACCCGGTCCAACCGTGAAATCGGCAAGGATTTCATGGACCTCGCGTTTCGCATGGAGAGTGGTCGCCCTGTCGCCCGGCTGACTCGCTTTGAAAGCCCGATTTCCGTTCGGGTCACCGGCGATGTCCCGGTCAGCCTGACGCCCGATCTGCGCGCGTTGCTGTCGCGTTTGCGCAATGAGGCGAACATCGACATCTTCATGACCTCAGGCCCGTCGGCCTCCATCACGATAGAGGCGATCCCGCGGGCGGAATTGAACCGCGCGGTGCCCCGCGCCGCCTGTTTCGTGGTCCCGCGTGTGTCCAGCTGGGAAGAGTTCAAGACCGTGCGCCGCACGCCGACGGTGGATTGGACCACGCTTGAGAGGCGCGACCGGGCCACGGTCTTTGTGCCCTCAGACGTGGCGCCTCAGGAAATCCGCGATTGCCTGCACGAAGAACTGGCGCAAGCATTGGGGCCGCTCAATGACCTTTATCGGCTGTCTGATTCAGTCTTCAACGACGACAACATCCACGCAGTCCTGACTTCTTTCGACATGCTGATCCTGCGGGCCTATTACGACCCGGCCTTGCAGAACGGGATGACGCGCGGACAGGTGGCCGCCCGGCTTGGCGCGGTTCTGGCCCGGCTCAACCCCGCAGGGGAGGCGCAGCCGCCCCGTCCGCAAAACGACACCACCCGCGACTGGATCGAAAACATCGAGATCGCGCTGACCGCAGGGTCAACCCCGTCCCGCAGGCGCAACGCAGCCCTTCAGGCCGTCAGCACCGCCGGAGCGCTCAACTGGGTCGGGCCGCGCACCGGGTTTGCCCATTATGCCTTCGGTCGGCTCAACGTGGGCTATGACAGCGACATAGCGCTGCAATCCTTCAGGGAGGCGTTGGCGATCTACAACCGCTCGCCCGAAACGCGCCTTCATGCCGCGCATGTGAGCGTCCAGCTCGCCGCTTTTGCGTTGTCATCGGGCGATGCGGCAGCGGTTCTCAACCTTGTCGAAGGCGCGCTCCCGATCGCTGCGGCCCATGAAAACGCGGCTCTGTTGGCGACCTTGATGATGTTCAAGGCCGAAGCGCTTGAGATGTCAGGACAAGCCGCCGCAGCCGAAGCGGTCAGGATGGACTCTTTGGGCTGGGCGCGCTACGGGTTCGGCTCGGACGCGCAGGTCCGTGCGCGCCTGCGCGAAATTGCATCGCTCAACCCACTCAAAGGGACCTGACCCATGATCTACCCCCTCGGCGGCCTTGTTTTAGGAGCTTTGCTGGGGGCGTTTCGGGCCAAACAGCGCGGCGGCTCGGCTGCCGACATGGCACAGTGGGCGGCCGTCTTTGCGATGATCTTTGGCGTTATCGGCATGTTCATCGCCGTTATCATCACCCGTCAATATACCTGAGGTCTGATCGGTGTTTCTGCCGTTCTTCGACCAATTGCGCCGGGGTGGCGTGCCTGTCTCCTTGCGCGAATACCTGACCTTTCTTGAGGGCATGTCGAAGGGCCTTGCGACCTATGACATCGACGCCTTCTACTACCTTGCCCGTGCGTCGATGGTGAAAGACGAACGCAACCTCGACAAATTCGACCGCGCCTTTGCCGCCGCCTTCGAAGGACTTGAGGGGATCAGCGCGGATCAGGTGCTTGAGGCCGTGGATATCCCGCGCGAATGGCTGGAAAAGATGGCCGAAAAGCACCTCAGCGAGGAAGAAAAGCGCGAGATTGAGGCGCTTGGCGGGTTCGACAAGCTCATGGAGACCCTCAAAGAGCGGCTGAAGGAACAACAAGGCCGCCATCAAGGCGGCAACAAGTGGATCGGCACCGCTGGCACCTCCCCCTTTGGCGCTTATGGCTACAACCCCGAAGGCGTGCGCATCGGGCAGGACGAAAGCCGCCACCAGCGCGCCGTTAAAGTTTGGGACAAACGCGAATTCCGCAACCTCGATGACAGCGTCGAAATCGGGACCCGCAACATCAAGGTTGCCCTGAAACGCCTGCGCAAATGGGCCCGCGACGGTGCCGCGGATGAGCTTGATCTGGACGGCACGATCCGCGCCACGGCAGAGCACGGCTACCTTGACGTCCAGACCCGGCCTGAGCGGCGAAATGCCGTCAAAGTTCTCCTCTTCCTCGATATCGGCGGCTCCATGGACCCGCATATCAAACTGGTGGAAGAGCTGTTTTCGGCCGCGAAGTCCGAATTCAAGCACCTCGAACACTACTACTTTCACAACTGCCTCTACGAAGGCGTTTGGCGTGACAATCGCCGCCGTTGGGATGCCCAGACCCCAACATGGGAGGTGCTGCGCACCTACGGGCCGGATTACAAGTGTATCTTCGTCGGCGACGCTTCCATGTCGCCCTATGAAATTGCCTATCCGGGCGGCGCCAACGAGCATTGGAACGAAGAGGCCGGGCAAGTCTGGCTCGAACGCGCCCGCGACCAGTGGCAATCACATCTGTGGCTCAACCCCCTGCCCGAACGCTACTGGCGATTCACTCAGAGCGTCCAGATGGTGCAGCAGATCTTTGGCGCGGATCGCATGGTCCCGATGACCCTTGAAGGGATCGAGCGCGGTATGAAAGTGCTGACCTAGATCACGCCCAAAAGGCCCAACGCTGCCACCGGGACGAACAACCACCCCTGCGGGATCACCTTGAACGTTGTACCCAGCACAAAGCGCGCACCGATCCCGACCGCCGAATATCCCGCCGCCAAGGCTGTTCCTGCAACGGCATAGCTGGGGTGGATCAGGACGCCTGCTGCGAAGAACACACTCATCAGCAGGATCGTCACAGTGACCATGTGCCAGACCATCCAGAGCGTGGCCATGATGGTGTGATCCTGTCTTGGATCCGCCCGAAACGGGGCCGCGATATCCCGCCCGCCAAAGATGAGATGAACGAAAAACCAAAGCAGGCTCAGGCCCGCCGCTGCCCAGAGTGCCAGATGCTCCATCGCGTCCCTCCATTTGTCAGCCAGCCTGTCGCCTGAACCCTCGTCCGCATATCAGGCAAGTTGCCGCGCCTTGACGCAGGCGCCGCACGCCGCCACCACTGACACCATGACACTGCATTTTGAGACCGCCGAATTCGCCGCCCGCCAGACCCGCGCCACACGTGCCGTGCAAGAGGCTGGCCTTGACGCCATGATCCTCTTTGCGCCCGAAAGCCAATACTGGCTGACAGGGTACGACACGTTCGGCTTTGCGATGTTTCAGGCGATGGTGCTGACCGCATACGGCGACATTCACCTCCTGACACGGATGCCCGATCTGCGGCAGGCGCGGCACACGTCGACGCTACCTGACGATCACATACACATCTGGCCCGAATACGAAGGCTGCGATCCGGCGCAGGATCTGGCCAACATGCTGCTCGACCTTGGCGTCAGCGGCCCCATCGGCTTTGAAAGCGACACGGCGGGCCTGACGGACCACAACGGCCAACGCCTGCGCGCCGCCCTGCCCGCGCTGCAAGACCACTCAGACCTCATTCGCGCCCTGCGCCGCATCAAATCCCCCGCCGAGATCGCGATGCACCGCCGCGCCGCTGAACTGTCAGATGACGCGCTCGATGCAGGGCTCGCCGCCACCCATGCTGGTGCCTTTGAGGGCGATATTCTGGCGGCGATGCAGGGTGCGGTCTTCAAAGGCGGCGGCGATTACGCGGGCAACGAATTCATCATCGGATCCGGCGACGGCGCGTTACTCTGTCGTTATTTCTCAGGCCGCAGACATCTCGACGCGCAGGACCAGCTGACGCTGGAATGGTCCGGCGCCTATGCCCGCTACCACGCGGCCATGATGCGCACGGTGCTCATTGGCCAGCCGTCAGACACCCACAAACGCCTCCACGCCGCCTGCGCCGAAGCGCTAGAGGCGTGCGAGGCCGCGATCACACCGGGCGCGCCGATGGGCGACGTCTACACCGCCCACGCAAACGTCTTTGATGCCCACGGCCTCAGCCATGCGCGCCTTCAAACCTGCGGCTACGGGATGGGTGCCGTCTACAACCCCATCTGGGTCGATTTCCCGATGTTCTATGACGGCAACCCGCTGCCGATGCAGGCAGGCCAGGTCTTCTTTCTCCACATGATCCTGATGGACAGCGACGCCGGTGCGGCCATGACCCTCGGCCATTCCGTGCTGGTGACCGATCAAGGCTGCGAGAGGTTGTCGCGCCACCCCCTCGACCTGCTTGTCAGGTAACCGGACCCGCCCCATATCTGACCTATGCTCAAATTTGCCCCGATCCTTCTGGCCATAGGCTATGGCATCATCATGTACCGCCTCTCCGCGTGGCGGCTGAAGCATGAGCTGAACCAGAAATCGACTGAACTGGCCGACCCGAAATTGCGGGCGTTATCAGCAGAGATGGCCAAGGTCGTCGACATCCCCAACATCAAGGTCCACATCTATGAGGTGGAGCCTGTGAACGGCCTCGCTGCCCCCGACGGCCGCATCTTCATCACCCGCGGGTTCTACGACAAATACCGCGCGGGAGAGGTCACAGCAGAAGAAATGGCGTCGGTCATCGCTCATGAGCTGGGCCATGTGGCCTTGGGCCATTCGCGCCGCCGGATGATCGACTTTTCCGGCCAGAACGCCTTGCGCACGGCGCTGGCCATGGTGCTGGGGCGGTTCATACCGGGGCTCGGCCCGCTGATCGCAAACGCGGCGATGTCGCTGCTGATGGCGCGGCTGTCGCGGTCAGACGAATACGAAGCCGACGCCTATGCGTCCGCCCTGCTTATCAAGGCCGGGATTGGCACAGCGCCGCAAAAGTCGTTGTTTGAAAAGCTGCAAACCCTGACCGGCGCCCGGGGAGCCGCACAGCCGGCCTGGCTGCTCAGCCACCCCAAGACGCCAGAACGGATCGCGGCAATCGAAGCGAACGAGGCGAAATGGGGCGCATGAACTATTGGCCACGCAAGCCCCTCTAACCTGCCTAACTCCGCACCGCCCCGCTTCTTTGGTTCAAAAATATGCAAAATAGCGCGCCGAAGGCGCGCGCCGGTCGGATTTGCAAAGCAAATTCGATCCAAAATTAGGAAGCTGTCGGATTTGCGCAGCAAATTCGATCCAATCGATCGCGCCGCCAACCCTAAGAGACTCACCGTTTGAGCAAGGCCGCCTCCGCCGCGAGCGCCGTGATCGCCGCCCAATCGCCGGCTTCGACCTTGTCCTTCGGCGCCACCCAGGACCCACCAACGCAAAGCGTGTTGCTTAGGCCAAGATAATCAGGGGCATTTGATAAGGACACGCCCCCCGTGGGGCAAAATTTCACCTGAGGGATCGGGGCGCCGATGGATTTCAAGGCCGGCACCCCGCCATTGGCCTCGGCGGGAAAGAATTTCTGCACCGTATAGCCGCGCTCCAGAAGCGCCATGGCCTCTGTCGCGGTGGCAGCCCCGGGCAAAAGCGGCAGGTCGTGATCCTCACAGGCGTCCAGCAGACGGTCGGTCGCACCGGGCGACACGCCAAATGTCGCCCCCGCCTCTTTCGCGGCTTTGACATCCGCCTCGGTGAGCAACGTGCCTGCCCCAACGACACCGCCCTCGACCTTTGTCATTTCCCGGATCGCATCCAGTGCGGCGGGGGTGCGCAATGTGACTTCCAACGCGGGCAAGCCACCGGTGACCAGCGCCTTTGCCAACCCTTCGGCCTGCGCCGCATCGTCGATCACCAGCACCGGGATCACCGGTGCCAAGGCGCAGACCTTGGCGTTCAGTTCTGAGGCGTGTTCAGGGGTCATGTCGTGATCCTTTTTGGGGGAGACCAAATTTCCCAGAAATTTGGTGCCTCCGGCGGAAGTTGTTTTGGGTCAGATGAAACAGGCGCTCGGCATCAGACGACGACACCCGCCCCGGTGGTTGAGGGGCCGACCTGTCGACGGAAGACCTCAAACAATTCCCGACCCACACCGTTGCCGTTGCCGGTCAGATCAGCCTGTGCCGGTTCACGACCCGTCAGATCGGTGAGGCATTCCAGCGTTCCGGTCGTTGCATCGAGCCGCACGATATCGCCGTCGCGCAGAAGTGCGATGGGCCCGCCATCAGCGGCCTCTGGCGCCATGTGGATGGCCGCTGGCACCTTGCCGGACGCGCCGGACATGCGCCCATCTGTCACCAACGCCACTTTCAGTCCACGATCCTGAAGCACAGCGAGCGTTGGCGTCAGCGAATGCAGCTCTGGCATGCCGTTTGATTTGGGGCCTTGGAAGCGCACGACGACAATCGTGTCCTCGGTCAGCTCGCCTGCCTGAAACGCGGCCTTGCAATCATGCTGTTCGTGGAAAATGCGCACGGGCGCCTCGATGATGTGACGCTCGGGGGCCACGGCGCTCACTTTGATGACACCGCGGCCAAGGTTGCCGTTTAGCTGCACAAGACCGCCGGTCTTCTGGAACGGATCGGAGGCTGGGCGCAGGATCTTGTCGTTATGGGTCTCGCTGGGGCCCTTGCGCCAGCCAAGCTCCCCGTTTTGCATGGTGGGTTCTTGCGCATAGGTGTTCAAGCCAGCGCCTGCGACGGTTTTGACGTCGTCATGCAGAAGACCTTCCTCAAGAAGGTTGCTGATCATGTACTGCAAGCCACCTGCGGCGTGAAAATGGTTCACGTCGGCCAATCCGTTTGGATAGACCTTGGCCATCAGCGGGGTCACCGACGACAGGTCCGAGAAATCCTCAAGATCGAGGATCACGCCCGCCGCCTTCGCCATCGCTGGCAGGTGCAGGACGAGGTTTGTCGATCCACCGGTCGCCATCAGCCCGACCAGCCCGTTCACAAAGGCCTTTTCATCCAGCACATCCGAAACCGGCGTGTAATCATTGCCCAATGCGGTGATCTGCAGCACGCGCTTGGTCGCCGCATCGGTCAGCGCCTCGCGCAGGTCGGTGCCGGGATTGACGAAGGACGCCCCGGGCAAGTGCAGCCCCATGAACTCCATCAGCATCTGGTTGGTGTTGGCGGTGCCGTAAAACGTGCAGGTGCCGGGGCCGTGGTAAGAGGCCATCTCCGCCTTCATCAGTTCTTCGCGGCCAATCAGGCCCTTGGCGAAATCCTGACGCACCTTGGCTTTTTCGTCATTCGGCAGCCCGCTGACCATCGGGCCTGCGGGCACGAAGATACCGGGGATATAGCCGAAGGTCGCGGCGGCCATGATGAGCCCCGGCACGATCTTGTCGCAGACGCCAAGATACATCGCCGCGTCGAACACGTTGTGGCTGAGACCGACGCCCGCCGCCAAAGCGATGACATCGCGAGAGAACAGCGACAGCTCCATCCCGGTTTGGCCTTGGGTGACGCCGTCGCACATGGCCGGAACTCCGCCTGCGACCTGCGCCGTTCCGCCCGCCGCGCGGGCCGCGTCGCGGATTTTTGCGGGATAGTTTTCGAACGGCTGATGCGCGGATAGCATGTCGTTATAGGCCGTAATGATCCCGATATTGGGGGTCTTTTCTGCGACAAGGGCATCCTTATCGCCACCCATCGCTGCATAGGCATGGGCCTGGTTGCCGCAGCTTAGATGGGCGCGGCGCGGCCCTTCTGCGGCGGCCGCCGCCATCCGGTCGAGATAGGTTCCGCGTGCTTGTTCCGAGCGGGCGATGATGCGGTCGGTCACTTGGGCGATTGTTGGGTGAAGGGTCATTCCGTCCCTCTGCTGTGTCGCGTGGGGTTTCGTTTCGCCGCGCCAATAGCATGTGTAGTTAGCGCTAACAACACCTTCCACTCAACAAACTGACCCGTGGAGGCGATTTGCCGCGAAGCACGAGGGCTGCCCCCCGATCAAGCGCCAAAACTCCTTAAAAGCCGGGATACGGCCCGATCTTACCGTGCAAACTCCCCGGATTTACCCTTTGTTTACCACATTTTTGCCCCAACTTTCGCGCGATAAAAGGCGCGCCTCGAAGAAGGCTTATCAACTGGGCATAGCCCCGGAGGACACCATGACCTTGATCAAGACCGTTGCAATCACAGCCCTTCTGGCCGCCGTGAGCGCCTGTGCGTCCATAGACACAGTGACGCGGAACGCTGTCAGCGTGGGTCCCGACCTCTCGGCGCAGACCGAACAGCAAGTGATGCGCGACTACCAGTTGCATTCCATCCGCTTTGCCGTGCCATCTGACCTGACCGTGTCCGAGGCGAATTCCTATTACCCGATCGCCGATATCGTCTGGCGCGGTGATCCGTTGGGCAACCGGGCCGAGCAGATTTCTGACATCTTCCAAACTTCAATCCGGTCGGCTGCAGAAGGCCTGACAGGCCAGCGTCCGGTGACGGTTGATGTGTCGCTCGTCCGGTTTCATTCCCTGACCGAGCGCACCCGATATTCCGTGGGCGGGGTGCATTCAATCAAGTTCGACCTGACGATCCGCGACGCCGTGACCGGCGAAGTGATTGAGCCGATGCGCCGTATCAACGGTGATCTGGCCGCTCTTGGGGGCTATGCCGCCCTTGCGGCTGACAATGAAGGCCAGACCCAGAAGGTCCGGATCACGGCCCACCTCACGAACCTGTTTTTCCACAACCTGACCGGTCTGACCGGCCAGGGTGAGCCGCAGGACGGGTTCGAAGTGGTGGCCCGCGCCGACAACTGATCCGCTTTCCCTGACAGGAGCGCACGTGTAAGGGGGCTGTCATGAGACAGCCCCCTTTGCCCGTTGTTCGCCTTCTTCCCAAAGCCAAGCCGCAGGTCATCCGACACGGCTTCCCCTGGGTTTATGCCAATGAACTGGTCATGGACCGTCGCACCAAGGGACTGAGCCATGGCGGATTGGTTGAGCTTCAGGATGCGGATCGCCGCAGTCTCGGACTTGGCACGATCAACCCGAAATCGAAGATCGCCGTGCGGATGCTGGATCGCGATATCGAGGCTGAGGTCGATGTGGCGTGGTTTGCCGCCAGGCTGGAGCGCGCATTGACGCATCGGACCCGGCTCTATGATCAACCATTTTACCGATTGGTGCACGCAGAGGCCGATGGCCTTCCGGGCGTCGTGATCGACCGGTTCGGAGATGTGGCGGTCGTCCAGCCCAATGCGGCCTGGGCCGAACGGCGGATCGAGGCGTTGACCGAAGCCGTGGTGCAGGTGACAGGCGTGCCCTGTGTCATCAAGAACGGCACCGGGCGCGCCCGTGCTTTGGAAGGTCTCGACGATGAGATGGCCGTAGTGCATGGCACAGCCCCGGACGGCCCGATCCCAGTGCCGATGAACGGGGCCACCTATATGGCCGACGTCATGGGCGGGCAGAAGACCGGCCTCTTTTTCGATCAACGCCCCAACCATGCCTTTGCCGCCAGTCTCGCAAAGAGCGGGCAGGTTTTGGATGTGTTTTCCCATGTGGGCGGCTTTGCCTTGGCGGCCCTTGCCGGGGGGGCCAAAGCGGCGGTGTCGATCGATGGCTCGGCCCCTGCCCTTGAACTGGCAGCCGGCGGAGCACAGGCGATGGGTGTCGACGACAGGTTTGAGACGCGGCAGGGCGACGCCTTTGACCAGCTTGAAGCTGCACGCAAAGCCAAGGAACGCTATGACGTGGTCATTTGTGACCCCCCTGCCTTCGCGCCCTCGAAACAAGTGCTCGACAAGGGCTTGCGCGCTTATGAACGGGTCGCGCGGCTGGCCGCTCCGCTGGTGGCAGACGGCGGTTATCTTGTGCTCTGTTCCTGCTCCCACGCGGCAGATCTCAAATCCTTCCGCGATGCCTCGGCCCGTGGCATCGGGAAAGGCGGACGGCGCGGGCAACTGATCCACACCGGGTTTGCTGGGCCGGACCATCCTCAGCTGCCTCAACTGGCCGAGAGCGGCTACCTCAAGGCGCTGTTCTTCCGCCTATGAGGGTCCTGATCGACGCCAACGTGCTGTATCCCACGGTGATGCGCGAGGTCGTGCTGGGCTGTGCGGCGCACGGCCTGTTTGAGCCCAAATGGTCACCCCGCATCCTTGAAGAATGGGCGCGGGCCGCCCGCAAGATCGGCCCGGAGGGAGAAACCATCGCGCGGGGGGAGATTGCCCAGATCCAAGCCCGGTTTCCCAAGGCCGAAGTGCGCGTTCCGCACGGCCTTGAGGCGCGCCTATGGCTGCCGGACCCCGCCGACGTGCACGTTCTGGCGGCAGCCATCGGCTGTTCCGCAGATGCGATCCTCACCGTCAACGCCAAGGACTTTCCCCGCAATATCCTGGACGAAGAGGGTCTCGCCCGGCTCGACCCGGATGGGTTTATGATCACCCTGGCCGAGAGGTCACCTCAGGTCGTGCAAGAGGTGGGCGAGGCCGTGCTAGCCGAGGCGCGGCGTCTGTCGGGCGAGCCGTGGGAGATGCGCAAACTGATGCGCAAGGCGCGGCTGCCACGGCTTGGAAAGCGGCTGGGCTGACGCTGGTCCGAAAAACGCAGCGTCCGTGCCTCAGCGGTTTCGAATTTGCTGCGCAAATCCGACGGCGTCTTATTTTCGAATTTGCTGCGCAAATCCGACCGGGGCGCGCTGCGCGCGCTCTTTTGAGTATTTGAAAACCAAAGACGAGGGGCGCCCTCTGCCTGCTCCGGGTTGAAGACGACCGAAAGGCTTGCTGCAGGGCGTCAGACGCGGGCCGCACGGCCACCGCGCCGTTTTGGGGTGGCAGCTGTTGCCAAGCCCTCTGTCAGCGTGGCGGTCATGGGGTGGTCTGTGTCAGCGCCATGTCGGTCCAGCAGCAGCGGGATCGCCGCATGCGTGTCCCCGTCATAGCTGAGCGCCCAATCCACGAAGATCGACCGGCATTCAGAACTTGTGATCCCATCGATCTTATAGGCCTCTTCGATCAGGCCCTTCGGGTCCAATGCATCACCTTTTTTCATCAGGACCCTTTCAGAATGCGGTCAATGGCAGCCTCAGCGCTGCCCGAGGTCTCTAGCATTGCTGCCGCCAGCGCGTCGAGATCGGAATGGCCGGTTTCGCGGGCCAGCATGCGTTGCCCACCTTCGCCCAAACGGTCAGGCGTGATCACCCCGCCGAGGAGGAGCTGCCCCGTCGCCTGCACCGACCAGCACAGATCAGCAGCGTTTTTGAGGGCCTCGGCCTCAGCGTCCGCAAGGTCGGAGGCGGCGATTTGGTCATTGGTCGCGCGGGCGATGCTGCCTGCCCGCAAGGCCAAGGCCTGCGCGGCCAGTTCAACATCCTGCA
>JBCBCS010000100.1:0-12132 GCA_038530475.1 Pseudomonadota bacterium
TCCTAGAAATAGGGTGCGCCGACCCCCGGGGACAGGGATCGGCGCGGAAGGCTCAAGGATTACTCACCCGCGGTGATGTAGAGGTCCTTGGAGTACCAGTTCTGAAGGAAGTTGGTCGTCGGCCAATTGGCCAGATTCTCATCCTTCATGCGCACGGAGGCGTAGTGGTAGATCGGGATGATCGCCGTGTTTTCCGACGCAATCGCTTCGACCTGCTGGTAAAGCGGCATCGGGTTTTCGGCAGTCTTCGCCTCATCCATCAGCGCGTCGATCTCTGCGTTCATGAACTTGCCGTCGTTGTAGGACGACCCGGACGTGAAGAGATCGAGGTAGGTGGAAGGTTCGTTATAGTCCGCACACCAGCCGGCGCGGGCCACCTGGTAGTTCTGCTCGGACCGGGTGTCGAGGTAGGTCGCCCATTCCTGGTTCGCCAGTTCCGCATCCACGCCCAGCGTCTGCTTCCACATCTGACCGATCGCCACAGCGATGGAGCGGTGGCTGTCGGAGGTGTTGTAGAGGATTTCCACGGTCAGCGGCTCACCGTCGGTGCCGTAGCCCGCCTCAGCCATCAGCTCTTGCGCTTTGGCGTTGCGTTCCTCCTGAGACATGTTGGCGATTTCGATGTCGGTCGGCACTTCCCAGCCGCTCACCGCCCAGTGGGTGAAGGTGTAGGCTTCGCGCTGACCACCGGCGAGGATGTTTTCCACGATCACGCCACGATCCACAGCAAGGGACAGAGCCTCACGCACGCGGGCGTCCTGCAGGGCGGGGTTGCCGCTTTCGGTGTGGTTGATGAGGTAGTAGTAGGAGCACGAGCTTGGGAAGCTCAGCGCCTCACCGGGATATTCCGCGCTCAGACGCGGGAACTGACCGGCGGGCACGTCCATCACCAGATCGATTTCGCCCGCAAGGTAACGGGTCAGCGCCTGGTTGCTGTCGTTGATGATCAACGCAGTGACTTCGTCGATGATGGTGCTGTCGTTGTCCCAATACATGTCGTTGCGGACGCGGACGAGCTTTTCACCCGGGACGTATTCCTGCAGCACATAGGCGCCGTTGGACACGAAATTCGCGGGATCTGTGTAGTCTTCGCCGCCCGCTTCAACGGCGGCCCGGTTGGCCGGGAAGGTCGTCGGGAAGGTCGTCATCTGCGGGAAATACGGACGCGGCGCGTCGATCTTGTAGACAACGGTGTAGTCATCCGGGGCAGAGATGCCCAGCGCGTCAACCGGCATCTCACCAGCGATGACGGCGCCCGCATTCTCAACGCCCATCACTTCGATGTACCACGAATAGGGCGAGGCGGTTTCGGGGTCAGCTGCGCGCTGCAGGCCATAGACGAAATCGCCTGCGGTGACAGGGTCACCGTTCGACCACTTGGCGTCCTGGCGCAGCGTGAAGGTCCAGGTCAGGCCGTCGGCTGAGGCTTCCCAGCCGGTTGCGACACCGGGGATCGGGTTCCCTTCTGCGTCTTCGTTCAGCAGGCCCTCGAACAGGTCACGCGCGACGGACGAGCCTTCGACGTCTTCAACCAGCTGCGGGTCGATGGACGGGAAATCGTCGATGATGGAATAGGAAAACGCCTGCACGGAGGCGAGCGGTTCACCGGTTTCGGGGTGGGTGGCATGGCCGTCGGCCCAGACGGCCCCGGCAGTGACGAGAAGTGCAGCCGTTGAGGCCATCAATGTTGATTTGATTGTCATGAAAAGACTCCCTGTTTTGGACAGGCGCCGCCGGTGAAGCGGGCCATATCAGTGGCAGATCAGGCGCTTTTGCGCCCAATTGCATACAATCCTTGAGGGAGTCGAAAAGAAACGCAAGGCCTTTGCCGACGCCGATATCAGGCCCAGCTGCCAACGGATAAGGCGAAAAACCTATGGATTGTAGAAAGTTACGTGGGGCATGCCAGATAGAGCATGATTGATATGTTGACCTAACGTCGCAGCGCAGGATCGCTTCGCTCAGACGTTGGGCGCCCCTGAACAATTGCCCAAAAGACGGGCGAAAACTGGCCGAGCGACGCAGACAGGTTGCCCGCGTTCACCCGGTTTTCGCGTCAGGCGACCCGGTCCCGAGGTGTGCGACCTTCAAAGAAATCATCCAGATTCGCCAAGGCCCGATAGCCCATCGCTGCCCGCGCCTCTGCCGTGGCGCTGCCCAAATGCGGCAGCATGACAACGTTGTCGCACTGGGCGAGCATCGGGTTCACCGCAGGCTCCCTCTCGAAGACATCCAAGGCGGCACCGGCAATCGTGTCGAACATCAATGCCTGCGCCAGTGCGGCCTCATCCACGCATTCGCCGCGCGCCGTGTTGATCAGGTAAGCCGACGGTTTCATCAGGTCGAGCCTGCGGCCGTTGATCATTTTCGCGTTGTCTTTGCCACCCGGGCAATGGAGCGAGACGAAATCTGCGAGCGGCAAAAGCGCATCGATGCTGTCCACCTGCCGGGCATTGAATTGCGCGAGGATCGCCGGATCGACGGTCGAGCGGTTGTAGACGACGATCTCCATCCCAAAGCCGTGATGCGCCCGGCGGGCCATTTCCTGTCCGATCCGGCCAAACCCGACGATCCCGAGCACCTTGCCGCTGACTTTGCTGCCGACGAGATGGGTCGGACGCCATCCGTCCCACAGGCCAGCCCGCATTTCACGCTCGCCCTCACCTGCGCGGCGGGCGACCATTAGCATCAGCGTCATCGCGAGGTCGGCCGTGCATTCGGACAGCACATCGGGGGTGTTGGTGATCGCGATCCCCTTTGAGGTCGCGGACGCCACGTCGATATGGGTGTATCCGACACCGTAATTCGCGAGGATTTTGGTCCGCGCCTTGGGCACATCCAGCGCCTCTGCGGTGATTTTATCGGTCACGGTCGGAAGAACGGCATCATAGGATCTGATCGCCTCTCGCAGCTCATCGGCGCGCAGCGGGCGGTCGGCCCGGTTCAGCGCGACATCGTAACGTTCCGCGAGCATGGCTTCGACCGGGGCCGGCAACCGGCGGGTGACAAGAACGCTTGGCTTCATTACGCGGCCTCCATCTGGTTGAGGACCGAAGCGATCGTGACCCCGATTGAGGCCGGATTGTCCGCCACGGTTACGCCAGCGGCGGACAGGATTTCCACCTTTTCGGACGCGCTTTCGCCAAAGGCTGAAATGATCGCACCGGCATGACCCATCGTGCGGCCCTTGGGCGCGGTCAAGCCCGCGACATAGGCCACCACCGGCTTAGTCATGTGGGACTGGATGTACTCAGCTGCCTCAGCCTCTTGCGGGCCACCGATCTCACCAATCATGGCGACGACGTGGGTGTCCGGATCGGCCTCAAACCGCTCAAGAATGTCCTTGAAGGAGGAGCCATTGATCGGATCCCCGCCAATGCCCACTGAGGTCGACACACCAAGGCCCAACGCCTTGAGCTGTGCTGCCGCCTCATACCCCAAGGTGCCGGAGCGGCCGACGATGCCGACATTGCCCGGCAGATAGATATGGCCCGGCATAATCCCCAAAAGCGCTTTGCCCGGGCTGATTGTGCCCGCACAATTCGGACCCGTCAGCACCATGCGTTTGTCCTTGGGGTAGCGGTACATATACCGTTTCACCCGGATCATGTCCTGCGCCGGAATGCCGTCAGTGATGCAGACGCAATAGCGGATGCCCGCGTCAGCCGCTTCCATGATGCCGTCAGCAGCAAAGGGTGGCGGGACAAAGACCAAAGTCGCTTCTGCGCCCGTTGCAGCAACTGCTTCTTCCACTGTGTCGAAAACCGGAACCCCTTCGACGGTTTCTCCGGCCTTGCCCGGAACGACGCCGCCCACGACATTGGTGCCGTATTCGATCATGTCCTTGGTGTGAAAGCGGGCCATTTTGCCGGTGATGCCTTGCACGATAACGCGCGTGTCGCGGTCCAGAAGAATACTCATGAGACAGCCCTCATTCTTGTGCCTTGTGAGAGGTCGTTTTTCCATGCGCCCACGGCGCGCTCAGCAGCTTCGTTGAGGGACGCGGCGCGGATGATCGGAAGGCCCGATTGCGCGAGGATCTTTTGGCCCGCTTCAACATTCGTGCCCGCAAGGCGCACGATCACCGGCACCTCAACGCCCACCTCTTTCATTGCCTGCACGACGCCTTCGGCCACCCAGTCGCAGCGGTTGATGCCTGCAAAGATATTCACGAGGATCGCCTGCACACTTTTGTCCGAGAGGACGAGGCGGAACGCCTTTGCAACCCGTTCGGGTGTCGCTCCGCCCCCGATGTCGAGGAAGTTGGCAGGCTCACCACCTGCCAGCTTGATCGTGTCCATCGTCGCCATCGCAAGGCCCGCGCCATTCACGATGCAGCCGATATTGCCATCCAGCCCGACGTAGTTGAGCCCCCGGTCCGCCGCGCGGCTTTCGCGCGGGTCTTCCTGGCTCTTGTCCCGCAGTTCAGCGATCTGGGGGTGCCGGAACAGCGCGTTGTCATCGAACGTCATCTTCGCATCGAGCGCGATCACCCGAGCGTCCGATGTGATGACGAGCGGATTGATCTCAACCATGGTCGCATCAAGTTCTGTAAAGGCGCGGTAGCACCCCTGAAGTGTCCGGACGAATTGCTGCGTCAGCGCCGGATCAACGCCAAGCTTGAACGCCACCTGACGGCACTGAAATTCCCGCAGCCCCACCGCAGGCTCTACGATCGCGCGAACGATGCTGTCTGGTTCGTTGGCTGAGATGTCCTCAATCTCCATTCCGCCTTCGCCCGACGCCACGATCATGACCCGCTGGGATGTCCGGTCGAGCACAAAGCCGAGATAGATTTCGCGATCAATTGGCACGGCAGCTTCGACGTAGACCCGGTAGATGCCTTTGCCTTCGGGCCCCGTTTGGTGGGTGACCAACTTGCGGCCGAACATTGCCTCGGACGCTTCTTCGATTTCGCGGTCGCTGTCGCAGACCTTAACGCCACCTGCCTTGCCGCGCCCGCCGGCGTGCACCTGGGCTTTTACGACCCAACGCTCGCCGCCCAGTTCACGGGCCCGATACGCGGCCTGTTCCGGCGAATAGGCCAGCGCGCCGTTTGGCACGGTCACGCCAAACCCGGCGAGAACTTCCTTGGCTTGGTATTCGTGGATATCCATCTGATCGCCTCCCTTTTATTCTGCGGCCAAGACGCCGTCATAGTGGCCGTTCAGAGCCCCCATGACCGCGTCGTGATCGACGTCACCCCCCAGTGCGCGGATAGCGTCGGCAAAGCGCAGGACAATGTCCGTCACCGCCCCCGCGTTGAGAAGGTTGAGGATACCGATCCGCACCTGCACGGGCGCGCTGAGCGTCGGCCAGATGCCGAAATTCTGGGCGCGGCAGTTCTGCACCAGCTCCATTTCGCGCCCTGCGAGGTCAGCAGGCAGGTTTAGCACCACGAGCGATGTCATGTTCGACGTGACCTCACACCCCATGGCTTCGACCGCCGCGCGAAGGGCCGCTTCGTGCCGGGCATAATCCGCCGCGCGGTTGGCGATGCCGTCTTCGAGGCAAATCCGCAGCGCCTCATGGAAAGCGCTGACGGCGTAGGCGGAATGGGTCCGGTGGTAGGTGCCTTTGTCGACATCCTGACCGTCGATGATGCCCCAGTGACGCGCCTCAAGGATCGGGTGGTGGCAGAAGGTGCGTGTCCCGGTCTTCCGAAGCTCGGCAATATAGCGATCCGTGAAGCTGACCGGCGCGTAGGTCAGTGGCAGGCAGCAGATGCCCTTTTGCGGGCAGGAGGCCCAGCCATGCACGCCGGGGAAGTCATCAATCCGGAAGTCGCCCACGCCCAGCGACGATACTGCATCGACCAAACCCATCGCACCGTGGCGTTCGCAGGCATCGCTGAAGCCTTGGATGTCGTTGATCCGGCCAGACCCCGTTTCCCAATGGGCCATCGCCGCCCACTTTGGTTTATGCGCGGCCAACGCGGCCTCGACGATCTCGCCGGTCACGGACTGGCCATGAGGCACATCAATGATCGTGACGGAGGCCGGCTGGGGGTCCATCGGGTTCGCGGCGAGTTCGTCCGCTGTCGCGGCCCGCATCCGCACGGTCAGCCCATCGATCCCGGAGAAGGTGCCGTTGACGAACATGACAACGCGGTCGCCCGGCTGCACCGCGCTGAACATCATGTCCAGCCCGCTCCATCCCGTGCCGGCAACGCCAAAGGTATAGAGGTTGTGCGTACCCATCACCGAGCGCAGCATCTGCTTGCACTCAACCATCCCACGCAAGACATCGCCGTGCATGTGATCCGCCAAGCCTGCGCCTGCATATCGGGCCAAAACGCGGGCGTCTGTGTTGCCAGGCCCGGGACCAGCGGCAATCGTTTCAGGGATTTCCAACGTCGGAAAAATGGTATCGTTGGCCGGAATATCGTCTCTCATCTTGCCCTCCCGAGACAAAAACTGCGTCACTTTGCGGTTGTTTGAGAGATAAAGCTGTCGCCAATGAAGAAAACGTCCCTACTTCCTACCTATGGGCAGCTAAATGGGTGGTAAAAACCCTACCCAAACGTCGAAATATGCGGCGGTATACTGTTTCAAACCCCACCCATCTGGGTAGTTAATTGGGATTAAGCATTATGGATCAAAACGTTAACGTCACAGCGCAGCCAATTGACATAATGCTCGCGGACAGCAATCCGCTGGTTCTGTCGGCGTTATCCGAGGTGGTAGAGCGCGACCCTCGATTCTCTTTGGTGGCGACGACCGCCACAGCCGAAGGGTTTCTGGGGACCGTAATGCGGTTGCCGGTCCAGATCGGTGTGATCGATTGGAACCTGCCTGCGCTGGGGGGGGCAAAACTTATCGAGGTTCTGCGCGACCAAGCGAATGCACCCAAGATCGTTGTCTATGCCGAAGACAACGGCGACGTCCCACGCCTTGCCATGACGGCGGGCGCTGCTGCGTTTGCGCCCCGATCCTCTGATGCGGCGACGCTGCTTGAAACCTGCATTGACGTGGCAGCGGGCAAGATGGTCTTCCCGTTCCTCGATGTGCGCAAACTTCAGACCGACCCCATCAGCTCCCTGTCGCGCAAGGAACGGGTCATGCTGGAAGCTTTGTCGAAGGGGCTGACCAATCGGGAATTGTCGAAAGAGCTCGGCATCACCACCAACACGGTGAAATTCCACCTTTCGAACCTTTATGACAAGCTGTCGGTCAAGAACCGGGCGCAAGCAATTGCGTTCTACTACTCGTCGCGTTTGGCACTGGAAAAGACCCAAGGGGACGATCCCAGTATACCCAGATAGACTGAACATCTGCTTGACAGAATCCGTCACACCGCTCCTTTCTGCCGCAACTTTATTGCGCACAAGAAGGGCGAGCCCATGTCATTCCATCCCATCGAACAGGCCCCTGCCCGGCTCAACAGATCAGAGCTGGCTGTTCCCGGATCGCAGCCCAACATGTTTGAAAAGGCGGCACAATCTGACGTCGATATCGTCTTTCTCGACCTCGAAGATGCGGTGGCGCCCGATGAAAAGGAACAGGCACGCAAGAACGTCATTCAGGCGATCAACGATATTGATTGGGGGCGCAAGTCGATCTCGGTCCGGATCAATGGGCTGGACACCCATTACATGTACCGCGACGTCGTGGATGTGGTGGAGCAAGCTGGTGAACGGCTCGACCTTATCATGATCCCGAAGGTGGGCACTGCGGCCGATGTCTATGCCGTCGACATGATGGTGACGCAGATCGAGGACGCAAAGGGCTATTCGAAACGGATCGGGTTTGAGCATATTATCGAAACCGCGTTGGGCATGCAGAATGTTCACGAGATCGCCGGCGCGTCCAAGCGGAATGAGAGCCTGCATTTCGGCGTCGCGGACTACGCCGCCTCCACCCGCGCCCGCACGACGAATATCGGCGGGGTGAACCCGCATTATTCGGTCCTGACCGACGCGGGCGAAGGCGAGCGTGAGACCCACTGGGGCGATATGTGGCATTATGCGTTGGCCCGCATGGTCGTCGCCGCCCGTGCCAACGGTCTGCGTCCGGTTGACGGTCCGTTCGGCGATTTCCAGGACCCAGACGGCTACAAAGCGGCCGCGAACCGAGCCGCCGTTCTTGGGTGCGAAGGGAAATGGGCGATCCACCCCAGTCAGATCGCCCTCGCCAATGAGGTCATGTCACCGTCTGAGGCGGACATCACCAAAGCCAAACGTATCCTTGAGGCGATGGCGCAGGCCGAGGCCGATGGCAAAGGCGCTGTGTCCCTCGACGGGCGTTTGATCGACTATGCGTCGATCCGTCAGGCCGAGGTTCTGGTGAAGAAAGCGGAGCAGATCGCAGGGGGTTAAAAGTCTTCCAGAGACGAAAGGTAGCTGCCGTCATTTGACATAATAACACAGTCTCGTGCGGCACGACCAACCAGAGATGAGAGGTCGGGTCGCGCGATTGCTTTGGCCGGAACGGTAATCGCCATTCGCAAGGCCCGTTCAAGCGAAAGCCCCAGCTTTGCGATCGCCCGCGCCATCCCCTCTGCCTGACTGATATGCGCGCCCGCGAGGTTGCCATCCGCGTTCACCAGCCTGCCCGCCTGCACCTCGATGGTCTGTCCATAAAGCTCAAACGTGTCTGGGCCACCGACCGTCGCCATTGCGTCAGACACCAACATCATCCTGTCCGGCTGCGGACGCGCCCGCAGCGCCAGAGTGATCATCTCGTCCCGGACGTGGTGCCCGTCACAGATCACGCTGACAAAGGCATCCGACCCAATCAGCCCGCCGACCATCGCCGGGGCCCGCCCCTGCATCTGTGACATGGCATTATAAAGATGCGTGCCACAGCTTGCCCCGGCCCCGAGGGCCGCGCTGACCTGTTGCGCCGTCGCATCAGAATGGCCGAGCGACACGACGCCCCCCAGATCAATGAGGTCTGCGATGTCGGCCGGGGAAACGATGTCCGGCGCCACTGTAGTGAACGCGACTTTGCCGTCGCGCACCAGTCGGTGCACGCAGTCCTTCGTTGTCTGGTCCAGCGGGCGAATATGCTGCTCTGCATGGGTGCCGCGCTTTGAAGCGGCGATATGCGGCCCCTCAAGGTGAAGTCCGATGGCCTCGGGTGTTGCAAGGATGGCGTCGGTCGCCTGCTGCATGACCTCCGCTCGGTCCGTGATCAAAGTCGGTAGGATCGCGACACTGCCCAACCGGCGATGGGCGGCGATGATCGCGGCGACACCGCCTGGACTGGGGTCATTGTTGAGCAACACGCCCCCCCCTCCATTGACCTGTATGTCGACCAGACCGGGCGCAATGACCGCGCCCACATGGGTCGCCCCCTGTGGCGCTGGGGCGATTTCGGCAACTTCGTTCTGCTCAATCCGCAGTGCAACGCCACTGCGCAGCACCTCTCCATCAAAGACCTGATCCGCCGTGACCCACATTAACCGATCCGTCCCAGTCCTGCTGTCGCCGCATAGGCAGCCCCCCGCGCACCTGACGCATCGCCGGCCGCGGCGAGAGCCAGGGGTGAGCTGCCGAAGGGTCCGAATTGCTGCGCCGACATTGCGGCCTCAAGATCCGGGATCACCCCATCGATCTTGGACAATCCGCCCCCCAGAACGATCACATCCGGGTCGAGTGTCAGCGTCAGCCCAAGCAACATATGTGCCGCAATATCACACCACGCGGCCCATACGGGCGCCATGTCACCCCTGCGCAGCGTCGCAATGTCCTCAGGCGTCAGGTCGTGACCCGTTAGATGGCGTGCGATACGGGCCAAGCCGGGGCCCGACACATAGGCCTCACACCGGGCATCCGCTCCACCGTCCCAGACGGGCAACCGGTGTTTCTGCAAGAGCCGGGCCGACGCGTCGATCTGACCAATCTCACCCCCGGTTCCCGACGGGCCGTCCCGCAGCGCTCCGTCGATCACAACGCCTGCGCTGACGCCTGTGCCCAGAACGACACCAGCCACAACCCGGCAGCCCTGACCTGCGCCAAACTGCGCCTCTGACAGCGCCAAGGCCCGACAATCGTTGAGATAGCTGATCGGACGGCCCAATTCGCGCGCCAAATCGGTGGGAAGCGGGTGTCCGTGCCCCGGATGATTGTTGGCGACGACAAGACCGGTCTGAGGGTTCACGAGCCCCGCCACTGAAAACCCGACGGGCGCAGAGGGGTCCGGCGCGTGCCGCTGCACCAGTTGGACGAGTGTTTCCAGAAGCGCGGGATAGGAGCGCGGCGTCTCAACGCGTTCTGTTTCTGACAGCGCAAAGGCCGGATCGAACCGCCGCAGCTCAATCTTTGTGCCTCCCATGTCGATCCCGACAGGCATCAACGGCTCCGGCAGGACAAATGTGGGCGAAGGTTCATGATCAGGCGCTTCCAGTTGGCGTCACACCTGTGACACTAACCGCAAAGCGATGGCAAACAAGGCTGCTGACGCAGCCGTGCGTCAACCGGTATAGGCCCGGATCGCGGCCCGCGCGCCGTTCGACCAAACATCGTTCAACTTGGCCTCAAACGCGTCGGCAAATCGGGCATCATCCCCAAGCCCGCCATAGATCGTCGTTTGAGCGAGCCATGCTGAAGGCGCATCCTTGGCCTGCAACGCCACCGGCATGAGGGTCTCCCAATGGGGGTCATTCGGCTCAATCACGGTGCCGTCTTCCCGCGTGCCGGCGCACATTCTCGCCCAGAGGGCCTCAGTCAGCGCCAATCCCTCGATCTCGGCATCCGCCGCCAAGGCATCACGTAGCACCGGCAAGACAAAACCGGCGTGGCGGGACGATCCGTCAAAGGCCACTCGTCGGGTTGTGTCGTGAATCATCGGGTTGGCAAAACGGCGCGACACAAGGTCGAGATACGCTTCTGGCGACGTTTCCGGGACCGATTGAACATGCGGCGCGAATTCTTCCAGTTGGACCTTACGGAAAAAGGCCGCGATGTCCTCGTCCGCCATGCACGCGGCAATCGTCGGGACACTCAGCAGTTCCCCCACATTGGCGAGGACTTGATGGCCCGCGTTCAGCATCCTTATCTTCATGCTTTCATAGAGATGCACATCATCGGTCAGCGTCACGCCAACCTCTTCCCATGGCGGGCGGCCCGCGCAGAAATCATCCTCAATCACCCATTGGCGGTAGTTTTCATGGGTGACGGGAGCCGCGTCGGCGATGCCCAAGTCCTGAACAGAGGCGAGCTCAATCGGGCCGGTCGCAGGCACGATGCAGTCCACCATGGCATTGGGGAACGTCGCAGTCTTGTCGATCCAATCGGCGAGGTCGGGATCGCTCAACCGAGCGAGGCCGACGACCGTCTGCCGTAGAACATCACCGTTGTGTTGAAGGTTGTCGCAGCATTGCCCTGTGAACGGGCCCTGCCCGGCATCGCGACGTGCCTTCAACGCGGCGACCATCGCACCGAATGCCGTGCGCGGCGTGTCGGGATGGCGCGCGTCATGTTGGATGTCAGCATGATCCACGTCGAGGTTGCCGTCCGCATCAAGATAATAGCCGCCTTCGGTCACGGTCATCGCGACAATGCGAATGGCGGGGTCCGTCATCTTGGCGATCAGGGCACCGTTGTCCGGCTCGACCGGCAAGAAATCGATCATTGCGCCCGTGACCTCAACCGCGCCGCCCGCGGGATCAAGTTCAACCAGGGTGGTCAGACAATCCTGGGACAGCAGATGGTCACGCATCGCACTGTCATTCGGGCGGACCCCCGCGCCGATGATCGCCCAATCCAGCGCTTTGCCCTGCTGCATCAAGCGATGAAGATACCAAGCCTGATGGGCGCGATGAAAGTTACCGAGCCCGATGTGAATGATGCCGGGCGTGAGCGTCGATCGATCGTAGCGCGGCGTCAGAACACCTTCCGGCATCTGATCCAGCGTCGCGTTGCTGAGTTTCACTGGGCTTCCTCCCTCGCCACGATCTTTCATCAGCTCATCCAGTTTCCGCCATCAACGTTGTAGGTCTGAGCGACTATGTAGTCGGCCTCATCGGAGGCCAGAAACACCGCCATGCCGGTCAGATCCTCGGCCGTGCCCATCCTCCCGAAGGGCACGGCCCCCCCCACCTCTTTTTTCTTCTGTCCGGGGGCCTTGTTTTCGTATTTGGCAAAGAACGCGTCCACTCCGTCCCAATGTTCGCCGTCGACGACACCAG
>JBCBCS010000101.1:0-12088 GCA_038530475.1 Pseudomonadota bacterium
TGACGTCCGGGACCTACTTTCTGGTGGAAGACTTTCTGGTGGAAGAGGAGGGGGTGCTGCTCGGAGCCGGGGGCTGGACACGCCGGGCGCCGGGGCAGGGGGGCGTGTCGCCTCACCTTGGCCATATCCGGCATGTTGTCACCGATGACCGTGCGGTGCGTCGAGGCGTCGGGCGGGCGCTGATGGACCACATCTTCACCAATAGCCGCATGGCCGGTATGGCGCGCCTCACATGCTTGTCGACCCTGACAGCTGAGCCGTTCTATGCCGCGATGGGCTTTCACCGCGTCAAGCCCGTGACCGTACCCCTCGGCCCCGGTATCGATTTCCCGGCGGTTGAGATGGACCTCAGCCTCTGACGCCAGTGCGACTCTGGTTTCTTTGGTTTGCAAATATGCCGGGGGGAGCGCGCAGCGCGGGGGGCAGAGCCCCCCACGGGTCGGATTTGGCGCAGCCAAATTCGAAACAAAAAAGAAGGGCCACCCGAAAGCGACCCTCCACATTCGTATGTCGGTCGGTTTAGTCCTGCGAGTAAAACAGGATCAGGATCGAACGGAACATCGCGATGAAGGAGATGTAGAGGCTCAGCGCGCCGACGATGGCGGCTTTTTCCAGGTACATCTCGGCTTCCGGACCGCCATAGGTGCGGGCCTGCAGATACTCATTCTTGATCGACTGGGTGTAGAACGCGGTCAGACCGGCAAAGATCACCAGAGCCAGGACATTCATCGTCCAATACAGGCTGTCACCGCCGAACCCGAAGATCCATGCTGAGAGCGACAGGGCAACAAGACCCCACGCGCCCATGATCAGAAATGCGCCGATCGGGCCAAGATCCCGCTTGGTGGTATACCCCACCAAGGACAGACCAAGGAACGCCACGGACGTGATCAGGAACGCTGAGAAGATCTGGCCGAGGCTAAAGACTGCGAAGATCACCGCAAGCGACGCGCCGGTCAGGGCCGCATAGCCCCAGAAGATGCCGTTGATGGCACCCACTGACAGCCGTGCAAAGCCGAAGTTCAGAACCAGCACAAGCGCCAGCGGGCCGAACATGATCGCGTAGAACAGCGGTTGGTTGGTGAAGATCGAGGTCAGCAGCGCGTTGTTCGTGCCGATGAAATAGGCAATGGCGCCTGAGACGACCATCGCGGCCGACATCAGCCCGTATACCTTATTCATGTGGGCGCGAAGGCCCTCATCAATTTCCGCAGTCCGGACACCTGCGCCGGTCATCATCTGCGGGTTTCTGTAGTCAGCCATGAAAGTCCTCCAAGGTTGAACGCATAACGTTAGGCGCTGGTGGCTTCCAGCGGCCCTCAGGGAACATATTGGCGAGGATCAGGGCGTTTTCAAGGAAAACCGGGCGGGAAACGGCCTGTTTCCGCCCGGTTGTGCTGCCCTGTCGCAGGGCTTGAAATCGGGGTCTGCCGTTACGGAAGATCCCAGAATGGCCGGGCTGCTTCCCGGGCGGCGTCACGAGGTGAAATGCCCGCATCCTTAAGCATCTGAGGCGACAAGTTGGACAGGGCCCGGCGCTGCCCCCAGACGGCGACATATGCCGCGAGGGTAGCTGAGACGGAGACGCGGCGGGAGGCAGAGCGGGAGCGGCTGAGGGAGAGGGTCATGGCCAGTCCTTTCGTGATGTGATGTGTGTTTTATATTCGATATGTTGATATATCGCCCAAGTCGTGGCATAAGTGAAATGAATGTTTGCAAGATAAAGTATCAGGATTGTTGATATGCCGAGAAACTTGGATCTCACCGCTCTGCGCTCTTTCGTGACCGTCGCGGACGCGGGTGGCGTGACGAAGGCGGCAGGCTTGCTCAACCTGACGCAATCTGCGGTTTCAATGCAGCTCAAGCGGCTGGAGGAGGGCTTGGGCGTCGCGCTGCTTGACCGTTCGTCCCGCCAGATCGGTGTGACTTCGGAAGGCCAGCAGATGTTGTCCTATGCCCGCCGGATGCTGGCGCTTAATGATGAGGCGCTGCAAAAGCTGACAGCCGAGGATTACGAGGGCGAGATTACGCTGGGCGTGCCGCACGACATCATCTACCCCTATATCCCGCCTGTTCTGCGCCAGTTCGCGCAAGCCTTCCCACGGATGCAGATCAAGCTGGTCTCAGAGCCGACTCGCAAGCTGCGCGAAATGTTCGGGCGAGGCGAATGTGACCTGATCCTCACAACTGAAGAACATCCCGGCCCGGGCGGGGAAGTCCTGGTGACCCTGCCGCTCGTTTGGGTCGGCGCGGTCGGTGGCTCGGCATGGAAACAGCGGCCGCTGCCAGTCGCCTTCTGCAAGAACTGTATCTTCCGGGGGGGGGTCCTGAAGAAAATGGATGAGGCCGGGTTCGACTGGACCATGGTGATCGAAAGCGAGCTGGACAACGCTGTTGAGGCCGTTGTCAGTGCGGACCTTGCGGTCCATGCGGTCATCAACGGCTATCACGAACACCAGACCGAGCCGGTGCCCCATGACGGCGTGCTGCCTGATCCCGGTCAGACGCGGATCGTGCTGTATGTGCAGGACAAGGCTGATCCGGTGCAGTTCGCGCTGCATGATATGATCCGGCACACGTATCTGAAAGAATGGGCGCCGGATCGGCTGACCGCCTGACGCCGCCACCCGATCCGTGCTGTTGTCGTGGGACGCTTATGGGGTGACCACGACCTTTCCGGTGCTTTTGCGGCTGCGCAGCAGCTCAAGCGCGTCAGCGGCTTGATCCAAGGGGAGGACATGGCTCACATGCGGGGCGATCTTGCCTGCGGCGAACCACTCCATCAGCTCACCCATGGAATCCATCAACACATCCGGCGCGAATTTCAGGTATCCGCCCCAGTAAAAGCCGATGACGTCGATATTCTTGACCAGCAGGTGGTTGGCGGCGATAGGGGGGACGTCGCCGCTGGCAAACCCAATGGTCAGGATCCGGCCTTCGCGGTTGGTGGCCCGCAGCGCGGCGGTGAATGCTTCACCGCCCACCGGATCATAAACCACGTCCGCACCCCCCAATGCCTTGACCTCAGCGCGCAGATCGCCGCCTGCCACCAGCAGGTGATCCGCCCCGGCGGCTTGCGCGATTTCAAGTTTCTCCTTGTCCCGCGCAACGGCGATCACATTGGCGCCGAGGGCTTTGCCGATCTCCACTGCTGTCAGTCCGACGCCACCGGCGGCCCCCAGCACCAACAGGGTCTCTCCCTCCTTGAGCCGAGCGCGGCGGGTCAGGGCCAAGTGAGAGGTCCCGTAGGCCACCTGAAACCCGGCTGCCTGTTCCGCGCTCATCCCCTCAGGGACGGCGCGACAGAGCGCTGCGGGAAATGTGCCGATCTCGGCCAAACCGCCAGAGCCGCCAAAGACCGCGACGCGGGTGCCCAAGGCCGGTTCCGTCACGCCGGGTCCGTGTCCGATGACCTCGCCACACACTTCCATCCCAAGCGTGAAGGGTGGTGTCGGTGTGTCCTGATAGGTGCCTTTTGCCATCAGCAAATCTGCGAAATTGAGACCGCAGGCTTCAATCCGCAACAGAACTTCGCCTTTTGCGGGTGTCGGCTCATCAGCCTCGACCATGGTCGGTGGGCGGTCAAATGCAGTGGTCTGGAAGGCGCGCATATTGGTCCTTTGAGGCAAGAATCATGTTCAGAATCAGTCGCGATGACTTCTAACGGCACTGAGGATCAGCGCAATGACTTGCCGCAAATCGGGGCCGACCTGTCCTTTTCGGCAGGCTAAATTCGGCGACATCCTATCCTAAAGGACAGGATAGGTCATGCAACCCTTGCGTGTTTCGGGGGTGGCCTGTTCGATCCAAGACAGCGCCGAAGAGCGTCACACGCTGTCCGGGCCCCGCAGAACGCATGGATCCGGCCCTTAAAGTAAGGAAGAAAAATGAAGCATCCAGTTGATGTCCATGTCGGCAAGCGGATCCGACATCGTCGGTGGGTCAGTGGCACGACACAGCAGCAGCTGGCCGATCAGGTCGGCATCAAGTTCCAGCAGATCCAGAAATATGAGACCGGCATGAACCGGGTCAGCGCATCGCGGCTTTGGGATATTGCCCATGCGCTTGGCGTCGACGTGTCGTTCTTCTTCGAAGGGCTCGACAAATCGATGCTGGAGGAAGATGGCAGCCCGATGCCGTCCGATATCATGTCAGACAAGGAAGCGCTTGATCTTTTGCGCTCCTATTATGCGATCCCCGAAAATCAGCGCCGCCGGTTGTTTGACCTGGCGCGTGTGCTGAGCGAAGCGGCCTAACTGCCGCCTTCGCTTTCGCTGTGACTTGACCGCCTGCCTATCCAACCGCTACCGCGGTGAGGCAGGCGGCAAGGACAGCGAGCATGACATCCCACCCGACCCTCACGGATCAAGATCGAGTTGAGCTGATCGCATGCGCGCACGCGATGGCCGACGCCGCCCGAGCGGTGATCCTGCCGCTGTTCCGCACATTGTTGAAAACCGACAACAAAGAGGAAGGCGGTTTTGATCCCGTCACGGAGGCAGACCGCAACGCAGAACAGGCGATGCGAGCCGTTCTGGCTGAGAGGCGGCCCCATGATGCCATCTTGGGCGAGGAATTCGGAGCCCAATCCGGCACCTCCGGCCTGCAATGGGTACTGGACCCGATTGACGGCACGCGCGGATTTATCACCGGAACGCCAACCTGGGGAGTGCTGATCTCGGTGCGCGACGGGTCCGGCCCGCTCTATGGGCTGATCGATCAGCCGTATATCGGCGAGCGGTTTGAAGGTGGATTCGGCCGGGCGCAGTTAACCGGTCCCTTGGGTGAGCGGACCTTATCAACGAAGGCAACCACCTTATTGGCAGATGCCACAATCCTCACAACGTTCCCCGAAGTTGGGACGGAGACTGATGCGGCTGCCTTTCGTCGGGTGGCCACAGCGTGCAAGCTGACGCGCTATGGGATGGATTGCTACGGCTATGCGCTCGTCGCGGCGGGCCAGGCGGATCTGGTGATCGAAGCGGGGTTGAGCGCTTATGACATTCAAGCGCCGATCGCGGTGGTTGAGGCCGCCGGGGGCATTGTCACCGACTGGCAGGGTGGCCCCGTCCATGAAGGCGGCCGCGTTATCGCAGCGGCCAACGCGGCACTTCATACAGCGGCGTTGGACCTGCTAAATGCATCATGATCGAGGCGCGTTTCCGCGCGCAGTGCCCCCCCCGGCGTATGTGAGGTCTAAAGAAACACAGGATTGCTGATCGGCCCGGTTTTGCTAGGCTAATGCCGCCGCGTCCTTGCCCGTTCTGGCGGCGCTCTTTGACACCGAACGGGATCGAAAGGGGCTGGGAATGGCTGTTTTGATCAAGGGCGCAGATACGATCCTGACGATGGATGACGGGCGGCGCGAATTACAGGGCGCGGACATCCTGCTGCGCGATGGCAAGATTGCAGAGTTGGGCCATGGGATTGGCGCTGACGACGCCGAGGTCGTGCATGCGAAAGGCTGCGTCGTCACACCCGGCCTCGTGAACACACATCACCATCTTTATCAGACACTGACACGGGCGGTTCCGGGCGGGCAGGATGCGCTGCTCTTTGGGTGGTTGAAGACGCTTTACCCGATCTGGGCGCGGTTTGGCCCGGAAGAGATGTTCGTCTCCGCCCAGCTTGGACTGGCGGAGTTGGCACTGTCGGGCTGCACACTGACTTCCGATCACCTCTATCTCTATCCCAATGGCGCACGGCTCGACGATACCATCGCAGCAGCGGCAGAGGTTGGGCTGCGGTTCCACCCGACACGCGGATCCATGAGCATTGGCGAAAGCAAGGGCGGTCTGCCGCCCGATACGCTGGTGGAGGAGGAGGCGGCGATCCTTGAGGATTGTATCCGCGTCATCGACGCCCATCACGACGCGACCGAAGGGGCCATGGTCCGGGTCGGCGTGGCCCCCTGTTCGCCGTTTTCAGTCAGCCGCGATCTGATGCGGGACGCGGCCCTGTTGGCCCGCGACAAAGGCGTGATGCTGCACACACATTTGGCAGAGAATGACGAAGACATCGCTTACAGCGAAGCGACGTTTGGGTGCCGCCCAGGTCAATATGCGGAAGACCTCGGTTGGACCGGACCTGACGTGTGGCACGCCCATTGTGTGAAGCTGGATGGACGCGAGATTGACCTTTTCGCGCGGTCGCGGACGGGCGTGGCCCATTGTCCGTGTTCGAACTGCAGACTGGGCTCAGGCATCGCGCCGGTGCGGGCGATGCGTGATGCGGGCGTGCCTGTCGGGCTTGGCGTGGACGGGTCGGCGTCCAACGATCAGGCGTCGCTTGTGGGTGAGGCGCGACAGGCGATGTTGCTGCAGCGGGTCGCGTTGGGTGCCGATGCGATGTCGGCGCGGGAGGCTCTGGAAATCGCAACGCGGGGCGGGGCTGAGGTGCTGGGCCGCAGCGATTGCGGGCAGATCGCGCCAGGCAAACGCGCAGATATCGCGATCTGGGATGTCTCAGGCATCGCGTCAGCGGGGTCGTGGGATCCGGCAGCGATGCTGCTTGCAGGGCCGACACAGGTGCGCGACCTCTTTGTTGAAGGGCGGCGGATCGTGGCAGATGGGGCGATCGCGAGCTTCGATCTCGGCAGGGCCATTGAACGGGGCCGAGAGCTGGTGCAAGGTTTGAGGGATTAAGTCAAATGGGACTGTGGAAGGGACCGACATGACACGACTTACAACCCTTTTTGCAGTTGTGGCTTTGGCCGTTTCGGGCTGCGTCGTTGCGCCACAGGCCAGTGGGCCGGCCCCTGACGCGGCGGCTGTTGTCGCCAGTGCCCCGCAGGGCAGCTTCTTGTCCCTGCTCAACCAGTTCCGCGCCGAACAGGGCCGTGGGGGTGTCACCCAGGACGCGGCGTTGACACGGGCGGCGCAGGCCCATGCGGCCGATATGGCGGCCAATAATTACTTCTCACATACCGGGCTCAACGGGTCGCGGTTCACGCAGCGGGCGCGGGCTGCGGGGTATGGCTGTGCGATGGCGGAAAACATTGCATTTGGCCAACGAAGTGAGGCGCAGGTCTTTGAAAATTGGGTCAATTCTTCCGGTCACCGGCGCAATATGCTCCTCTCCGGTGCGACCGAGTATGGCCTGGGCCGAACGGATACGCATTGGGTTCTCATGCTCGGCACCGGCTGCTGAGAGCACCTGATCCATGTTCGGTTTTGGCCGCAACCGGAAGGCTTTTGCGAGCGTTTTCGTGATTGGCAAGCAAGCCATCCTGTTTCCGCTCCACGGCACGTTTGTCGCCACCCATCAGGGACAAGAACATGATTTGATGGTTCTGCCGCGGCTCGGCGCTGGCGTGGTCGCTGCGCTGAAACAGTCAAAACCGTTGCGGGGCAAGGCCCTCACTTTGGGCGAGCAGATGCGGGCCTTTGAAGACAGGATGGACGTGTTTCGCCAGGACATTGGCGTCGGGAAGGCGCGGTTTCTGCGGGATTTGAGCAACGTTTCCGTGACGCAGACACCCGATGGCCTCAAGATTGCCGGACTGCGTCCGGCGCGCGGACGATACGCGTTTGAGGGCGGCGGTCCGGAGCGTGTATTGGCCGGGCCTGACGCCGCGCAGCCTATGTTGATTGGTCAGGCGGTGGTCTCTGTGCTGGGACGCGAGACGCAAACCCCTGCCAAATAGGTCGCCGCGATGGTGCGATCGTCGCCCATCATGATGGTGGGGAACAGGGCCTCCCATAGCGTATCCGCACGGGCAGAGCGCTGGGCGATGGCAGGTGTGGAGGCCAAGTCGATTGCGATGATGTCAGCCGCCGCGCCTGGGCGCAGCGCGCCGATCTTGCCCCCCATGTGCAACGCCTGTGCGGAGCCTTCTGTCGCAAGCCACATCAACTGCGCGGGGTGAAGGGCGATGCCGCGCAGTTGGGCGATTTCGTAGGCGGCAGCCATCGTCCGCAGCATTGAGAACGAAGACCCGCCGCCGGTGTCCGTCGCCAGACCGACGCTCAGCCCCCGCGCTTTCAGTCCAGCCATATCGAACAGGCCGGAGCCGATGAAGGTGTTTGAGGTCGGGCAATGCACCACCCCTGCACCAACCTCGGACAATCGGTCGATCTCACGCGGTTCAAGATGGATTGCGTGGCCGTAAAGGCCTCGCTCGCCAAGCAGTCCGAACGTCTCATAGGTGTCGAGGTAGTCGCGGGCGTCGGGGAACAGCGCTCTCACCCATTCAATCTCGTCCACCTGTTCGCTGAGATGGGTTTGCATCAGGGCATTCGGATGTTCAGACCAGAGCGCGCCAAGCGCCTCCAGCTGTTCGGGTGTCGAGGTGGGCGAGAACCGTGGCGTGATGGCATAGGTCGCACGGCCGCGCCCGTGCCACCGACGCAGAAGCGCCTTGCTGTCATCATAGGCCGATTGCGCGGTGTCGCGCAGGGTATCGGGCGCATTGCGGTCCATGCAGGTTTTGCCCGCGACCACCGCCATGCCGCGAGTCTCGGCCGCCGCAAAAAATGCATCAACGCTGCCGGGATGGATGGTGCAGAAACTTGTCAGGGTCGTGGTGCCCTGGGCGAGAGCAAGATCTAGCGTCCGGCCTGCAATCTCTGCCGCATAGCCCTCATCGGCAAATTTTGCCTCTTCGGGGAAGGTGTAGGTGTTCAGCCATTCAATCAGCCGTTTGCCCCAGGATGCAATCATCGCGGTTTGGGGATAGTGCATATGGGCGTCAACAAAGCCTGCGCTGAGCAGGTGATCGCCGTGATCAACGATCTGCGCGTCCGGGCGGGCCTGCCGCAATGTGTCAGCGTCGTCGACCTGTGCGATCACGCCGTCCTGCACGAGGATGCCACCCCGCGCGTTGATCTGCGCGGCGTCGAGGGGCTCCCCCTCGAAAGGGTCGTGTTGAAACGACAGGGTCTGGCCGAGAAGAAGCGTATCGGGCATCCAGCCTGCTTAGGCGCTGGCGGGATGGCGGTAAAGCCCTTGAGGGCTACCTGCTTGTCTGTATGGTGCGGCCACCGATGAAGGAGCGATGATGAACGAGACAGCCGAGATCATCGAAGAGGACGACGAGGGCCTGCCAAGAGGTCTGGTCGGGTCTGTCCTCGAAGCCGTAGAAGTTGCGGATGCCGCAGCGCTCGATGGGCTGCTCGATCCGCTCCACCCGGCTGATATCGCGGATCTTCTGGAGCAAATCGACGGGCGGGACCGCACCGCGCTCCTGAAGCTGTGGCAGGGCGGCATGGACGGGGAAATCCTGTCGGAACTGCGAGAGGGCCTGCGCGAGGAAGTCATCGATGCGCTGAACCCGACCGAGCTGGCCGAAGCTGTGCGCGAGCTGGAGTCGGACGACGTTGTCGACCTTGTCGAAGACCTCGGCGAAGAACAGCAGGAACAGGTGCTTGAGGCGCTGGATGCCTCTGACCGGGTCGTGGTTGAAAAGGCGCTGGCTTACCCCGAGGAATCCGCAGGCCGCTTGATGCAAGGTGAGGTCGTGCGCGCGCCGGCCCATTGGACCGTGGGCGAAGCGATTGATTATCTGCGCGCCTCGGACGATCTGCCCGAACAGTTCTATCACGTGATCCTCGTTGATCCGCGCATGAAACCCGTGGGTTACGTGACATTGGGGCGGCTTCTGGGCACGCCGCGCCCCATTCACCTCACCGAATTGCTGGAGCCGAGCTTTCGCACCTTCCGCGTCGATCAGGATGAAGGCGAAGTCGCTTATGCGTTCAACCAATATCACCTGATTTCGGCGCCTGTGGTCGATGAAGATGACCGGCTCGTGGGTGTGATCACCATCGACGACGCCATGGTCGTGCTGGACGAGGAACACGAAGAAGACATCCTTCGGCTGGCTGGCGTGGACGGCGAATCCAGCCTGACCGACAAGGTCATCGCCACGACCAAGCGCCGCTTTCCTTGGCTCGCAGTGAACCTCGTGACGGCCATCCTCGCCTCGCTTGTGATCGCGCTCTTTGAAGAGGTTATTGCCGGATTAGTGGCCTTGGCCGTCCTGATGCCGATTGTGGCGTCGATGGGCGGCAATGCGGGCACGCAATCGCTGACCGTGGCGGTGCGCTCGATCGCCACAAAAGACCTCACCGGGTCCAACGTCTGGCGGGTGATCCGGCGCGAGGTTTTGGTGGGCCTCGTCAACGGTGTGATCTTCGCGGTGGTGATGGGGATCATCGGTTGGATCTGGTTTGGAACAGCGATGCTGGGGGTGGTGATCGGGCTTGCGATGGTCATCAACCTTGTGGTTGCGGGGCTCGCCGGGACGGCCATCCCGGTCCTCCTTGAGCGCATGGGCGTCGATCCGGCGCTCGCCTCAGGGGCGTTCGTGACGACAGTCACGGATGTTGTGGGCTTTTTTGCGTTTCTCGGACTTGCGGCGGTGATGCTGTTGTGACCTTGAGTGAGCGAAAAGCAGCCGCCCGCAAGGCCGCCTTCGCCGCCCGCAAAGCCGCGCATGAGGCTGGACGGGGCCATGCTGGTCATCTGTCAGAGGTGCTGTCCGGCTACCGCGGTGTGCCGGTCGCGGGATATGCGCAGATGCGCACCGAGATCGATCCGACCCCGGCGATGGAAGAGGCTGCGGCCCACGGTCTCGTCGGCCTGCCGGTGATTATCGCTGAGGCTCAGCCCTTGAAATTCCGCCTTTGGTCGCCTGGTTGCGCCATGGAAGAGGGCGCGTTCGGCGCGCAAATCCCTGCTCAGGGCGATTGGATGACACCTGAGATCGTGATCGTCCCGCTGGTGGCCTTCTCCCGAGATGGCGGTCGGTTGGGCTATGGCGGGGGCTTTTACGACCGCACCCTCGAAGGCCTTCGCGCCAATCGCGCCACGCTGGCCATCGGCTTTGCCTACGCCGCCCAGGAATTCGACGACCTGCCGCTTGAAGCCACCGATCAACCCCTCGACCTGATCGTCACGGAGCAAGGGGTCATTGATGTACGCTGATCGCGGCTCCCTCTTCATCTTGGCCTTACAACTCCGGGGTCCGGGGCAGCGCCCCGGCGGATCGGCGCGCGCCAGCGCGTCGACCGATTGACCTGATCCCTTGCCAAGCCGGTGCGCACTTGCTCTACGGGTGCCATGAAGCTCCTCTTTCTGGGCGACGTCATGGGACGCGCCGGCCGCACAGCGATCACCGAACGGCTCCCCGCGCTGCGCCGCGATTTGGCGCTCGACTTTGTTGTGGTGAATGCTGAGAACAGCTCAAACGGCGCAGGTCTGACAGCCGCCCATGCGAAGCTGCTGCTGGACGCGGGCGCTGATGTGCTGACCTTAGGCGACCACGCCTTCGACCAGAAGGACATGCTGCAGTTTTGTGAGGCGGAGCCGCGCATCATCCGCCCCCTCAATTACTCCAAGGCCGCCCCCGGCAAAGGCGCGCGGGTGTTTGAAGCGACGCGGGGCCGCAAGGTGCTGGTCGCTCAGGTGCTGGGGCAGGTCTTCATGAAACGCCCGTTCGACGATCCGTTTTCCGCCGTTGATGCAACATTGCGGGCGCATCCGCTCGGGGGTGCTGTTCAGGCGTCCCTCCTCGATGTGCATTGCGAAGCCACGTCCGAGAAAATGGCGATGGGACATTTCGCTGATGGCCGCGTATCGGTTGTTGTCGGCACGCACACGCATGTGCCGACCTCGGATGCCATGATCCTGCCCGGCGGCACGGCTTATCAAACCGATGCGGGCATGTGCGGTGACTACAATTCGGTCATCGGGATGCAAAAAGAAGAACCCCTGCGCCGATTCATCACAGGCATGCCCAAGGCCCGGTTCGAGCCCGCGAAGGGAGAGGCCACATTAAGCGGCCTTTATGTGGAGACCGATGATCGAACCGGCAAGGCCACGCGGGTTGAGCAGGTTCGCCAAGGCGGGCGGCTCAGCCAGCAGGGGCCGGGGCCGGTCGGCGCGGAATGACGCCGTCCCGCGCGCTGCCGTGGCTGGCGTTGCTAATTTTTGGGGCTGGTTGGGGGGCGATGCAGCCGGCCAATAAGATCGCCGTCGAGGGCGGTTTTCAGCCCTTTGGCATTATGGTCTGGCAAGGCATCGTGACGCTTGTGCTTGCAGGTCTGCTCGCCCTACGGCTCGGACCGCCTCGTGGGGCCGCGCAATG
>JBCBCS010000102.1:0-12002 GCA_038530475.1 Pseudomonadota bacterium
AGTAAACCGGGACCGTTCTGAGACGTGCTCCGTGCTCTGCCTGCACTGACATTGCTTGCAATGTTAGGACCCGTCGTTGCGGGCCTGTGGGGCACGGTGCTTCCGGCTTTCGGCCACTTGCCACCGGCGGGGCTGACGGGCCCGACACTCGATCCATTCCGTCAGCTCTTTGATTGGGGCGGCGTCTGGGCCGCGTCGTGGCTCTCGGTAACAACGGGTGTTTTGGCGACCGGAATGTCATTGCTCATCGTGGCCCTGGTCGTTGCAGGCTGGTCCGGCACTCGGGCCTTCCGCGCCTTGGAACGCTTGTTGTCACCGCTCCTGTCGGTTCCCCATGCCGCCGCGGCCTTCGGCCTCGCCTTCCTCATCGCGCCCTCTGGCTGGGTTGCAAGGGCGTTTTCGCCATGGCTCACAGGATGGGACAGGCCGCCCGATCTTCTGATCGTTCAGGACCCGATGGGTCTTACAATGATCGCAGGGCTGGTCGTGAAAGAGGTCCCGTTCCTGCTGCTGATGACCATCGCCGCAATGGGGCAGGCGCAGCCGCGCCGCTCGCTCCTCGTCAGCCAGTCGCTTGGATACGGCCGGGTCACCGGCTGGCTCAAGACTGTTTTCCCGCGTGTTTATGCGCAGATCCGCCTGCCTGTTTATGTCGTGCTCGCTTATTCCATGTCTGTGGTCGACGTCGCAGTGATCCTTGGCCCATCTACGCCGCCGACCCTGTCGGTGCAGATCGTGAAGTGGATGGGTGATCCGGACCTTTCAATGCGATTGACCGGTGCGGCTGCTGCCTTGTTGCAATTGGCGCTCGTGATTGTCGTGTTGGCCGCTTGGTGGCTGGGTGAGAGGATCGTGGCGCGGTTGGGCCTTGCATGGATCTGGTCTGGCTACCGTGGTCACCGACTCGATGCACCACTTCGGTCAATTTCGCTTGGTTTAGGGTCAATATCGGCCCTCGCGGTGATCCTCGGCCTCGCCAGCCTCGCCGTCTGGTCCGTCGCAGCCTTCTGGAGCTTTCCGTCGCTCTTGCCCGACGGGCTGACCTGGCGCTCCTGGATGCGCCATGGCCCAGATGGCCTTGCGACAATGGGAGAGACGTTCTTGGTGGCAGGCCTTGCCGTGGCGATCGCGCTCGCCTTGGTCTTGGGCTGCCTTGAGGCCGAACACCGATCAGGTCGCCGCCTTGGCCAACGCGGAATTTGGCTTCTTTACCTGCCCCTTTTGATCCCCCAAACAGCATTTTTGCCAGGATTGCAGACGCTCTTGCTGAGCGTTGGCGCGGATATCGGGCGGGCACCTGTTGTCTTTGCACACCTCGTTTTCGTGCTGCCCTACGTTTTCCTGTCCCTTGGTGATCCGTGGCGCGCTTGGGACGTGCGCAATGCGACCGTCGCCGGGGCGCTGGGGGCCAGCCCGTGGCGCGTCTTTTGGAACGTCCGGCTACCGATGCTGACCCGTCCGATCCTGACGGCGACCGCGGTTGGAATAGCAGTGTCGGTGGGTCAGTATCTCGCGACCTTGCTCATTGGCGGGGGGCGTGTCGCCACATTGACGACAGAGGCGGTGGCCCTTGCGTCCGGCGGTGACCGTCGCGCGATCGGGGTTTACGGGCTATTACAAACCTTCGCGGCATTAGTTCCCTTCACGCTGGCTTTGGTGCTGCCCGCCCTGCTATGGCGCAACAGAAGGGGGCTGCATGAATAAGGGTCTATTGCTGCGCGATGTCTGCATTTTGAAAGGCAAGGCGCCACTGATTGAAGTCGATCATCTCATCAAACCGGGGGAGGTCTTGTCAGTGATGGGACCATCCGGCGTCGGGAAATCGACACTTCTGTCTTATATCACCGGCACCCTCTCCCCGGACTTCAGTGGCATGGGTGAAATCATCCTCAACGGAGTGGATGTGACCCACTTGGCGCCTCACAAGCGTCATATTGGTATTCTGTTCCAAGACGATCTGCTCTTTCCGCATATGTCTGTCGGTGCAAACCTCGCATTCGGGATGCCGCCCGGTGGTCGTCGAGATGACCGTCAGACGCTGATCAATGAAGGCCTCGCCGAGGTCGGTCTGGATGGCTATGGCGACCGGGATCCTGCGACGCTTTCGGGGGGGCAGAAGGCGCGCGTTGCGCTCGTCCGGATGTTGCTATCGAATCCAAAGGCATTGCTGCTCGACGAGGCCTTCTCGCGGCTCGATGCGGAGCTTCGCACACAAGTGCGGGAGCTTGTGTTCGGCATCGCAAAAGACCGAGCTTTGCCGGTTTTGATGGTGACCCATGATGCCGAAGACGCGCGCGCGGCCGGAGGGACAATCATAGAGCTCAAGGCGCTGAGCAAGGGTTGAGCCAGCCAAAAAGCGTCGCCTTTGGACAGGTTTCTAAGCGGCTCGGCGCTAGGGTCGCGGCAAACGAGGCAGGACATGGCACTCTTACTGGGTATCGATACAGGCGGCACATACACCGATGCGGTTCTTCTGGATGAAGACACTGATGAGGTGGTGGCAAAGGCAAAGGCCCTTACGACGCGCCCGGATCTTTCCATTGGGATCGCGGGCGCCGTTGATGCGGTCGTGAAAGGCAATTCCGACACGGCGAAAGACATCGCGATGGTGTCTTTGTCGACGACGCTTGCAACCAATGCCTTGGTCGAGGGGCAGGGGGGAAAGATCGCTCTTATCCTCATTGGCTTTGATGAAGCTGAGTTTCGCAAAGCCGGTCTTCCGGACGCCGTGGGTGATGATCTGGTGCTCTTTGTTGCCGGAGGTCATAGCCACTCAGGGGCAGAGAAAGCTGCTCTGGACAAAAAACGGCTGAAGCAAGGACTTGATCAGTTGCCCGCCGGTCTGACAGGGGTCGCCATTGCTTCGAAATTCGCCACCCGAAATCCCGCCCATGAAATTGCCGCGCGAGCGATGGTCCGCGATCTTTTGGGCATACCAGTCACGTGCAGTCATGAACTCAGTAAGGCGCTGGGCGGACCCAAGCGGGCCTTGACGGCAGTGTTGAACGCGCGACTGATCGGTTTGATCGACAGGTTGATCGCCGCAACCGAAGCGCATTTGGCGGCCCGTGGGATCGCGGCTCGTCTGATGGTGGTGCGGGGCGATGGCGCGCTCATTTCAGCAGACGTGGCCCGGGAGCGCCCGATAGAGACCATCCTTAGCGGTCCGGCCGCAAGCATCGCAGGCGCTCAGTGGCTATCTGGCGAAGGGACAGCTCTCGTTAGCGATATTGGCGGGACGACAACAGATATCTGCGTGCTCAAGAATGGTGTGCCCTTGATCGACCCGCAGGGCGCAAAGGTTGGTCCCTATCGCACGATGGTTGAGGCGGTCGCGATGCGTACCTTTGGCTTGGGCGGCGACTCCGAGGTCCATGTTTCGGGCGGCCTCGACGCCGCTTTGACGCTAGGCCCTCGTCGCGTGATGCCTGTTTCGCTGTTGGCGAAAGACAATCCCGATCTCGTGCATCGCACACTTGATCGTGCCTTGTCGCTCGATGCAGTGCCAGAGGATGCTGGCCGCTTCGTCGTTCCGCAATGGAAAACGCCGCCTGAAGGTCTCGATCCGCGCGAGGCTGCGGTGGTTGATCGGCTGGCTGACGGTCCCCTCGCATACAGTGAAGCAGTGAGGAGCCGCGTCGAAGGCCCCGCTTTGACCCGGCTGATCCGACGTGGGCATGTCATGGCCGTGGGCGTGACGCCGTCCGATGCCAGTCATGTTTTGGGAAAAACAGCGAATTGGGACAAAGGGGCTGCAGAAAAGGCGCTCACCTTGCTTGCGCGCCAGCGTATCGGCAGCGGTGATAGGTTGGCGAAGGATGCAAGCTCAGCTGCACAGATGATCATTGATCAACTGACGAAACAGACAAGTTGGGCCCTGCTAGAGACTGCTTTTGCAGAAGAGGGCTGGGAAGACACAGCGACACTTGCTCGCCACTCATTGGTTGAGGCGGGTCTGAGACACCACAGTAACATCACTAAGCTATCAGCGGGACTGGCGCTCCCCGTTATTGGTCTTGGCGCATCCGCGCACGCTTACTACGGCGCGGTGGCGGAGGCGTTGTCGTGCGCCGCGGTGCTGCCCGAACACGGTGGAGTCGCCAATGCGATTGGAGCCGTCGTGGGCCAAGTATCCGTTTACGCCGAAGGAACCATCACCAGCGGCGGTGAAGGAGCCTTTCTGATTCACGTTGAGGGCGGCCCAAGGCAGTTCAACACACGTAACGAAGCCTTTGATGTCCTCCGTCAAAGCTTGAATCTTGATGCGACGGCGCGTGCTGCGACCGCAGGCGCCGACGACATCCGCTTGTCAGAGGTTATTGATATCAAAGAGGCTGAGATCGAGAGCCAGACAATGTTCATCGAGGCAACGATGCGCGTCACTGCACGAGGCAGGCCGCGCATCGCTCGATAGTCTTTTGGGCTTACTCAGCCGCGTCGCGACGCGGCAGAACCCAATTGGGGCGGATGAAGTGACAGGTATACCCGTTCGGGATCCGCTCCAGGTAATCCTGATGCTCTGGTTCCGCCTCCCAAAAGTCCCCGACCGGTTCGACCTCGGTTACGACTTTTCCGGGCCATAGGCCGGAGGCGTCGACGTCCTTGATGGTATCCAGCGCTTCTTCTTTCTGGGCGTCGTCGACATAGTAGATCGCTGAGCGATAGGACATGCCGCGGTCATTGCCCTGACGATTAGGCGTCGTTGGATCATGGATCTGAAAGAAGAATTCGAGCAACCGACGGTAGCTGATCTGCTCTGGATCGAAGATGATCTCAATCCCTTCAGCGTGCGTCCCATGATTGCGGTAGGTTGCATTGGGCACATCCCCACCCGTGTAGCCGACACGGGTCGACTCAACGCCCGGCAATTTGCGGATCAGATCCTGCATACCCCAGAAGCATCCGCCGGCCAAAACAGCGCGTTCCGTCATTCCACGTCCTCCACTTGATTGATGTAGTCACCGTAGCCTTCGGCCTCCATATCGTCACGATGGACGAAGCGCAGTGCGGCACCGTTGATGCAATAGCGCAGACCACCGCGGTCGCGGGGACCATCGGGGAAGACGTGCCCCAAATGGCTGTCTCCATGCGTGGAACGCACTTCCGTGCGGATCATGCCCAGCGATGTATCCGTCAGCTCGTTCATATGGGTCGGCTCAATCGGCTTGGTGAAGCTGGGCCAGCCGCATCCGCTTTCATACTTGTCGGACGACGCAAACAGAGGCTCTCCCGAAACGATATCGACGTAGATGCCGGGTTCCTTGTTGTCCAAGTAAGGACCAGTCCACGGCCGTTCGGTGCCATTTTCTTGCGTGACATGGTACTGCTCGGGAGTGAGCGCAGAGACCACATCCATGTTTTTCTCATACTTTGCCATGTCTTAACCCCTTGGCTGTGTAGCACCGATATGGGGCAAGAGGTTGAAATTGCCAGTATTGTGACAGGGCGATCACTGACGCGTGCGTCAACTCTCAGGCGCGGCACCGCCAGCCGTGCTACGTTCGGCGATAAAGGCATCGAGTGTGTCAACAGCGCCAACCGGGGCAGCGGGCGGTGTGAAGTCGCGCAAGATGCCTTTCCAGATGGCTGTGGCGCGGGTGTTGGCGTCCTCTGCCCCGCGTTCCGTCCACGTCCCGATATTAGACCAATCCATTCCCACCGGATCATAGAATGCAGTCTGATAACGGTCCATCGTGTGGGCCGCGCCAAAGAAATGGCCGCCGGGTTCAACCTCGGCCAGGGCTGACAGGGCGATGGCGTCGTCATCCGCGTCCGTCTCAGCGCAAAGCTCAGCGAAGGTTTGGACCATATCCATGTCGGTGATGAGCTTTTCGTAAGACACTGTCAGGCCACCTTCCAACCAACCGGCGGAATGGATGATGACAGTTGCTCCGGCAAGAAACGCCCCCCACCCACTGATCTGTGTCTCATGCGCGGCTTGGGCGTCGTTGATATTGGCCGCTGATCCTGCAGCACAGCGCCACGGCAGACCCAGCTTGCGCGCCAGCTGTCCCGCGCCAAGGGACGCCTTGACCTGTTCGGGCGTGCCAAAGGCTGGTGCGCCGGTTTTCATGTCGACGTTACTGGTGAATGTCCCATAGGTCATCGGCGCGCCAGGTTTGGCAATTTGCCCCAAGGTGATGGCGGCCATTGCCTCGGCATGGCTGAGCGTCAAGGCGCCTGCTACCGTGATTGGCGCCATCGCACCCATCAACGTGAATGGTGTGATGATCGACACCTGACCCGCGCGGGCAAAGTCGATGATCCCTTGTGCCATGGGGATGTCCAACTGGCGCGGAGAGTTGGTATTGATGATGGTGTAGCTATACGCGTTTTCGGCAAATTCAGTCTCTGTTACACCGCGAAAGGCTCTTAACATCTCAAAACTCTCGCGCACTTGCGGGGTCCCGCGCGAGAAGATGAACGGGATCTTGTCTGAGTTCACCAACTGCCCCCGCATCATCGCGTAATGGCGCAGGTTCATCGGCACGTCTTGCGGTTCCACCAAGGGCGGGATCATGTGCAGCGCATCGAAATGGTGGGTCAGCTGGATGAGTTCGTTGAAATCATTGATTGAACCGGGCCTGCGACCACGCTCGAGGTCGGTGCAATGCGGGCACCCCGCACCAGGCTGGAAGATGAGGGAGCCAAGTTCCAGCGTTACATCCCGATCCGGACTCCCGCCCTTCAGCAGGATCGATTTGGGCGCCATCGCGACATGGTCTTCAACGAGGACAGTAGGAAGGTAGACCATCTCACCGTCAACCCGCGCACCTGCCTTGGCAAAGAGATCACGAGCCTCCGGCAAGAGCACCTTGATGCCCAGCCGTCCGAGGACGTCCAACGCCGCATCATGGATCGCGTCAATCCGGTCGTCCGGGAAGGCGTTCAGGGGTGGAAACGGGTTGCGCAGGGTCTTGTAATTGACCTTGCGCGCGACCTCGGCGGCACCGCGCGCCTTCCGTCCCTGCCGCCGGCTCATCCCCGCATGGCCTTGCCCTCTGGATCGTAGGGCGATGGTGCCAGCACTTTGGCCTGCCGCTCAATTCCGACGACATGCACGCTGAGTTCGGTGCCGGGTTCGGCATAAGCCTTATCAACCATTGCCATCGCAAGGCTTTGACCGACCGTATAGCCGTAGGCCCCAGACGTGGTGAATCCGATGCGGGTGCCGTTTGACCAGACAGGCTCATACCCGGAGCAATCGGCGTTCGGGCTGTCGAGGCCGAGCGTGACAAGCACCTGATCCGCACCATTATCCCGTTCCTTCATCGCCGCATCGCGCCCAATGAAATCCGGCTTTTGCCAGTCGATCCACCGGTCCATTCCAGTCATGGCCGCCGTGCGATCCTGCGTGAATTCCGCCGACCAGATGCCGTAGGACTTTTCGATCCGCAGCGACAACAGCGCGTTAAATCCGACCTCTTTGATCCCATGATCCGCACCCGCCTCAAGCAGCATCCGCCGCAGGGCGATGTGTTCATTGGCGCGGCAATGGATTTCGTAGCCATGCTCACCGGTGACCGACAGACGGCCCACCTTGCACCGCAAGAGACCCAAATCGAATGTGCCGCAGCCCATGAATGGAAGGTCAATGTCCGGTTGGATCTTCTGCATGATCGCTTTGGCGTTGGGGCCTTGGACCGAGAACCCGCAAATGTCGTCTGACACGTCGCGGATCATCATGTTCGGTCCTTCATGGTCATGGAACCACCGTTTGTGCCACTGCCGGAGGTAGTACGATCCCATGATCCACCACGTGCCGTCGCCCCAATTGAACAGGGTCAGATCGCCTTTCAACTTTCCTTCTGGTGACAGCATGACCGCAAGCCGCGCACGACCGGATTTGGGCAGCTTGGTTGCAAAAATCGTCTCTAACCAAGCCTCAGCGCCCGGTCCATAGACCTCAAACCGGCTGAACCCGGTGATATCAAGAAGGCCCGCAGCCTCACGCACGGCCTTGCATTCCGCCTCAACGAACGGTGCCGCATCGGACCGGTTGAGCGACGGGGTTTCGACAAAATCTTGCGGCGCGAAATAAAGCGGTGTCTCAAGCCCCCAGGAGCAGCCCCAACGACACCCGGCCTCTGTCATAGCGTCATGTGCGGGCGCCATCCGCAGCGGTCGCCCGGCGGGAAGTTGTTCGTTCGGATAAGTCATTACGAACCGGCGGGAATAGAACTGCCCTGTCGTCTGTTTGATGTATTCCTTGTTGGAATGCTGCGGGCCATACCGGGCGATGTCCATCGACCACGCATCTGTCTCTGTATCACCGTGAATCATCCATTCAGCGAGGGTTTTGCCAACTCCGCCACCTTGCAGGAACCCGGCCATCACCCCACAGGCCAGCCAGTAATTCGGCACGCTTTCGACCGGGCCGACCAGCGGGTTGCCATCGGGCGAGAACGTGAACGCGCCGTTCACCCAGTCGCTGATCCCCACATCGTTGAGACACGGGTAACGATCAAAAGCGAGCATCAGCTCATTCTCGATCCGATCGGTGTCTTCCTGCAGCAGCTCAATCCCGTAGTTCCACGGGGCACCGTCCATCATCCAGTGTTGGTGATTGATCTCGTAAATGCCGACAAGGATGCCCTTCTTGTCCTGCCGCATATAGGTAAACCCTTCGAGGTCCACGGTCATCGGAACCTCAAAGTCGATCTGCTCCAGCGCCGGGATCGTTTCGGTCAGGAAGTAGTGGTGCGCGAGGGGCGAGACCGGCAGGTCAAGCCCGACCATCCGCCCACATTGCTTGGCCCAGAGGCCCCCCGCATTAACCACGTGTTCTGCCTTAATAGTGCCTTTCTCAGTGACCACTTCCCAATGATCGCCTTTCCAATGCAGCTCTTCGACCTTGTTGTGCTCAATCACGTCCGCCCCGCGCTTTTTGGCGGCACGGGCATAGGCATGGACGGTGCCAGTGGTGTCGACATAGCCTTCGCGGTCGGCCCAAAGCCCGCCGATGATGTCCTTCTTGTCGAGGATCGGACACTTTTCCTGAATCTCGTCCGGCGTCATCAGGTGGCAATCTTCGATGCCGATGGTTTGGAAGGTGCGATAGGCGCTTTGCAGCCATTCCCACCGGGCGTCAGCGCAGGCAAAGGTGATCCCGCCAGTCATGTGCAGGCCAATATCGATGCCGGACTCCTCTTCGACCTCGGACAACAGGTCGATCGTGTAGGCTTGCAACGCGGCCATGTTCGGATCTGCGTTCAATGCGTGAATCCCGCCCGCCGCGTGCCAAGACGATCCTGCAGTCAGGACAGATCGCTCAATGATGGCGACGTCTGTCCATCCAAACTTTGCAAGATGATAAAGCACCGAGGCGCCAACGACGCCCCCTCCGATTACAACGACGCGGTACTGATCTTTCATGGTGCTTTCTCCTGCGGACTGACAGTTCTACGGGACCAGCGGCAGGACCGTCTGTCTAGCACCAAAAACGACATCGATTGTCGAATTAGGATGCTGGCTCTGCCCGGTCATCGCGGCCAGAACGCTGTTTTGGGGTCACGCATTATTCCTATCCGTCTCAAGCGTTTTGACTTGGACACGGCTTTGCGATTCTATCGCTTCGATTGAGTTGAGCGGAGGCGGCCATATGCGATTGTCCGTAGCATTTGAGAATACGGCGGGAACAGACACAGGGCGTGGGCCAGTGCAGGTCGGCTGGTTCCTCAATGAAAAGAAAGGCGGCGTTATCTACGATGCGCCGGAGCGCGTCCGCAGCGTCGACATGAACCGAGAGCACGCGAAATCCGCGTCGCGGTGCCCCGCTGTGATCAACCTTGAAAGCCGATACTTCATGGTGAAATGCCCGTTCGATCTGAACGTGGGCTTTGCGCGGGACAAGGACGGCAAACCGGTTCTGAGGAACCTCGCCGGCACGACAAGCGGCATCCGAGCCAGCAAGCTTGGTGATAAGCTACATCTGACCAGTGAGGTCGAGTGGCGAAATAAGGGCGTGCCGACGATCCAACTGTCGCTGCCATACGTCTTCATCTCAGATGAGCCGGTCTACATGACCCAGCTCAGCCCGTTCATGCATTACAACCCTCGACCTTTGCCCGGCACGATCTTTGGTGGGCGGTTTCCGATCAACGTGTGGCCGCGTCCGCTGATGTGGGCGTTTGAGTGGCACGAGCCGGACAAGCCGATTGTGATCAAACGCGGTGAACCCCTGTTTTACGCCATGTTCGAGACTGTTTCGCCTGAACGCGGCATCGCCATGACCGAAGCCGAAGTCACACCTGAGCTGACGGAGTACATGGAGATGATTTCGGGGGCGGTGAACTACGTCAATCAGACGTTCAGCCTCTTTGAAGCTGCGGAAGAACGCAGGCCGGAAACCCTCCTGCGTCCGATGAAGCGCAAAAAGGATTAGGAATGCGACCTGATCCAAGGCAGGCGCTGCGGGCTCAGTCCGTGAAGGCGCATCAAAATGGTCAACTGGATGCAGCCTTGGAGGGGTACACCCGGTACCTGGCCCGTCATCCGGAGGATGCCGGAATCTGGACGAATCTGGGTGCGCTCTACCGGACAACCGGGCGCCATGAACTTGGGCGTATCGCGCAAAAGCGCGCCTATGAGATCGCGCCAGAGACGCCAGGTGTCAGAAATAATTATGCCAACATCCTCTCTGATCTGGGAGATTACGAAGAATCCATCACGCTCCGTGAGATGTCGCTGAAAACCGATCCAGGCAATGCCAAACAGTATGCCATGATCGGGCGATGCTACCGGGGGCTCGGGCGCTATGCAGACGCGATCGAGTACCTTTCGCCCTATGTCGGCAAATATCCAGAGGAGCCTGAGATCGAGTTGCAGCTAGCGTTTGCTCAGCTTGGCGCAGGTGATTACGGCAATGCATTCCGCAGCTATGAGGCGCGGTGGAAGACAGACGAGTTAAGCCCACCAGACGTCCCCTTCCCGAAATGGAAAGAGGGGATGTCCCTCGATGGCAAAACAGTCCTGATTTTGCCGGAACAGGGCTTCGGCGACATGGTGTTATTGGCACGGTTCATTCCGCTTCTGGCCCGCATGGGTGCAAAGATTCACTTGGTTGCCAAGACGCCTTTGTTACGGCTTCTGGACGGGATCGAAGGGGTCGTCTGGATCGGGAAAGGCGCGTCACCCGATGATCCTATTGACCTGTGGCTGAGCCTGATGGACCTGCCCAAGGTCGTCATTGCAGCTGGTGAGCGGGGTGAAATCCCTCCGCCTGTTACACTCAACATACCAGCCGATTCCACCGACCGCGCGCGCCGGATCACGGCGCAACATCGGGATATGTTCAAAGTCGGTATCGTTTGGTCGGGATCAGCCACGTATAAGGGTAACTCGTTCCGCTCCTTCACCCACCGGGAGTTCTTGCCATTGGCTGGGGTGTCGAATGTTCAGCTCTTTTCACTCTACAAAGGACCTTTCCTCGACGCCTTTCAAAAGGATGGCAGTGCGGGGGTGATCATCGATACGGCCAGCACAGACCGCGACTTTGCAGATTGCGCCGCGACGATGAAAGAAATGGATCTTATCATCACGTCCGACACGGCCACGGCGCACATTGCGGGCTCCCTTGGGCTGAACGTCTGGTGCGTGCTGCATTGGGACGCGTTCTGGGTTTATGGCCATTCTGGCGATACAACCCCGTGGTATCCGTCAATGCGCCTGTTTCGGCAGGCCGCACCGCAGGATTGGGCATCTGCGTTCGATGCCGTCTGCTCTGCGTTCAAGACAGAGGTGTCCAAGAATGCCTGACCATATCCTCGTTCCGACTGCCCCGGGTGAACTGATCGACAAACTGACCATCCTCCGGCTTAAGGAAGAGCGGATCGATGACGCAGGTAAAATTGCCAATGTTAGGGTCGAGAAAGAGGCTCTGATACGCATTGCCGACCGGCACATCCCGATGAGCGATGAGATTTCCGCGCTTTGGGAAGAGCTGTATCAGATCAATTCCAGACTCTGGGTGATCGAAGACGATATCCGTGCCTGCGAAGCCG
>JBCBCS010000103.1:0-11977 GCA_038530475.1 Pseudomonadota bacterium
CACCGTGTTGGCTGATCCGCCCTGGAAGATCGCCGAGGCCGTCGCTACATCTGCTGCGTCGGTCGTCCCAAAGGCTTGTGCCGCGACAGGTGTTGTGACGGACAGGTTTTGCCGACCCACATCGATATACGATGAAGAAACCGACCCGTCAGAGGCCCGGTCAAGAGACGACAAGACTGACATTGGATCGGAAGAGCTGCCATCAATGAGGTTCAAACCATTGAATTGCGCCGCACCGACGACCGAATTGATCTGATCCTTAAGGGCTGAGATGTCCGTCTGGATTTTCGAACGATCGACGTTTTCTTCCTGGGCGGCAACGATCTTTGCCTTCACTTCGCTGAGAAGATCAGTGACGGTTTCAGACGCCTGACGGGCCACGGCCACTGTCGACTCACCAAGGTTAAGGCTGTCGGAGATTCCTTTGAAGCTCTTGACGTCGGATTCCATTACTTTGGAAATGGCCCATACGGACGCATTATCCTTGGCGGAAGCGACGCTTTTGCCTGTCGAAATCATCGACTGTGTCTTGGAAAGATCGTTGTTGATTGACTTCAGAGTTTGCAGCGCAACCATTGCGCTGTTGTTGGTCAGAATACTGGACATTCATTTGGTCCTGTTTTTGAAGGCGCTTTTTGCGCCAGGGTTTCGGGAACTGACCTGTTTGGCCAGCTGCGTTAAGTCATTCTGACACCTGCAAGACCACGCTGTGATCTGCGCCACCCCGATACGGGATGCATCCCCGTTCTGACCTGAAATCCCCTAACCAGACCTTAATGCGTGCTGCGCACGGACTGCTTATTTAGATAGAATTTTCAAAACCTTTGATCGGTCTGTCGTGCTGCGCTTTCGATTTTGCGAAGCGCGCCCGACTTGTCATAACTCGACAAACTGGTTCTCGCGTCACGCTGCTTTCGCAAGGTCTCAAGCACCTGACGCACACCGTCTTGCGCTGCCTTGATCAGGGCTGCGTTCCGCGCCAGTGGGATCGCGAGCCGCCGCAGATCCTCGGGCTGTGCGGCTTCGAGCTTCGTCGCGAGGGAGCTCTTTTTCTGTGCGAACTGTTCCAGCTGATCAATCTGACCCCGCAATAATGCGGTCCTCTCATCGTCAAGAAGTTGCGATAATTCTCTGAAAACGTCACTCTGCATGTCGCAACCCTGTCATTGATCTGAAGATCGATTCGGCGAGGCCGATCCCCCCCGCCTCTGTCATGCGACGGGCCTGTTCCTGTCGCATGAAGGACGCGAACTGATCTTCACCGATGCCGCCACCAAACCCACTCGGAACGTCGCCCACGCCAGCTGAGGCGAGCATTTCTTGAAGAAAACTGGCTTCAAGAGCCTTAGCAACCTCCATGAGCCGGGCGTTGTGGTCTGATAGCGCGACCGCGGGGCGCGTGCCGACGTTCAGGTCAGAAAGTTCCATCACCGAAGCTCCGAAATCGTGACAATTGTCGAGACACTTAATGTGCAGCGGTAAAGAATAAGTAAGTTTTTGGAGTCAAACGCAGGGGTGTTCAACGACTCGGAGAAACCGATGCTGACACCAGATCATTTGATTATCCAAGGCTCCGCACCTCAGCGCATGAAGGAGTCTGCTGTTGAGGGTTCGATCGCCGATGTAACCCCGTTTGGCGCGTTTTTTCGTCAAGAGGCGGAAAGCCCGCCGGCCGACATTCCCTCAGGTGACGTGCTGTTGATGGAAGCAGAGGGTGAGGCATCTGTTCCGACGGAAAATGCGTCCGATCAAAATACTAGACCTGTGGAGGGGGTCGAACCTGAGGCTGTCGACGACTTCTTTTTGAGCCCTGAATTGGCACAATCCTCTGCCACTGAGGGGCGAGGAAAGGCCAACATTGAAAGCCAACCAGGCCTTGGAACAATCGCCCAAGCGACCGCCAAGGGGGCTTTGGAGCCTGCGGCGCCGATCGTGCTTGAAGGCGCCCAGCCTCCGAGCCCGAACGCCATTAATGCGCTTTCATCCCATGCACCGCATGTCGTCCGTCGCTCGCAAACTCTGCCGATACCCATGGGCGAAGTGGCAAAGGCGGGGGCGACACCTGCCTCGGCGCAACGGCAAAATGATTTGCCCGCAGATGTTCCGATCCAAACGCGTCCGGAAAGCCGGAACGAACCTTTCGTGAGAGGCCAAGCTCAAGGCGTTTTCTTTAACACTGCGCGGCGGGTGGATGGCGTTCCAAGGGCAGATGCTGGTCCACCTTTGACCATGCAGAACCAAGATATGCAGCACGATATGCAGATTGGCGAGGCGGGATCGAAGGCCGCACCGGCTCTCACTGACGACCTACGTCCAGCTCAATCTGAGACCGCATCGCGTCCTCAAAAACCCGCGAGCGGGGTCATGATCGATGGCATGCAAGCAACGTCAGCCATTCCGGGCGAGGAACGCCTGCCCGCATCGCAAGGCGAACCCCGCTTGCGAGCGCCGTGGTCTGGCGCTGACATCCAGAGCGGTCCGCCAACTCAAGCAGGTCGTGCGTCACTCGGCAATGTTTCGCAGGTTGCGGGTGCTGACGTGCAGGATCTTCCGTTGGACGGACGAGCACCGCGCCCCACGACATTGGATGATTCCTCTGTTCGGGCCCGGGCTGAGCGTGCAGAACCGGTTTTGCCACAAGCGACGGCGGCGGGTCCTTCGGCTTCCTCGACCGACGGTCGGCCAGCGGATCCGGCGCATGCAGCGCGACATTCTGAACGCAGCAGCATTGAGATACAGACAAAGCCGACCACACCGACAGATGGATCGACCCCGCCCAAGTCTGGTGAGCCGATGTTACAGCATCGGCCCAATCCAGGTATGACGCTCAATCCGGTGCAGAATAACGTCGTCACAAATGTCTTGAGCAAGGACATGCGCGAAATCGAAAGATCTGTGTCAGATCGACCGTCGATCAGGCATGCGGGGCCGCGATATGACGTCAAAGCATCCGTTTCTGATAGTCCTGTTCCGCTCTCAGCCCTCAATGCCTCACTAGGTTCAAAGAATCCGATCGGCACGGGGGGCGCCGCGTTTGCCGCGAACACCTCGCCGCTTGATCCGGAGGCAGAGTTGAGCATTCCTGCAATATCCACGAGCCCGTTGGCTGGCAGCACCGGACCTGCGTCGCCCGTGCCAACAAGCCCGACAGCGCCGGCGATCGCTCATCAAATCGCGCATGCAGCACAAGGCATCGGGGCTGGTCACTCGACCGAAATCAAACTTAATCCGGCCGAACTGGGCTCGGTGCGCATCGTCATGACAACCCAAGAGACCGGGTTGATTGTCTCTTTGATGGTCGAACGACCCGAAACCGCGGACCTCATGCGCCGTCATATCGATAGCTTGATGCAGGAGTTTGAAGCGTTGGGCTACGACGATGTGAGCTTTGATTTCGATGGACGAGGGACGGAGTCCTCCGACCCCGACGCTCATGTAGCCTCCGGTGACGATGACCGCCCCGCGCTTGAATCGGACCAAACGGCTGAGGCGGTGACAAACGCGCCAAGGAGGGTCGCGACACCATCGTCAACCGGCCTCGACCTAAAACTCTGACCCAAAGGACAAGACATGGACGTATATCCAGTACAGACGGCATCATCGACTTTTGTGCCGCAGACCGAAACATCGGAAGCCGTCATCAGCTCGGATTTTGAGACATTCCTGAGGATGCTCACTGTCCAGATGCAAAATCAGGACCCTCTCAATCCAACGGATCCGTCCGAGTATTCCACTCAATTGGCAACGTTCTCAGGTGTAGAGCAACAGGTTCTTACCAATGACCTGTTGGAATCGCTGATGGTGCAGATGAATGCGACAGGCATGGCGCAGATGGCGGATTGGGTCGGGAAGGAGGCGCGGGTCGCGGCGCCTGCTTACTTCGATGGCAGTCCGATCACGATCGCCCCTAACCCGGCGGCCGCTGCCCAAACAGTTGAGCTGGTCGTCTACGATGCAGAGGGTATCGAAGTGTCGCGCGCTGAAATCCCAAAGTCCGCTGACCCGATCGAATGGGCGGGCACCGCGCCGGATGGCTCCCCCCTCCCGGAGGGCCTGTACAGCTTTCAGGTGGTGAGTTCAGCCAACGGAGAGGTGGTGCTGGACGAGCCGGCCGATATCTATGCGCGGGTCACGGAAGTCAGAACTGAAGCCGGGCAGTCCGTCTTGCTCCTCAAAGGTGACGTCGCCGTCTTTGCCAGCGATGTCAGCGGCTTGCGAAGGCTGATCAACTTAGCAGCAGCACCAGACCGGCGAGTGCGGCAGTCAGGACGGCACCCGCACTCATCCACCGCAGATTGGCCCAAATGCTGCGGCGGGGCGGCTCGGGCTCGGGCGCGCTCAACTGGATCAAGGCCGCTTCGGCCAGGGCCGGCAGCCTTGGTCCAAACCGAGCCAAGACCTGAACCGTTTTCGCCAGATCACTGAGGGCTGCGCGTGGGCCAATATGTTCGGTGATGTATCGTTCGACGACAGGCTTGGCCGCGTCCCAGATGTTCATCCGGTGATCGAGGGTCCGTGCGACGCCTTCCACCACGATCATGGTCCGTTGCAACAGGATCAATTCGGTCCGCGTCTCCATCCCGAACCGCTCCGTCACCTCAAACAGATACGCCAAGAGCCGACCCATCGAAATGTGCTCGGCGTCCATGCCGAAGATCGGCTCGCCGACAGCCCGCAACGCGCGGGCGAATTCATCCACGTCCCGGTCGGCGGGAACATATCCGGCCTCAAAGTGAACTTCGGCGACGCGCCTGTAATCCCGGCGGATGAACCCGAACAGGATCTCGGCGTAGACCCGGCGGGTATAGACGTCGAGATTGCCCATGATCCCGAAATCATAAGCGATGATATCGCCGTTCTCCGCGATCTTGAGGTTTCCATGATGCATGTCACCATGAAAAAACCCATCGCGCAGCGCATGGTTTAGGAACAGCTGCAGCACGCGCCGGGCCAACTCGGTCCGGTCGTGGCCAGCGGCCTCAATCGCCTCTACATCCGCTGCATTGATTCCTTCGGCCCAGTCGAGAGTCATCACCCGCCGCGCGGACAGGGGCCACCGGACGCGAGGCAGGCGAAACCCGTCATCATCCTTGGTATTGGCGGCGAATTCGGACGCGGAGGCACTTTCAAGCCGCAAATCCAGCTCGCTCTGCACGACGCCATCGAAATGCGCCACAACATCGAGCGGTCGCAACCTGCGCGACGATGGCAGGAGTTGGTCAATGACGCTGGCCGCAAAATAAAACGCATCAATGTCCTTGCGAAACGCCCGCTCGACCCCTGGCCGCAAAACTTTGACGGCCACCCAGTCGCCGTTGTCGCGTAACCGCGCTTTGTGGACCTGAGCGATCGACGCCGCCGCCACCGGCTCCGAAAAGTCCGTGAACACATCGTCGACGGACATGCCGAGCTCTTTTTCTACTTCGGCCTTAGCGACCTCGACCGGAAACGGGGGCAGCTTGTCCTGCAGCACCCGCAATTGCACGGCGAGCTCTTGTCCCACCACGTCGGGACGCGTCGACAGGATCTGCCCGAATTTGATGTACGCGGGGCCCAGCGCCTGCAGCGCCCGCGTGACCGGCGGCATGCTTCGGTCCCCCTTAAGCCCCAGCCATTGAAACGGCCAAACCGCGCCACGCACGACACTGCGCACAAGCCGAGGCGCCTCAACAGCATCCATAATCGCAGCCATCGCGCCTGTGCGTTCCAGCGTCGCACCCGTCCGGATCAACCGGATGATGTTGTGTGGTCCGCGCAACGTTCTAGAGCTTCCACCCCGAGTGCAGACAGGCGATGCCCATCGACAGGTTGCGGTACTTGGCGTTGTCAAACCCAGCCGTCTTCACCATGTTCAGGAACGTTTCCTGATCGGGGAACCTGCGAATGGATTCCACAAGATACTGGTACGACGCGCGGTCGCCGGTGATGACCTGACCCATGACAGGAATCGCGTTGAACGAGTAGAAATCATAAAGTTTCTGCATCAGATCATTGGGGATCTGATTGAACTCAAGCACCATCAACCGCCCGCCCGGCTTTAGGACACGGTAGGCCTCGTTCAGTGCCTCCTGCGGACGGGTTACGTTCCGGATGCCAAAGCTGATGGTGTAAACGTCGAAGGTGTTGTCCTCGAACGGCAGCCCCATCGCATCACCAACCACCCAGTCGAGCGATCCCGCCAGCCGCTCGGCCTCGGCCCGCTTGCGGCCCTCGATCAACATGTCCTCCGTCAGGTCGAGCACCGTGGCCTGACCTGATCCCGCACGCTTCAGAAAACGAAAAGCGATATCGCCCGTGCCACCTGCCACATCGAGCAACCGCTGCCCCGGACGCGGCGCCAGCCAGTCCATCATCGCGTCTTTCCAGAGCCGATGGATGCCCAGGCTCATCGCATCATTCATCACGTCGTATTTGCTGGCAACGCTGGAAAAGACTCCCATGACACGCCCGGCCTTTTCGCCTTCGGGAACCTCTTCGAACCCGAAATGCGTGGTTTGGTTGTCGGTCATGATCTTGGTCCTTTCAGGGGTCACTTGCACCCTCCCAACCGCAGATATAGCGTCCGACCGTCAGTTACAAACGGCCAAAAGAGCGCGGTGGATATGGGCTATCTTGAACAGAAATTGGCGGAGTTGCAGGCGGTTGGTGCCGCCATGATCGAAAACCCGCTGCTTTTCATCATAGCCTTTGCCATCGGTCTGCCGCTGATCTTGTGGAAATGGCGGGTCGTTGGTCGGTCACAGACCAAAGCCATGTCAGACCTCACTCATGGTTTCCGGGCTCAGGCAGATACCCGCACCGCCCGCCATGATACCGGAATCGGCACGAAAGATGTGCTCGTGATGCGTCCCAATAAGCTGGGCGGCATGATCTGGTTTGCATTGATCTTCTTTGGTGGCGGCGCTGTGTTCTTCTTTACTTTGGTCTTGCCGGAGGAGCCGACCCGCGACAATTGGATGACGTTTACCGGTCTTGCCGCGTTCAGCCTTTTCGCGATGGGGTTGATTGAGGCAAACCAGACCCGGATCATCGTCGATGACACTGGGATCGAGAGACGCCGTATTCTGCATCGCCGCCAACGCATCGCCTTCACCGATATCGTGACGGCCGACCTGAATACCAAAGCGGCGTCTCCGGTTCTGAAGCTGACCACGCGGGATGGCAGATCCATGCGCATTCGCGCGACCTATTCTGGCTTTATGACCCTTTTGTCCCGTCTGTCCAAAGTCGATGCCAAAGTCGCTTTGATGGGCCGGATGCTTGATGCCCGTTCAAAGCGAGCGGCGGCCTGATGCCTGAATTACCCGAGGTTGAAACGGTCCTGCGGGGCCTTGCCCCCTCAATGGAAGGGCAGATTATCAGCCGCGCCGATGTTAACCGCCCTGATCTGCGCTGGCCGTTCCCGCCCGATATGGCCGAGCGTTTGACCGGCGCGCGGGTCACTGCCATGCGGCGGCGGTCAAAATACATCCTTGCGGATCTCGACCGGGGCGAGACGCTGTTGATCCACCTCGGCATGTCGGGGCGGATGACGGTGTCAGGCGACCCATTGGGTCAATTCCACCATACCCATCCTGCACCAGAGAAACACGACCACGTCGTCTTTCATATGGAGAACGGGGCCCGCATCACCTTCAACGATCCGCGCCGGTTTGGCGCAATGGACCTGGCGTCCACCGCAACCATCGATGCCCACCCGCTGCTTGCGAAGCTGGGACCGGAGCCGTTGGGAAATGCGTTCGATGAAAAGATGCTCATTGAGGCGTTCGCGGGAAAGAACACGCCGGTCAAATCGGCGCTGCTCGACCAGCGGATCGTGGCCGGGCTTGGCAATATATATGTATGCGAGGCACTGCATCGCGCCCGGATCAATCCCAAGCGGCGCGCCGGGTCGATCTCAAAGGGTCGGGTTGCGGCGCTCGTCCCGATCATCCGTGATGTCCTGCAAGAGGCGATTGAGGCTGGCGGCTCATCTTTGCGCGACCACCGGCAGGCCAGCGGCGAACTGGGCTATTTCCAGCATGGGTTCCGTGCCTATGACCGCGAAGGGGAACCCTGTCAGACATCGTCCTGCCCAGGCACAATCACCCGGATCGTCCAATCTGGCCGCTCGACCTTCTATTGCCGGCGCTGCCAAAGATAGCTTGCCAGTGCCGCTGGGGACGCTATCCCTTACCGCCAAACGTGTGAGGAAATGCGCCATGGCCTATGAAACGATCATCGTCGAGATTTCGGACGACATCGCGCTGATCACATTGGACCGGCCCGAAGCGTTGAATGCGCTGAACTCTCAACTGATGGGGGAACTGGCGCAGGCGGTAGAAGAGGCGGATGCCTCCGAAAAGGTGCGCTGCATAGTCCTGACCGGATCAGACAAGGCCTTTGCGGCCGGGGCCGACATCAAGGAAATGTCCGAGAAATCCTTTGTCGACATGTATATCGAGAACCTGTTCGGGGCTGAATCCGACCGCTTCCTCAAGACCCGAAAGCCGATCATCGCTGCGGTTGCAGGCTATGCGCTTGGCGGCGGATGCGAACTGGCGATGATGTGCGATTTCATCATCGCTGCGGAAACCGCGAAGTTCGGCCAGCCGGAAATCAACCTTGGCGTCATGGCGGGGCTGGGGGGCACCCAGAGGCTTACGCGATTGGTCGGCCGGTCCAAGAGCATGGACATGCATCTGACAGGACGGTTCATGGATGCAGAGGAAGCCGAACGAAGCGGTCTGGTCAGTCGCGTTGTGCCGGCCAAGAAACTCAAGGATGAAGCGATGGCGACAGCGGCCAAGATCGCCGAGAAATCAGTGCTCGCCACCATGTCAGTCAAAGATGCGGTGAACCGCGCCGAAGAGATCGGCCTGACAGAAGGCGTTCGATACGAGAGGCGCCTGTTCCAGTCGCTCTTTGCGACCGGTGATCAGAGTGAGGGCATGGCATCGTTTCTGGAAGACCGCGAGCCGCAGTTTCGCGACAAGTAGGGCGGGACTGGTCCCGCCACGCGTCCTCCCCATTGCCAAAGCCAGACCAACCCCCTATATGCCGCCGCAGACATGCGCGTGATGCCCGCTTCAGGCTCGAATCGATCCCGGTCCAGTGAACCCGGTGGGTGTCGTGCGTTAAGAGATTTTGACAAACGAACCCGAAAGAGACTGATACAATGGCAAACTCCCCTCAGGCAAAGAAGCGCGCCCGCCAGAACGAGCGTCGCATGGAAGTCAACAAAGCCCGTCGTTCGCGCATCCGCACGTTCCTGCGCCGCACCGAAGAGGCGATTGCCTCTGGCGACAAGGACGCCGCTCAGAAGGCCCTGCGCGAAGTCCAGCCGGAGCTGATGCGCGGTGTGTCCAAAGGCGTCTTCCACAAGAACACCGCTGCCCGCAAAATGTCGCGTCTGTCGGCTCGCGTGAAGGCTCTGGGCTAAGCGTTCAGACCGGATCAGGCCGCCAGCATGGCGTGTCCGATTCTTAAAGAGACAACGAAAAGGCGACCCCGGCGGGTCGCCTTTTTTGATCTCACCGTCTCATTTTTGCCCAAGCCAAAATAAGTTTCTGTTGAGATTCAACGGAGCCCGCAGATTCGTTTCATGTGCTTGTCTGTCAAGCCCCGACTTATGGTTGAAATGACGTCCACCGATTGTCTAGTTTCACCTCAGCGATTCACTATTTCGTTCCTGGGGGAACGTGGGACAGGAGGGATTGGCCTAGTAAAATAAGGGACTTCGGCGGGGCGAACTCCGGGGCAAGGACCTTATGTGGGGGATGGTCGATCAATTAATTGACTGACGGGCCAATGACGTGGGAGTCGGCCCTTAAGACTGGTCTCAGGTCGTCTGCGAAGGCATGTCACAGCGCTGCTGTGGCCTCCCTTTTCGCGACCATACAGCAAGGATGGGCGCCTCGGTCTTCCGAGGTGAGCAGCTGTTTTTTGTCCCAGAGAAAAGTGGCGCGACAGGCGGTGGTGGCAGCCATCAAGGTAAGCGTTATTGGGAGAGCCAGAGGATTATGGGACAGACATCGTGGGAACAGGTGAAGTCGGACATGCGGTCAGCGATTGGCGCTGGCAACTACAAGAGCTGGATTGAACCGCTGTCCTTGATTTCCACCACTGAAGGTGTCGCCCATCTTGAAGCACCGAGCCCCTTTGTTGGCGATTACGTTGGCAAAACTTATGGCGATCAACTGATCTACCATCTCAACCGTCAGGGCCTGAGTGTTCAGCGCCTCGCGTTTGACGCTGCCAACGCGCCCGCCGCCAAACCCAAGCCAGCACCTGCTGCGCCGCTCAACGGAAAAGCTGCGGCCAAGTCAGGCGAAGCCCAACCCGATCAACGTTTCACCTTTGATAGCTTTGTTGTCGGCAAACCGAACGAGCTGGCCCATGCCGCCGCCAAACGTGTGGCCGAAGGTGGCCCGGCCACGTTCAACCCGCTCTTCCTCTATGGCGGCGTCGGCCTCGGCAAAACCCACCTGATGCATGCCATCGCCCATGAGCTGGGCGAGAAGCGCCCAGACCTCAACGTCCTCTATATTTCTGCTGACCAGTTCATCTACCGCTTCATCTCATCCTTGCGGGACCGCAAGATGGTTGATTTCAAACAGCATTTCCGGTCCGTCGACGTGCTCATGGTCGATGACATCCAGTTCCTCGAAGGCAAGGACAGCACGCAAGAGGAATTCTTTCACACGTTCAATGCGCTCGTGGATCAGAACAAACAGCTGGTCATCTCGGCCGACCGCGCGCCGGGCGAAATCCGCGACCTGAGCGAACGGATCAAATCCCGCCTGCAATGTGGCCTCGTCGTTGACCTGCATCCGACCGATTACGAACTGCGCCTGTCGATCCTGCACGCCAAGCAAGAGATGTTCGCGAACATCTACCCGGGCGTCGAACTCGCCCCCGGCTTGCTGGAATTCCTCGCCCACCGGATCGCAACCAACGTCCGGGTTCTCGAAGGCGCGATGAACCGCCTTTACGCGCTCGCCTCACTGGTCGGGCGGATGGTCACGATTGAAATGGCGCAGGACAATCTGGCCGATATTCTGCGCGCGTCCGACCGCAAGCTGAGCATTGAGGAAATCCAGCGCAAAGTCAGCGAGCACTACGACATCCGCCTGAGCGATATGCTCGGCCCCAAGCGCACCCGCAGCCTCGCGCGGCCGCGTCAGGTGGCGATGTGGCTCTGCAAGCAGCTGACGACACGGTCCCTGCCAGAGATCGGCCGCAAGTTCGGCAAGCGCGACCACACCACGATCATGCACGGTATCCGGAAGATCGATGAGTTGCGCCAATCCGACAGCCAAATTGCCGACGACCTTGAGATGCTGCAACGCGCGCTCTCAAGCTAATCCTGCTTGACCCTGCGCCATCCCTGTCAGACAGTCCGAACAGCAACGAAAAGACTTGAGCCGGGCGGGAAACCGGGTAGGTTTCCGCTCCCGGTCGATCAAGCGGCGAAGGACGGAGAGGGTCTATGAAAATCAGCATCGAACGCGCAGCCTTGCTCAAGGCGGTGGCCCAAGCGCAATCGGTTGTGGAGCGTCGCAATACCATCCCGATCCTCGCAAACGTCCTGATCGAAGCGGAAGGGTCCGATGTGACGTTCCGCGCCACAGACCTCGATATCGAAGTCGTGGACAAAGCGCCGGCGCAGGTCGAACGGGCGGGGGCCACGACCGTCTCTGCCGTGACCTTGAACGAAATCGTGCGCAAGCTGCCCGACGGCGCGCTCGTGACCTTGACCGAAGACAGCGCCTCCGGTCGATTGACCATCGAAGCAGGGCGATCCAACTTCTCCCTCGCGACCTTGCCGAAAGAAGATTTTCCGGTGATGGCGTCGTCCGATTATGCGACCAATTTCTCAGCCGATGCACCGACGCTGCGGCGTCTGTTTGACAAGTCAAAATTTGCAATTTCGACTGAGGAAACAAGGTACTACCTGAACGGCGTCTACATGCATGTCGCCGATGCCGATGGTGGC
>JBCBCS010000104.1:0-11852 GCA_038530475.1 Pseudomonadota bacterium
ATCGGCCGAGGCGGCTTTGCCTTCCTGTTCGGCAGGCAGGTTGATCTTGGCGTTGACGTATTCGGAATTCACCACGAGGACCTCTTTGCCGTCCACGTTGAACAGTTCCATCCCGTCGGTGTTTTCACCAAACACCCGGTCGGACCCTTCCGTCGGCACGCCCGTCTGGCTGTCAAATTCAGGCGCGTCGGAAAACAGCGGATCGCCCCAGCGCACCAGCGTGTTCCAGTTGTAGCCCTCGGGCACATGCACGGTGCCATCGGTCTGTGGCGGCAGTTGCGTGAACCCAAAACGGCTCTCGCCCATCGCCATCGCGGTAGAGCCCTTGAGCACGCCAGTGCCCATCACAGCCGCGCCAGACCCAAAGGCCAGAACACCGCTCAGAAACCCCCGCCGCGAAATCGCACGGTCCACAACCTCATCAAACCCCTGCCGCGTCGCGCGCGGGAACTTCATCTCATCTTCGTCGTCAAAGGACAGATTTTCGTAGTCGAGCTGGCTCATAGGGACCCCCTGGCTGGATAATCGTCGCGTGCCGTTCACGCGCGGGCCAAGCTCAGGCGAGTCCACGACAGGGATGTGAGGATTTGGTGAACGTTTTGTAAATCGGGGCTGTGGAAAGTGGGGGGGACACCGGGGCAAACCCGCTGGAGCACTAAATATTCTGCGACGCAACGAAGGTCGGGTTTGAGCCCAGATTTACCGATGCTGCACTTTGCAAGAACGTCCGCTCATCTTGCTGGGCTTGATACATAGTTGATTGCTGCGCGCCTCAATCGCGACGATATGTTGTCGAAGTCGCGTTCTCCGGCGGCAATGGCCGCATCTACCATTCCATGGCACATTGCTATGACGTCCTGAGCGACCGTTTGCGCCTGATCGACCTGATGCCTTTCCAACAGGCCAAGGACGAGCTGAAACATGTTTGCCTTGAGAGCTTGGGTCTCGGCGTCCATCGGCAATTGAGCCTCTGCCTGTTCCAGAAGCTCGGTTATCTCCGGTGCGCGAAGGTGGTGTTTCAGGCTTGCGTCTATCATCGCCCCGATCGCCGCGGGAAGATCGTTCGTTTCCGTCGATTTTTTGTGGGCTGCGACAAGGTCAGAAAGCATATCGCGACGCATATTGCGGACCAATGCTGCGAGGATGGCCTCTTTGCCTGGAAAGAACTGGTAGAGTGACCCGATTGAGACACCGGCGCGTTCTGCAACCGCGTTGGTGTTGAACGCAGCAAGGCCCGAGCGCAGCAAGACATCCTCCGCAGCGGTTAGGATGGCATCGACAGTGTTTCGACTTCGATGCTGCTTGGGCCGTTTTCGGGGGCTGAGTTTTGCAATGTTCTCCGGCACCTGAATGCGAGTATTCCTTCACATAATTTTGCACGAAAAGAGTATCCTGACCTAGCAGAATTTCAATGCGTATGTGAGCCAGTGCATATCTTCTGACATGCAGATGTCATTTAAGCCTCTGATTATATGAAGACAAAGAGAACTAAGACTATGACCGTGAATGCGAGTAGCGATTTCCACGGCAAAGCTCATATTTATCCAGAGTTCTAGGCTTGCCCCGATCGCGTCAAACCACCAAGTCCGACGGCCGCCTAGCGATAGGAACTAGCCAGTTCGATTTTATGCCTCCCGCCAGAAAGGAGCGCGCATTATGCAACGCCTTTTGCCACCGCTGCTGCTTATCATCACATGGGCCACAATGATCCTAGTTGCCGTGGCTTGGCCGCTCGGCGAACCGTTCCATATAACGCTCCGGATCGTCGGGGGCGTGCTCTCAGCGCTCGGTCTTCTTCTTTCGATAAAGGGCGCGGGGACCTTCCGACAAGTCGGCACCAACATCATGACCTTCGACAAGCCCGACAAGCTTGTGACGACAGGCCTCTTTGCGTGGAGCCGGAACCCGATGTACCTTGGCTTTGCCCTCTGCACCTTAGGCGGCGCGGTCGCTATGGGAGCCTTAAGCGCACTCATCATCGCCATCTTTTTCAGTGTTACGTTAGACCGCTGGTACGTCTGTTTCGAAGAGACCGTCATGCGCGAAACATTTGGTGCGGAATACGACGCCTATTGCCGCAAGGTGCGGCGTTGGCTTTGACGCAGCGCGGATCGTTGGCATACCTCTGGCTCTGGGCACTCCTGTCAGCTCCCGCTCTTGCATGGGTAACGACGCTGGCGCGACAGGGTGCACCCATCGCCGCTGACGCGCTGAATCCGACCGGTGCGCTGTCTGCCGTCCTTTTCATAATGGCACTGCTTGCAACGCCGCTGCGCCACATCCGGCCGGGCCGTCCGGTACCGCTTTGGCTGGTGCGCAATCGTCGCTATTTGGGGGTGGCGAGCTTCGGCTATGCCTTGCTTCATACGTTATTCTACGTTCTGGACGCAGGGTCGGCCGCAAATCTGCTGATGCAATTGCCAAGGCTCGCTATTTGGACCGGCTGGGTTTCCCTGCTGATCATGGCACCTCTCGCGCTGACCTCCACTGATGGTTGGGTACGAAGACTTGGGCCTCGCTGGAAAAGCCTGCAACGCTGGGCCTACGCCGCCGCCTTGCTTGGCTTTTTCCACGCCGTCAGCCTGAATGACTGGGATGATCCGTGGGAGCCCCTGATCGTCTCGGCACCCCTCATTGCATTGCAGATCTGGCGAATGGGTAAAAACGTTGTCCGACGCCCCAAGACGACCTAAAGCCGTCATCGGTGCAAAGGCGGCGAAATGGCAGCAAAGTCCCGCTAAGCGGTTCTTCGTCCGTCTCCCAAACCGGTGGCCCTCGCCCCCTGTCAGTAACGCTTCCTTAACGGAAAAAACTGGTCAATTTGGGAAAACCGGGGGGCTTGATCTGACCAATTTGGTAAGTTTCGGGGTGGGTCGGCTTAGAACCGTTCGGCGCGGATGACCTCTACATCGGCGACGGTGACGACGCCGATATGTTTGTCTACGACCTCGAATGCGGCATCCAGAAGCTTGTCCAACCGTTCCGGTTTGATAATGCAGATGACCTGCACCATGCCGCTGGCGCGGCTGATTTGCCCGTCCGATGTCCACGGCCCCGACCGCCCCGATCCGCCGATCACGTCAAGCACGGAATACCCGGTGACGCCCGCGGTTTCCAACGCGTCGGTGAGCCGTTTCTGCATGATCGCCTCAATGGTGATGACGACGCGTTTTGCCTTATGTGTCTGCATGTTAGCCTCCGGTGACGGCTTGGCTGATCGCCACATAAAGCGGGATGCCGATGGTCAGATTGAATGGGAAAGTGACGCCCAAGGATAGGGTCAGATAGACGGACGGGTTTGCCTCTGGCAGGGCGACGCGCATGGCGGCGGGCACGGCGATGTAGCTGGCAGAGGCAGACAGGGTCATCAGCAAGGCGACGCCCCCGGGCGACAGGCCGACCAAAAGCCCCGCGCCGAGCCCCATCAGGGAGCCAACGATGGGCATCAGCACCCCAAACGTCACCGCCCCCAAATTCAACACCCCCCGCGCATTCCGAAGCCCGCGTCCAGCGACGAGCCCCATGTCCAGCAGGAACAAGCACAAGACCCCGGTAAAGGGCGCGACGATGAAACTGGAGATGGACGCCAAGCCGTCGGCGCCGGTGAGCAATCCGATGAAGAAGGAGCCGACCAGAAGCACGATTGATCCGTTGAGGAGGATCTCGCGGATCAGTTCAGCGTCCATGCGGCGACCGCTTCCTGCTGACGAAACCAGCCAAAGCGCTGACAGGATCGCAGGCGCCTCCATGATGGCGGCAACCGCGACCATGTAGCCTTCGGACGAGATCGCGCGTCCTTCCAGCACAGAGGTGGAGGCGACGAAGGTCACAATGGAGATTGAGCCATAGTGCCCCGCCACCGCAGCGGCATCGATCCGGCTGAGCTTCGTGATCACCCGCAACAGGGCGAACGCCACGAACGGGATCACAGCTGACAGCACCAACCCAGCGGTCAATGTGGCGAGCAACGTACCATCCAGACCGTTCGCCGCAACTGCCGCCCCGCCTTTGAACCCGATCGCAAAGAGCAAATAGATCGAAAGGGCTTTGGCCGCCGCTTCGGGCACCGTGAGGTCAGAGCGGCCCAAAGCTGCCACGAGACCCAGCACAAAAGACAGAATGACAGGAGAGATCAGGTTTGTTGCTGCGAGATCGAGTATGTCCGCCATTTCAGCATCCCAAATCGTTTGACCCGTCCAGCATGCGCGTGCCGCGCTTCTGTCGCCGTGGGTTTATGTGGTCGCTGCGCTGCGTCCCACGGCGTCGGGCATGTCTCATTGCGGTGCCTCTTAGGCAGAATTTTACGAAATATCGAGCGATTAATGCGGTTCATGGCAACGCTTTGGCAAGAATCGCGCCCTACGACCACGACGTGGGAAAAGAAAAGGGTGTGAGATGGATCAGGGTGTCCTCCGTAGGCCGTCGCGCGACGTTGCGCGACTGGTCCCTAAAGAGCCGTTCGGCGCGGATGTTCGCGCGTTGTCTCCGTTCGCGTTGGATCAACACAGTGTCGAGCAAAGCGACCTCATATGCGCTGGCCTTGAAGAGCTTTCGCGTCATCTTCGCCGGCTGGAAGAAGATTTCATGCTCCAGCGGTTCGGCCGTGTCGAAGCGCGCTGTCGGAGCGTCGTCAGGCTGGCCGATCAGCTTGGATTGGGCCGACTGGAACAGGTCGCAGCTGATGTTGTCTATTGCCTTGATGGCCCCGATGAGATCGCTTTGTCAGCCACCTTTGCGCGACTGATCAGATTGATGGAACAAGCCCTTGATCATGCAGCCGGGCAACTCACCGCGTTCTGATCATTAGCGCTTCTAGTGCTGTGAGCGGGACTGCGCTAAGCAGGACCCAGCTCCGCTGCGAGAGGCCCCAATGACGACGCGTTTTTCTTCTGATCAAGCCAATGCGATCCCGATGATTGGGGTCTTTTCTGACATGCTTGAGGATCGCCTTGCCGCTCAGCCTTCTGCGACGCGCACCTGGCTTCAGACCATGGGGTTCAAAGGGGCCATTGGCGACGCGGTACTCGTGCCCGGCACCGATACCAATTCAAGCTGCGCGTTCATCGGGCTTGGCACGTCGACCCAAAGCCGCGCACGGTTTGTTGCTGCGGCGGGGGCATCAAAACTTCCGTCGGGGGTTTACGCACCTGATCTGCCAATGACCGGTGACGCGCTTGAGACTGAGGCGCTTGGGCTATTGCTCAGCGGCTACCGTTTTGATCGCTACAAGAACATGCCTGATCCAAAGCGGACCTTCACCGCACCGGAGGGATGCGACACAGCCCGACTTGAGGCAATTGCCGCGGGCGAATGCCTGACCCGCGATTTGATCAACACGCCTGCCGCCGATCTGGGCCCGGATGCGCTTCAGTCGGCCGTGGAAGACTTGGCGCAGCGGCATGGCGCAGCGCTGCAGGTCACAACCGGCGAGGCGCTTCTGAAAAAGAATTATCCCCTCATCCACACGGTTGGTCGGGCAAATCCGCGAGCGCCACGTCTGCTTGACATGGCTTGGGGCGACGCCGGTCCGAAGATCACACTTGTCGGCAAAGGGGTCTGTTTTGATACCGGTGGACTGAACCTCAAGCCGGGCGCGTCGATGGGGTTGATGAAGAAAGACATGGGGGGCGCTGCGACGGTTCTGGGCCTCGCGCAGATGATCATGGCGCTGGATATGGCGGTGCGACTGCGGGTGCTGATTCCGGCTGTCGAAAACTCGGTCGATGGCTCCGCGTTCCGGCCCGGTGATGTCCTCATGAGCCGGAAAGGCCTGACGATTGAGGTCAACAACACCGATGCCGAAGGCCGCCTTGTGCTGGCTGATGCATTGGCGCTGGCGGACGAAGACGGACCTGATCACATCATTTCGATGGCGACGCTGACGGGAGCGGCCCGTGTGGCCGTTGGCCCCGACATCGCACCGTTTTATACGACCGACACCGCAATGGCCGTAGCGTTGAACGATGCAGCGACGCGGACGGAAGATCCGGTTTGGCAGATGCCGTTCCATGATCCCTACGAGGGCATGATTGAGCCGCAGATTGCCGATCTTGATAACGCACCGTCGGGTGGGTTCGCAGGCTCGATCACGGCGGCCTTATTCCTCCGCCGCTTTGTCACCGAGACCCCTTATACGCATTTTGACATCTATGGGTGGAACCCGACGGCAGCTCCGGCCCGTCCAAAGGGCGGGGTTGGCCAAGGGGCTCGGGCGCTGCTTGAAGTGGTGCAAGGGCTGGCGGACGCGGTATGAAATCCGGCGATCAGGTCATTCCGATCACGGCACGGCTGAACCTGTATGATCGTCCCCACGTTGATGACGGGTCTGTCGCCCGTCAGGTTCTGGCAGGCGATCTTCTTGAGGTCGTGGACCTGCCCGCCGATGAGACGGGCGCAGGGGCCGATCTCTGGGTGGAAATATGCGCTGCAAAGGACGGATATAAAGGGTTCGTGGAAAAGGCGCATCTACGGGCTGCAACCGCAAAGCCAACGGACGTCATCGCAATCCGGGAAGCTCCGGTGACGCCCCAACCCGGCGTCAAGTTCGGTCCGGCTCTCAGGGTCCTTTTTCTCGGCACTCCCGTTGAGGTGATCCGTCGCAGCGATGATCGGCGCTGGGCTGAAGTTCAGCTTGAAGCGTCCTCACCGCTTGGATGGGTGTTTGCGGACCATCTCCGGCCAATCACGTCCCCCGTCACTGATCCTGTTTCGGTCGCGCGGACGTTTCTTGGCAGTCCCTACGTGTGGGGTGGAAACTCAGGTCGGGGGATTGATTGCTCCGGTCTGGTTCAGGCGGCACTTTTGGCGTGTGACAAGGCCTGTCCGGGGGACAGTGGCCCCCAGCATGATGAGTTCGTTGAACCTGAGCGCGAAGGACCGTTCGAGGCGGGTGAGCTGTTGTTTTGGCGTGGTCACGTCGCGATGGCCACTGGGCCGGAGAAAATGATCCACGCGACGGCCCATACGATGTCTGTCATCGAGGAGCCGATTGTCCCGGCTCTGGAGCGGATTGCTCAGCAAGGGGATGCACCCTGGCGCGGACGAGGCCGGCCTTTCCGCTAATCAACGACGCGGATCAGCTTGCGCTCCAACACCCGCAGCACCTGCCGCAGATCATTTCCACGCTTGAGGATCTGTCCTTCCATCCCCAGCACGACGTACTGACCCTGCTTGTTGCGAAGCGCGGGGCGCTTCTCAATCCGGTAGAGCGGATGTTCCGCCGTTCGGCGGAAGACTGAGAAAACTGCCATGTCTTTCAGGTGCGAGATGCCGTAATCGCGCCACTCACCGGCCGCAACGAACCTGCCATAAAGCGACAAGATCAAGCTCAGCTCCGTGCGATGAAAGGCGACCTGAGCGTTTTCCGGACGCGGGAATGGCGTGGGTGCGTTCATGAACCAAGAGTTGCGGTTCCTGAAGCCAAAATCAAGCGACAAGGCTGATGCCGCTCAATCTCCCTCAACTGGGCTTAGTCACGCCATATTCTGATTGCACCTTCGCACCAGCACGTCCCCTGAGGGCCTGATTTTCAGCCCCCACCCAGTTCGGGCCCTCGGGGTGACGTCGCCAGTCCTATCCTTGTCAGCCACAATAGATCCGCGCGACCCGATTTGTCGCATCGATTTCAAAGTTGAGCCGGTCTGGCCGGAAATCCATTGAGATTGCCGTGAGGGGCCGGATCACACGCACGGGGCGCATGATCAAAACCTGCTCCAATGCGGTGGCATCCTGCCCAATGAGGTCAGCGAACTGGGCTCCGTCGCATGCGTTCTGATCGAGCGGTGGGACCGCCGGACGGGTTGGCACAGAAGGAGGGGCGACGCCTCCGCATCCCACCAAAAACGCCATCATAAGAAAAGTCACGAAACGGGCCATGGCACGATCATCGTCTTGTCCTGCGTTGACCGCAAGTTCGCAGGGGATTGCCAGACGATGGTTTTTCCCACAGGCTTTGTGAAAGTCATAGGGAGGAGCCATTATGCGAACACGTGCCGCCGTTGCCGTCGCCGCCGGAAAGCCATTGGAAATCATGGACGTCAACCTCGACGGTCCCCGCGAGGGCGAGGTTCTGGTCGAGATCAAGGCGACCGGTATTTGCCACACCGATGAATTCACCCTCTCTGGCGCTGATCCCGAAGGTCTTTTTCCTGCGATCCTCGGCCATGAAGGGGCGGGCGTCGTCGTTGATGTGGGCCCTGGCGTGACAAGCCTGAAGAAGGGCGATCATGTCATCCCGCTTTACACGCCAGAATGTCGGGAATGCGAATACTGCCTCAACCCCAAGACCAACCTGTGCCAGTCGATCCGATCGACCCAAGGGCAGGGGCTGATGCCAGACGGGACCAGTCGGTTCAGCACGCTCGATGGCGATCCAATCTTGCACTACATGGGCTGTTCCACCTTCGCCAACCACACCGTCTTGCCTGAAATCGCGCTCGCCAAGGTGCGGGAAGACGCGCCGTTCGACAAGATTTGCTATATCGGCTGCGGTGTGACGACAGGTATCGGTGCGGTCATCAACACCGCCAAGGTCGAGATTGGCAGTAGGGCTATCGTCTTTGGTCTGGGGGGCATCGGGCTCAACGTGATCCAGGGTCTGCGGTTGGCTGGCGCCGATCAGATCGTCGGCGTTGATCTGAACCCGGCCAAAGTGGAAATGGCTGAAAAGTTCGGCATGACCGACTTCGTGAACCCGAAAGACGTGGACGGCGACATGGTTGCCCACCTTGTTGAACTGACAAAGGGCGGCGCAGACTACACCTTTGATGCAACAGGCAATGTCGACGTCATGCGGACGGCTTTGGAGTCTGCACACAAGGGCTGGGGTGAAAGCATTATCATTGGTGTGGCCCCCGCAGGTGCCGAAATCAGCACGCGCCCCTTCCAGCTGGTAACCGGGCGGTCCTGGCGTGGCACCGCCTTTGGTGGCGCGCGTGGCCGTACGGACGTCCCACAGATCGTCGACTGGTACATGGAAGGCAAGATTGAGATTGACCCCATGATCACCCACACGATGGGGCTTGATGACATCAACAAAGGGTTTGATCTGATGCATAAGGGCGAAAGCATCCGTTCAGTTGTGATGTATTGACCGCTGACCTTTCCGAATTGGCTCGGTCCCTTACGTCAGGGGCCGAGCCTTTTGCGTTTTGCGGTATCGGAATAGCGGGGCGGGGCTGGTCCCGTTTTTTCACCGCGTGTGCCGACGGGATCGCGGTGGATGAGGACAGTCTGTTCCGCGTCGCGTCCATCTCAAAGATCGTCACGGCATCGGCGTTTGAAGGTGCCGCCAACCTGGCCGGACATGAACGCCCCTATGGGGTTGAGGCCGGTCCCATTTTGGGCATGGATCTGCGACATCCAGAGTTTCCGGAGACGCCCGTCACTTTGGGCATGCTGATGACCCATACGTCCGGCCTGACCGATGATGGCGGCTATACCTTTGAGCGGTCCATTCAAAAGGATTGGGGCACGGCCCCGCGGTTTGGTCCGCATGAACCCGGCACGTTTTTTCAATACAGCAACCTTGGCTATATCCTTCTTGCGGCGGCGGCCGAGAAACTGTCGGGCGAACGATTTGACGTCCTCGTCGCGGATGCCTTGTCCCACAACGATATTGTAGGTGGGCCGAATTGGGCGGGTGTCCCAACGGATGCGCGCGACCGGTTTCTTCCGACATATCGCCGCGACGGACGGGAATTTGTACCCATGATCGATGTCAACGTGCCAGCCTCTTGCGATCCTGGAACTGATTACGATCTTGGCGGGCACACATGGCGGTTCTCGCCCCAAGGCGGGATGCGGATGTCATTGCGGTCCATGTTGGCGTTGGCGCAGGTCGGCGCGAGTGTGCCGCGCATTCCGCTTTGGCGACAAACGGACGGCGACGGCGAATATCTGGACGGGCTTTTTCAGGACTATGGCGCAGGTGAACAAATCCTGCCCGACCCGCCGTTTTACCCTCGACCCTTGGTTGGCCATTTTGGCAATGCCTATGGGTTCAAAGGCGGTGTGTGGTGGGACACTGAGGCCGATTTATGTTTTGCATATGCCCTGAATGGAGCGGCGATGGGGGATGAGAGCGACGCATTGAGATCGTCAGAAAGAGCCATCTTCGACGCGATAGATCAGGCCTTGTAGCGGGCGATAAAGGTTTCAACCGCACCTTTGACGATGCGTTCTTTCGCGGCGTGATCGAAGTTGTTGTCGATGCTAAAGACGAGACGCGGGAAAAGGTCAGCTTTACATAACTCTCCGAACTGATCCGCCGCGAGGGGAAGGTCCTCGATCTCAAGTTCACCGCGCGACATTCCGATCTTCATGAATTCCATCAGCTTGGCCCGCACCAAGGCCGGCCCGCTTTCGTAGAATTCACGCCCCAATTCGGGGAACCGATCGCTTTCGGCGACACAGAGACGGAACACACGTTGGCCAAATTCCGACGTAAAAAACTCAACCATCTGCCAGGCGGCTTGGGTCAGAACGTCGGCCACCGGCTCAGACATGTCGATGGTTTCCATCGCCATATCCGCCTGTCGGATGCATTCGGATTTGGCGACTTCCATGAACAGCAGTCGCTTGTCCGGGAAGTAGGAATACAGCGTCGCCTTTGACACGCCAGCAGCCCGCGCGATGTCATCGACACTCGCACCTTCGAAGCCGTCGGACATGAAGATCTTTCGGGCGCCTTCGAGCACCTGATCAAACTTGCGACCGCGTTTTACCTGGGGATTTCCGTCTGCCATTCCGTCTCCTTGCCCACCCTACTTAAACTATTTCGTTCAGATCGGGCAAGGAAGCCGTTGCGTTGATCACTCGTCGGTGACGCAGTTTGTGGCCGTCATGGTGCCGATGCAGTTCTTTTCGACAGTCACCGTTTCAGCCGGCGGAAAGTCCAAGTTTGGAAAGCTCAGCGCGTAGCCGCCAGCAGCCACTGAGGTCGTGGACAGGGCGAGAAGGGCGGCGGCGGTCAGTGCGAAACGGGACATGGTCGAACCTTTCTTTTGATCTCGATAAAAGCATAACTAAACTGTTCAGTTCAAATTACAAGACAAAAGTGAACTGATGAGTTCACTTTTCTGAACTCAGTTTCTATCTATGCTCATGGAGCCCAGCAAAACTGAGACTGACGGGTCGCAAATTCGGACTTCTGAGACGGGCGCACGGGTGCTACTGGACAGATATGATTGAGGTCTTTCTGCAGACACTGCCCTTCTTTGCGTTGATCGGCCTGGGATATGGGGCGGGTCGCACCGGCTTTTTCACGGCAGAGGCCACAGCCTATTTGACGAAATTCGTCTTCTATTTTGCGCTCTCAGCGATGCTGTTTCGGTTCTCGGCGAACTTGTCGCTGGCGGCGATTTTCGATTGGCCGTTCGTGCTTGCGTATCTGTGGGGCACGCTCTTTGTCTACCTGTTGGCCACCGCCGTCGCCATGATCCGACGACGCAGCGTGGAAGAGGCGGCGGTCGAGGCGCAATGCGCTGTCATCGGCAACGTCGGCTTCCTCGGCATCCCGATGCTTGTCTTGCTCCTTGGCGAGGCTGCGATCGGCCCGGTGATGATGGTTCTGGCCGTGGACCTGATCGTTTTTGGATCGCTGATCGTGATATTGATCACGGGATCGCGCGACGGGCGGGTGTCATTTGGCATCCTTCGCACCGTGGGACTTGGCTTGCTCCGTAACCCCATGATTGTCTCCATTTCGCTGGGGTTAACCGTTTCATCCCTGGCCCTGCCGATCCCGGTTCCGGTCAATAGCTTTCTGGAAATCCTAGGTGCCGCTGCAACCCCAGGTGCGCTGTTTGCGATTGGTGCGTCCCTTGCGGGCAAATCGGCGGAGCGGGTCGCAG
>JBCBCS010000105.1:0-11783 GCA_038530475.1 Pseudomonadota bacterium
GGGCGGCCCGGGGCACAACACCCATGAGGCCATTGTCAAGGACGACCTTGGCCTGATCGAGGTGCGCAGCCATATCTGGCGCGACGTGGTCTTTGTGAACCTCTCGGGCGATGCCCCTGCCTTTGAGGACGTGCATGGCGCTTTGCTGCACCGCTGGCGCGAACATGAAACGCCGCTATTCCACGGCGGGGCCGACAGCCACTTTACCTTGGATGTCAAAACCAACTGGAAGCTCGCCGTTGAGAATTACTGCGAAAGCTATCATCTGCCGTGGGTCCATCCGGGCCTCAACAGCTATTCGCGGCTCGAAGACCATTACAATATCGAAGAATACGGCGCTTATTCCGGCCAAGGCACGCTGGTCTATCGTCAGATGACAGACGCAAACGGCCAGACCTTCCCCGATTTCGACGGTCTCTCCTCGTTTTGGGACGAAGGCGCAGAATACATCGCCCTGTATCCCAACGTCCTGCTCGGCGCGCAGCGGGACCATGCCTTCGCCATCGTGCTGGAACCAGCAGCCCACAACCAGACCCGCGAACACATCCACCTCTATTACGCGCAACCCGACACCGACCCGGGGATGCGGGCCGAAAATGCAGCCCTCTGGAAAACCGTGTTCGAAGAAGACATCGGCGTCGTCGAAGGGATGCAACGGGGCCGCGCCGCGCCTGGCTTTGACGGCGGGCGGTTCTCTCCGGCGATGGACAGCCCCACACATTGCTTCCATGACTGGGTGGCCGCTCGGATGGACGCGCATCACGGCACATGACCGACCTCAATGCGCAATTGCTCGCGGCGCATGCAGAAGGTGACAAGCTGGCCCTTGTCACACTCTATACCCAGGCCGCGGATCAAGCCCGAGACACCGACACAGCCTGCTTCTTTCTAACCCACGCCTTTGTCTTCGCGCTTGAGGTCGATCACGCGGACACCAACCAGCTCGCGAAACGGCTCCGACACCACGGCCGCCTGTGATGCCAAATCGGTTTCACTTCCGCCCCTTTCCAGCCCCCCGAGCCTCCGCTAGGCTTTCGGTTTGATCCACGAAAGGCTGCCCCTTGGCTCAGACCCGAGACATCATCATCGACACCGATCCTGGCCAAGACGACGCGGTGGCGATCCTTCTGGCCCTCGCCTCCCCAGAGGTGAATGTGCTGGGCATCTGCGCCGTCGCCGGGAACGTGCCGTTGCCCCTGACCGCCAAGAACGCCCGGATCGTTTGCGAACTCGCCGGCCGGACCGACGTAAAGGTCTTTGCAGGCTGCGACGCGCCCCTCAAACGACCGCTCGTGACGGCCGAGCATGTTCACGGCAAAACCGGCCTCGACGGCCCGCAATTGCCCGAGCCGCAAATGCCGCTGCAAGACCAGCATGCGGTCGACTGGATCATCGACACCTGCCGCGCCGCCGAACCCGCCAGCATCACGCTCTGCCCCCTCGGTCCGCTGACGAACATCGCCAGCGCGCTCACCCGGGCACCAGACATCAAAAAGGCCATCGCCGAAATCGTTCTGATGGGCGGCGCCTATTTCGAAGTGGGCAACATCACCCCGGCGGCTGAATTCAACATCTACGTGGACCCGGACGCGGCCAATATTGTCTTCACTGCAGGCCTGCCTCTCACCGTCATGCCCCTCGACATGACCCACAAGGCCCTGACCACGAAGCCCCGCATCAACGCCTTCCGCCAGATGGGCACAAAGGTCGGCGACATGACTGCTGCGTGGACTGATTTCTTCGAACGGTTCGATATGGAAAAATACGGCTCCGAAGGGGCACCCCTGCATGACCCCACGGTCATCGCTTATCTGATCCAACCGGACCTCTTCTCGGGCCGCCACATCAATGTGGAGATTGAAACGCAAAGCGACCTCACCCTTGGGATGACCGTCGCCGATTGGTGGGGCGTGACGGACCGCGCCCCCAATTGCACTTTCATGGGCGATATCGACGCGGAAGGCTTCTACGCCCTGCTGGCCGACCGGCTCTCCAGCTATCAATGAGCCTGCTGAGCCCGCCAGATCATAGCTGGCCGGCACAGGCTGAAGCGGCCATCGACAACCTGACGAAAACGCTCGGTCCGGTCCTGCTCGCCTGTCACCATATTGGCTCCACCTCCGTGCCGGGCCTTCCCGCCAAACCCATCCTCGACCTCCTCCCGGTCGTGACCGATCACGCGACGCTTGACGCCCACAGCAACGCCCTGCTGGCCCTCGGATATGAAGCTCTTGGCCCCTTCGGCCTCCCAGGCCGTCGCTATTTTCGCAATTCCGCGGCCGACGGCACCCGCCTGATCCATGCCCACGCCTATGAGGCAGGCCACCCGGATATCATCCGCCACCTCGCCTTTCGCGACCTGCTCCGCCAAGAACCGGACCTCCGCCACTCCTATGCTGAGATCAAACGCGAAGCCGACGCGCAGGCAGGCGGCGATATGGCCCGCTATATGGAATACAAGGACGCGTTCATCAAAACCCACGAAGCCCGCGCCGTCGCAATGGGCCTTGGCACCTGACCTCGCCCCACGCAGTCTGTCTTTGGTTCTCAAATACTCAAAAAAAACCTCAACCACAGGCACCACTCCCGCTTATCGGGGTCGGCCCGCCAAGCGGTCCCTTCCCCCCTTGGGGAAGGACAGGTAGGGGGTAGCAAGCTGTGCGGCCCCGGCCGCTCCTTTTGACAACGGGACACAACCATGACCCTCGCCATCACCCTCGCAGCCCCGCCGGATGCGCCACGCCTTCTGCCACTGATTGAGGCGTTCCACAGCGAATATGGTCTCAGCTCCACGCCGGAAAGCCGCGACGCAGCCTTGATGCCACTTCTCGAAGGCTCGCCCCTGGGCGCGGTCTGGCTGTTCGGTCCGACCAAGGCGCCCACCGGCTACACGATCATCACTTTCGGCTGGTCGATGGAGTTTGGCGGCATGGATGCCTTCGTGGATGAGCTCTACATCCGCCCCGCCGTGCGACAGCGCGGCCTCGCCTCCGAGGCGCTGAGGGCCATTGCCTCCAGTCTGGCCGATGTCGGCGTGACGGCGCTCCATCTAGAGGTCGACCGCGCAGATGAGGCGACACAGCGTCTCTACACCCGCGCCCGGTTTGAGTTGCGCGACCGCTACGCGCTGATGTCCCGCCGCCTGACCTGAGCCTTTGTGATACAGCGTCTGCCGCCTATATCTGGCTCAGTACCTGACAAGACCGCTTGCCACACCTGTGCCATACGCCAGCCAGCCCCTGCCGAACAGGATATAAGATGACAAATCCGCTGCCGCTGACCGCGACCTACCTTTCTCTCCCGGAGAGGTTCTATACCAAGCAATCCGCGACCCCGGTGAGCGACCCAAAGCTGATCGCATTCAACGCCGAACTCGCCCGGGCGCTGGATCTCAATCCAGATGATTTTCCATCTGAAACAGCAGCCAAGCTGCTCTCCGGCAACGAAAATCCGCAGAACGCGGAACCCTTCGCCCAGGTCTATGCCGGGCACCAATTCGGCGGGTTCTCTCCGCAACTTGGTGACGGACGCGCGCTGGTGCTGGGGGAGATCGACAGCCCGACGCTTGGTCGCGTTGATGTCCAGCTCAAGGGCTCCGGCCCCACACCCTATTCCCGCATGGGCGACGGACGGGCCGCCATCGGCCCTGTCATCCGCGAATACGTCATGAGCTGCGCCATGCAAGCCCTTGGGATTCCGACAACAAAAGCGCTCGCCGTGGTCACCACAGGCGATCCGGTGCTGCGTGAAAACGGCCCACTTCCCGGCGCAATCCTGACCCGGATCGCAGCCTCCCATATTCGCGTCGGCACCTTTCAGTTCTTTGCCGCGCGCGGAGACGTAGAGGGGCTTCAGGCGCTCACTGACTACACGATCGAGCGGCATTACCCGGACATCAAGACACCCGCAGAACTCATTGAAAAGGTGATGGAAAAACAAGCATCACTCGTCGCGAAATGGATGGGGATCGGCTTTATTCACGGGGTCATGAACACCGATAATGTCACGATCACGGGCGAGACGATTGATTACGGCCCTTGTGCGTTCATGGACACCTACCACCCCGACACAGTGTTCAGTTCCATCGACCAGCATGGCCGTTACGCCTACTCCAATCAACCCAGTGTAACCCACTGGAATCTGGCGCAATTCGCGTCGTGCTTTGTGCAGTTAATGGCGGATCAGAACAAAGCGATCGAAGAGTTCACCGCGATCATCAACCGCTTCCCGGCGCTCTATCAGGCGCAGTGGTCCAAGGTGTTCGCCGCAAAGTTGGGCCTTCAACCGGGTGACGAAGCGACACAATTGGCGCAAGACCTCCTGACCCGAATGGCACAAGACAAATTGGATTTCACCAATACGTTCAATGCACTGGACGATGTCTCTCAAGTTGACGCCGCATGGTATGACCGCTGGCGCGCGATGCAGCCGGACGATGCGCTTTGGCAGAAGACCAACCCCCAAATCGTCCCGCGCCTGCATCACATCGAAGCCGCGATCCAAGCGGCTCAGTCGGGCGACTACGCACCGTTCCACGCGCTCACCGCAGCGATGTCGGACCCGTTTGCACCAAACCCAGATTACGCGCAGCCCCCGCAGGACTTCGAAAAGGTCCACCGCACGTTCTGCGGCACCTGACGCTTCCTCTTCATCTTGGCGAGAACAACTCCCCCCGGAGGGCCGATCAGCCGCTGGCCTAGTCACCCAACATCCAGGCGCCGTCCGGCCAGAAAGCGTGGTAAGCGAACGCGAACATCACGTCATGTGGTAAATCGTTTCCAGCCGCATCCCGCACCCGCACGGTGCCCACATCACGGCCATCGCCAATCGCGCGCGCGTCGAGCGCTGAGGCCTGCCCGGCGGTCCAGGTGAAGACCACGCCGTCCTCCGCCAACTCACCTGCCTCCGCCAGACGGGTCATCGGCCAGGCCCGGTCGCCGACCCGCACCACACGGGCGAGCGCCGGGATGTCGTGGGGCGGCAATTCACCGGAATAAAGGAAGGGCCGATCAGAGCTGTCGTAGCGCACATACGGATTGGTCCCATACGCGCGGTTGTAGGCCGTGGGGCGGTCCATGACCAAACCGTCCGGGTTGCGGGCTTGAAACTCGGCCCAGCTTTCCATCCAACTGGGCAGCGTCTGCAACTCGGTGCCCGTCAGGTCCCCCACGATCGCCTCTCCAATGGCTTGCTGCCACCAGCTTTCGGTTTCGCGGTCATACATGATCATATCAGAATTGCGCAGCTTACCGCTGACGCCGAAGGTGAGCACGCCCTGCTCAACCCGCCTGTCGAACGTGATCCCGGAATTGCACAGGGGGCAGAACGTGACCGCGACCGGCACGCCGCCAACCTCATCATTCACGATCTCATGCCAGGTGAGGTAGCGGATCGGATAAGCGCGCGGAGTTTCACCGGGCATCTCAAGTGTGATGACAGGCTCGCGTGGTTCCAGACGGTCCTCGTCAGCCACGGCAATAAAGGACGGATCAGACAGCGCCGGGATGCCGTCCTTGGGCGGCCCACCTGACAGGATCTCAACCCAGTTTTCAACGCTCGTGACCTCGAAATTCGTGTTGGGCCACTCGTATTGCCAGAAATCCGGGTCGGCGGAGGCGCTGACGCTGCCCACCATAAACGCCAAAGCCAAAGCCAATTTGCGCATCACATCCTCCCGCGCTGATCGGCTCACAGCATAAGGGGCCGGGCATTTCTGCCCAGCCCCTCAACGCAAACGTGATACACGGCTTATTCGGTGGCCGTCACGCTCACCATGATGTCTGCGTTGCCGGTGATCTGGCGGGTGCTGGCATCACCGCGCTTGATGTCATCGACAATCTCCATCCCCGACGTCACACGGCCCACAACCGTATATTGCCCGTTCAGGAACGGGGCTTCGTCGAACATGATGAAGAACTGGCTGTTGGCTGAGTTGGGGTTATTGCTACGGGCCATGCCCACGACGCCCCGCTCATACGCGATGTCGGAGAATTCCGCGTCCAGATCACCGAACTCGGATGCCCCGGTGCCCGCGCGCTGGGACACGGGCTGCCCCTCTTCGACCTTGCCGAACTCCCCGTCACCCGTCTGGGCCATGAAGCCGTCGATCACGCGGTGGAAGTAGACGTTGTTGTAATAGCCCTGCTCGGCCAGCGCGACGATCTGCGCCACATGGTTTGGCGCCACATCTTCCAGCAGGTCGATGGTGACCGTGCCAGACGTGTGCTGGCCTTCGACGACAATCTCCAACCCATCCGCATGAGCCGCCCCCGCGAAGAGCGCAGCGATGAGCGCGCCTTTATACATCTGCGGCCACCTTAACGGAGATCATACGGTCCGGGTTCATCGGCGGCTCACCGCGGGTGATGGCATCCACGTGCTCCATCCCGTCGATGACCTGCCCGTAGACCGTGTATTGGCCGTTGAGGAAATCGTTGTCCTTGAAGTTGATGAAGAACTGCGAGTTCGCGGAGTTCGGGTTGGCAGATCGCGCCGCACCTAGGCTGCCACGGGCATGCGGTATGCGCGAAAACTCAGCCGGAAGGTCCTTCATGTCTGACCCACCGGTGCCCGCGCGCCCAATGTTGAAATCCTTCTCCATATTGCCGTGGGCCACGTCACCCGTCTGCGCCATGAATCCGTCGATCACACGGTGAAAGCACACGTTGTCGTAGGCGCCAGCGCGGGCCAATTCCTTCATGCGGTCCACGTGCATGGGGGCCACGTCGGGTAGCAATTCGATGGTGACGGTGCCGTCCTTGAGCTCCATCAGGATTGTGTTTTCTGGGTCTTTGATCTCGGCCATGTCAGGCTCCCTTTCATTCGCGTTGGCGCGATACCTAAGCCGCAGGCGCGGTAATGCCAAGCGCGGTTGACGACGCGAAGGCGATTGCCCATGAAACGGCCAACCGATCACAGGAGAAGACCGATGGCTTGGAAGACGCTCGACGATATGGATCTGAACGGCAAGGTCGTGCTCACGCGCGTCGACATCAACGTCCCTGTGGAAGGCGGAAAAGTCACCGACGCCACCCGGATTGAGCGGATCAAGCCGACGATCACCGATATCCTCGCCAAAGGCGGCAAGCCTGTGATGCTCGCCCATTTTGGCCGTCCGAAGGGTCAGCCCAACCCGGACATGTCCTTGCGGGTGACAGTTCCCACGCTGGAGCAGGTGCTGGGCCGCCCGGTCACGTTCATCGAACGTCCCAGCCGGGACGAGATCGACGCCCTGCCACAAGACAGCGTCATCCTCATTGAAAACACCCGTTTTTCGGCGATGGAAGAGGCGAACGATCCCAAGATGGCGGGCTTCCTCGCGACGCTTGGAGATGTCTTCTGCAACGATGCGTTCTCAGCCGCACATCGGGCCCATGCCTCCACCACCGGCGTCGCGGAACTGCTGCCCAATTGCGCGGGCCGCTTAATGGCCGAAGAATTGGGCGCACTGGAAAAGGCGCTCGGCAATCCGCAGCGGCCTGTGGTGGCGGTCGTGGGTGGCGCCAAGGTTTCCACCAAGCTCGACCTCTTGGGCAACCTGATCCAGAAGGTCGATGTGATCGTGATCGGTGGCGGGATGGCCAATACGTTTCTGGCCGCCCAAGGCCTCGATGTCGGCAAATCGCTTTGCGAACATGACCTGACCGACACGGCGAAAGACATTGCCGACAATGCCGCCGAGGCGGGTTGTGAGATATTGCTGCCCCTCGACGTGGTCGTGGCGTCTGAATTCAAGGCTGGCGCAGACAGCCGCGTTGTCATGGCTGAAGATGTGCCCGCGGATCAGATGATCCTAGATGCAGGACCTGACAGCGTGGCCCATGTTGTGCAGGTGCTTGAGCGCGCGAAGACCGTGATCTGGAACGGCCCGCTCGGCGCGTTTGAGATTGAGCCTTTCCACAAAGCCACTTTCGCGGCCGCCAAAGCGGCGGCGGATCTTACCGCGCAGGGCAAGCTGATCTCGGTCGCGGGCGGTGGCGACACGGTGGCGGCGCTGAACCAGGCGGGGGCTGCGGACGATTTCACCTACATCTCAACTGCGGGCGGCGCGTTTCTGGAATGGATGGAGGGCAAGACCTTGCCCGGCGTCGCTGCCCTGGGCGGGTGACGGAAATCCAACCCCCGTTAGCGTAACCAGAATTGTGCACAGGGCGTGGGCTGCCTACACCAGAGGTGAACATCCCGCCGAAAGGACCCCGCCCCATGCACGATCTGTCTTCCGCCCTTACCGCCATGGCCGACAAAATCCGCGACGGACAGGGGTTCATCGCGGCTCTGGATCAGTCCGGCGGATCGACCCCGAAGGCGCTGAAACAGTACGGCATCGCTGAGGACCAGTATTCTGACGATGATGAGATGTTCGATCTTATCCACCAGATGCGCGCCCGCATCATCAATGCACCGTCGTTTTCCGGCGACAAGGTGATCGGCGCGATCCTGTTTGAGCAGACCATGGACCGGGAGGTCGGCGGCAAACCCACCGCCGCTGCACTCTGGGAAGACAACAGCGTTGTCCCTTTCCTCAAGATCGACAAAGGGCTCGAAGACCAGAGCGACGGTGTGCAACTGATGAAGCCGATGCCGCAGCTCGGCACGCTGCTGCCGCGCGCGCACAGCATGGGCGTGTTCGGTACCAAGGAACGCTCTGTCATCAATGAGGCCAACGCAGCGGGCATCGCCGCCATTGTCACCCAGCAGTTTGAGGTTGGGTATGAGGTGCAATCCCACGGCCTCGTTCCCATCCTTGAGCCTGAGATCAACATCAACATGGATGGCAAGGCGGATGCGGAAGAGATGTTGCGCGACGTGACACTGGCCCATCTGGAAAAGACCACCTGCCCGGTCATGCTGAAGCTGACCCTGCCCGAAGAGCCCGGCTTCTATCAGCCGCTGGTCGATCACCCGATGGTGATGAAGGTTGTGGCCCTATCAGGCGGCTATAGCCGGGAAGAGGCCAACACGCGCCTCGCCAAGAACCCCGGCGTCATTGCCAGCTTCAGCCGCGCGCTGACCGAAGGGCTGTCGGTTCAGCAGACGGATGATGAGTTTGAGGCCAAGCTCGCCGACACGATCGACAGCATCCACCGCGCGTCTGTCGCTTAAGGCGGCCGCGCCGGTGAAGCTGCGGCTTAAGCTGTTTCAAGACGCCTTGTGTCTGCAGCATCCAACCGCCCCTACATAAAGGGGATTCCCAAGCCGAATCGTTTGTGCGATTCTGCCTCTAACGGTTCATCAGAAACCGAAACGAGGCAGAGAAATGTTCAGACGATTTCGTTCCCCTGGAACGGCTGTGAGCCGTCGCACCCCGATCGGGGTGCTGCTTTATTTTACCGGGGCGCTGCTGCTTGGCCTCTACTTCATGTTTGCGGCTATTCAGGGCGATTACGGCATCTTCAAACGCGCTGAGATCGATGCGGAAGCCCGCGCGATGCAGGCTGAACTTGAGCTGCTCCGCGCAGACGTGGCGCGGATGGAGAATCTGACGCGGCGGCTAAGCGACACATTCCTCGATCTCGATCTGCTGGACGAACAGGCGCGCGACGTGCTGGGCATGGTGCGCGCGGATGAGATTGTCATCCGCTGAGGACGTCCAGGTGACGGACGGATGGGTCGCAAGTTACGACGACCCGATCCGGGTCAGCCGCGGCGACGCGCTGTCCGCCCCACAAAAAGAAGATATCTGGGACGGGCACAGGTGGCTTTGGGTTGAGGCGAACGGGCGGGCGGGCTGGGTGCCCGATACGCTTTTTCAGAACGGGACAGCCGCGTTCGCATATTCGGCCCAGGAACTGACATGTGCCAAGGGCGAGCGGCTGATCCGGACACAACAGACCCATGGTTGGTCATGGTGCGAAAACAGTCAGGGTCAGCACGGCTGGGTGCCAGACCGGCATCTTTACGATTTGGGCACATCCAGCGCTGGATGAAACGTCACCGCGCCTTGGGGCGGATCGGTAAACGGCAACACCTGAATGTAGTCGGCACCGCCGCCGTGATACGTCACCCCGTCAAAGTGTTCGAACCCGAAGCGGCTGTAGTAGTTCGGATCCCCCATCAGCATGACACCATCGCGCCCATAGGCCTGGGCCACGCCCAGCGCATGGCCCATCAGATCAGACCCGACGCCCTTGCCCTGATGTTCGGGCAGGACGGCGATGGGCCCGACGCACAGATATCGCCCCGCGCCGATCTTGGCAGGCGACACAGCAATCTGTCCAATCACCTCGCCTTTGACTGTCGCTACTAAGGACAGGACCAACGATCCGCCGTCGCGCAGCCGATCCACAATTGTCACATCGTTTGGATCCGCGAAGGACTTGCCTTCAAACGCGCGTTCGACCACCTGACGGATCGCGGCCTCGTCGCCCTCTTTTTCTTGTCGAATTTTCCACTTCATCCCCCTGCTCTATCCCGCCTATGCGCTCAGCGCAAAGCGGGTTTTCAACCCAAACCTTCCGCCGCGTCACAATGACTGTCGATTTTCGGGAACGATTGGTTTAGGAGATAGTTTAACACTAAACTATTTTTGATCGTGGCCCAGGGAACATGTCTGATGCGGGGCCAATAAGGGAACGGGAGGGCACATGGCCACCAAGAAATCCTCAAAGAAACCAAACGTCTCCAAGGAGGAGATGCTTGGATATTACCGAGACATGCTGCTCATCCGTCGATTCGAGGAAAAGGCCGGTCAGCTGTATGGCATGGGCCTAATTGGCGGCTTTTGTCACCTTTATATCGGTCAGGAAGCGGTTGTAGTCGGCCTTGAGGCAGCAGCCAAGGACGGGGACAAGCGGATCACGTCTTATCGCGATCACGGACACATGCTGGCCTGCGGTATGGACCCCAACGGCGTCATGGCCGAGCTCACGGGCCGCGAAGGCGGCTATTCGAAGGGCAAAGGCGGCTCCATGCACATGTTCTCGAAAGAGAAGGATTTCTACGGCGGCCACGGCATCGTCGCAGCCCAGGTGCCGCTGGGCGCCGGTCTTGCTTTTGCTGACAAATACAAAGGTAATGACAACGTGACATTTGCCTATTTCGGCGACGGCGCGGCCAACCAGGGCCAAATCTACGAGACGTTCAACATGGCCGCCCTTTGGAAGCTGCCGGTGATCTTCGTCATCGAAAACAACCAATACGCCATGGGCACGTCTCAGAAACGGTCCACCTCTACCCCCGATCTCTACACCCGCGGCGAAGCCTTCGGCATCCCCGGTGAATTGGTTGATGGGATGGACGTGTTGGCTGTCAAAGCCGCGTCGGAGAAAGCGACGGCACACTGCCGGTCCGGCGAAGGCCCCTATATCCTTGAGGTCAAAACCTACCGCTATCGCGGTCACTCCATGTCGGACCCGGCGAAATACCGGACCCGCGAAGAAGTGCAAAAAATGCGCGACGAACGCGACCCGATCGAACAGGTCCGCGACCTGCTGATTACTGGCAAACACGCCAGCGAAGACGATCTCAAATCGATCGACAAAGAGATCAAGGCTGTGGTCAACGAAAGTGCCGAATTCGCCAAGGAAAGCCCGGAGCCGCACCTTGATGAACTTTGGACCGACATCTACGCCACCGAAATCCCGCAGGAGGAGACAGCCTAATGGCAACTGAACTGCTTATGCCCGCGCTCTCCCCCACGATGGAGGAAGGCACCCTCGCCAAATGGCTCGTCAAAGAGGGCGACGAGGTGAAATCAGGCGACATCATCGCCGAGATTGAGACCGACAAGGCCACGATGGAATTCGAAGCGGTCGACGAAGGTGTGGTCGGCAAGATCCTAATCG
>JBCBCS010000106.1:0-11775 GCA_038530475.1 Pseudomonadota bacterium
ACCCTCCTTTATCGAGGATCGCGGCGAATTCGTCATCTGCGGCATCGTCTTCCGGGCGGACTTGGAGGATGAGGAACGGTTTCATTTCAAGTTGTTTTTGGTCAGATGAAAAAGGGATCACAGCGGCCAGAAGACGAGGATCGCCGGGATCGAGACCGCGACGATTAGGATCTCCAGCGGTAGACCCATGCGCCAGTAATCGCCGAAACTATAGCCGCCGGGGCCGAGGATCAGCGTGTTGTTCTTGTGTCCGATTGGGGTGAGGAAGGCGGAGGAGGCGGCGATGGCCACGGCCATCAGGAACGGGTCAGGGGAGACATCGAGCGTCTGCGCCATCTGGATGCCGACGGGGGCCGCAACGATGGTGGTCGCCGTGTTGTTGAGCACATCGGACAGCGTCATCGTGACGACCATCAGCACGGTGAGGATGATCCACGGCGCAAGGCCCGCGGTGAGGCTGACAAGCGTGCCTGCGATTAACTCGGTGCCACCGGAGGTTTCTAAAGCCGCACCGAGCGGGATCATCGAGCCCAAGAGGACAACGACCGGCCATTCGATGTGGGTATAGAGTTCTGACAGGGGCACGATCTTGGTCAGAACATAGGCGCAAACCACGAGGCCCAGGGCCACGGGGAGGTAGAGCAGGCCGAATGAAGCGGCGGCGACGGCCCCGGCAAAGAGGCCGATGGCGAGCCAGACCTTGCTATCCGCGGTGACGGCGACGCCGCGATCGGCCAGCGGCAGGCAGCCGAGCCATTCGGTCACATCCTGCGCCTCATCCTGCGGGGCGAGGAGGAGCAGGATATCCCCGGCCTCGATCACGGTCTTGCGCATCTGGCTGCGCACCGGTTTGCCTTTGCGGCTCAACCCCATCAGCACGGTTCGCTTGCGCCAGGACAGCCCGATCGCCTCGGCGGTTTTGCCGGTGATGCGGGACGTCTCTGTCGCCACCACTTCGATTTTGGTGAGCCCTTCGGATGCGTCCGACAGGATTTCTTCGCGTTTGGTGTCAGCGAAGTTCAGCTTCAGCGCCGCCCGAAACTCATCAAGCGCTTCGGGGGCGGCTTCGAGGACGAGGGTGTCGCCCGCCGCAAGCCGCGTATTTTTGGCGGTGCCGTAGCGGCGTTTGCCGTCGCGGATGAGGCCAAGGATGGCAACGTCATTTTTCTCGGCGTCCTCATAAAGCTCCGCCACGCGCTTTTCGATAAGCTTGCTGTCGTCGGGGATGGTGAGTTCGGCGATGTAATCGGCGTAGCTTTCGGCGGTTTGACCGGCACCCTTGCCGTCGGGCGCGGGGATCAGGCGCCAACCGATGAGAGCCACGAAGGCGAGACCGGCGATGGCAGCGGCGCCACCGACAGGCGCGAAATCGAACATCGCGAAGGGTTCGCCGAGGCTTTCTTCCCGTATCGAGGCGATAATGATGTTGGGTGGCGTGCCGATCAGGGTGACCATCCCGCCGAGAATGGTTGCAAAGGAGAGCGGCATCAGGCTGACACCTGCCGGTCGGCCAGCCTTTTTGGCTGTCTGGATGTCGACGGGCATGAGCAATGCGAGGGCCGCGACGTTGTTCATGAAGGCAGAGAGCACGCCACCGATCCCGCCCATGATCGCAATATGAGCACCCAGGGATCGGGATGCATCGACCAGCGTGCGGGTGATCAGATAGACCGCGCCCGACCGTACCAGCCCGGCAGAGACGACGAGGACAAGCGCCACGATGATCGTGGCAGGGTGGCCGAAGCCCGAAAAGGCGTCGGCGGTCGGCACCACACCCAAGACCACGCCGACCATCAGCGCGGAGAACGCCACCAGATCGTAGCGGAACCGGCCCCAGAGCAGCATCGCGAAGACGATGCCGAAGAGGGAGAAGAGGATGATCTGGTCTTGCGTCATGCTCCGGGTGTAGCGGGTGGCTGGTGGATGGGGAAGGGGCGGCGGGACCTGTCCCGCCCTACAAGGATTGCGGCCCGGTCGGGGTCTGTCCTATAGAGAACGCTGACTGAGAGACACCGAATTCAGGAGAGACCCATGGCAGGCCATTCAAAATGGGCGAACATCCAGCACCGCAAGGGACGTCAGGACAAGATCCGCGGCAAGCTGTTTTCCAAGCTGAGCAAAGAGATCACGATCGCTGCCAAAATGGGCGATCCCGACCCTGACAAGAACCCGCGTCTGCGCTTGGCTGTGAAAGAAGCAAAAGGCCAGTCGATGCCAAAGGACAACATTGAACGGGCGATCAAGAAGGCGACCGGTGGCGACGCTGAAAATTACGAGGAAATTCGTTATGAGGGTTATGCATCCGGCGGTGTTGCAGTGATCGTCGAGACGATGACTGACAACAAGAACCGCACGGCCTCCACCGTACGGTCGACGTTCGGTAAGAATGGCGGCAACCTCGGTGAGACCGGGTCGGTCGGCTTCATGTTCGACCGCAAGGGTCAGATCATCTACGGCGCCGATGCCGGCGATGCGGACACGGTGATGATGGCCGCGATTGAGGCGGGCGCTGAAGATTGCGAAAGCTCCGACGACGGGCACGTAATTATCTGTGCCGATACGGACCTTAACGACGTGTCCAACGCCATGGAGGCGGAGCTGGGCGAAAGCGAGAGCGCCAAGCTCATCTGGCAGCCCAACATCCAGTCCGAGGTCGATCTGGATGGTCTGACCAAGGTGATGCGGTTGGTGGAGGCGCTTGAAGATGATGACGACGTTCAGAATGTGACGACCAACGTTGATGCCTCCGATGAGGTCATGCAGGCCTATGCCGAGCAAGAGTGACGTCTGCCGCGGGGGCAAAATTTCTTGAGAAATTTTGTGCCTCCGGCGGGAGGTATTTGAGAACCAAAGACGGGGAGGCGTCGGCGCGGTGATATGGGCGTTTTTCAACGGATTGGCGTTGTCATTGTCCCTGATTGTCGCTGTTGGCGCGCAAAATGCTTACGTGTTGAAACAGGGCTTGCGGCGTGAGCATGTGGGGCCATTGGTTTTCTTCTGTTCAGTATCTGATGCGATTCTGATGGCCATTGGCGTTTTCGGTTTTGGGCTCCTATCCGAACGTCTGCCGGCTTTGGCACCCGTGATGCTGTGGGTCGGGGCGGCGTTTGTTTTTGTCTACGGGATTCTGTCGTTCCGCCGCGCCCTTCAGGGCGGGGAAGCGCTGGACCCGGAGGTGGGACGGCGCGACAGCCTGTCAGCCGCGCTGTTCTTCTGTGCGGCGATCACGTGGCTGAACCCCCATGTCTACCTTGATACGGTCTTGCTGGTGGGGTCCATCGCCGCACAATTCCCCGACGCGCGGGTCGGGTTTTGGGCCGGAGCCACGACCGGATCGGCGCTGTTCTTTATGGCGCTGGGATATGGTGCTCGGCTGCTCGCCCCGGTGATGACCAAGCCGCGCGCCTGGCAGGTTTTGGAGTTCCTGATCGGCATCGTCATGGTGACCATAGCGCTGGGGCTTGTGTGGTCCGCGCTATGAGCTTGCGCGCGGGCGCAAAGCCGCGTCTGGTGCCGCTATGACGAAACCGCAGGCCCCTTTGATTGGCATTTTCTGGATGATCGTAACCGGCCTCAATTTTGTGGCGGTGACGGCGATTGTGAAACATGTGGGCAGTGATGTGCCAGCGGCGCAGGCGGCGTTTCTGCGCTATGTTCTGGGGCTGGTGTTTCTGCTGCCGATGATCCGGCCTATTCTGGCGGCGCATCTGACCAGTCGCCAGGTCAAGTTGTTCGCGTGGCGCGGGGTGGCACATACACTGGCGGTCATCCTGTGGTTTTACGCGATGGCGCGGATTCCAATCGCGGATGTGACAGCGATGAACTACCTGTCACCGGTTTATGTCACCTTGGGTGCCGCGCTTGTCCTTGGCGAACGCCTGCCGCCGCGCCGCCTGATCGCAGTCATCGTGGCGCTGATCGGGGCCGTCATCATTCTGCGCCCTGGTTTTCGTGAAATCGACATGGGCCACATCGCCATGCTGGGCACGGCGTTGATGTTCGCGGTGGGCTACCTTTTGGCCAAGCAATTGTCGGGCGAGGTGAGCGCAGCCGTCGTTGTTGGCATGCTCTCGATCACCGTCACCATCGGACTTGCGCCTTTTGCGACGGCGGTCTGGGTGCCGGTGTCGCTGCAGAACCTTGGCTGGCTGTTCCTAGTGGCCTGTTTTGCCACCGCCGGGCATTATTCGATGACGCTGGCTTTTGCGGCGGCCCCGCTCACCGTGACGCAGCCGGTCACGTTCCTGCAACTCATCTGGGCGGTTCTTTTGGGCTCTTTTGTTTTTCAGGAGGCGGTGGATGCCTGGGTCATCCTTGGGGGTGCTGTCATCCTCGGCTCCGTCAGCTTCATCACATGGCGAGAGGCCGTCGCTAAAGCCCACGAAAAATCCATGGCGACCCCGGCGGTGCATCAGACAAAGGGGTAACTGGACTCTGGACCGACGACGCCCAATATAGGGGGCATGTCGCTGCCCCCCGGTTTCCTTGATGAATTGCGCAACAGGCTGTCCATTGGTCAGGTCGTGGGGCGCAAGGTCATGTGGGACCAGCGAAAATCGAACCAAGGCAAGGGCGATTTGTGGGCGCCATGCCCGTTCCATCAAGAGAAGACCGCCAGCTTTCACGTCGATGACCGCAAGGGATACTATTACTGCTTTGGCTGTCATGCCAAAGGTGACGCGATTTCCTTTGTCCGCGAGACGGAGAATGTGAGCTTCATGGAGGCGGTTGAAATCCTCGCTGGTGAGGCGGGGATGACAATGCCCGCGCGCGATCCGAAAGCGCAGGAAAAGGCGGACCGACGGACCCAACTGGCCGAGGTCATGGAAATGGCGGTCCAGTTCTACCGCCTGCAGCTCAAGACGGGCGCGGGCGCGGAGGCGCGCGAATATCTTGCCAGTCGCGGCCTGACAGGCCCCGCCTTGGAGCGGTGGGAGATCGGGTTTGCCCCCGCCGGCTGGCAGACGCTCTGGGATCATCTGACGGGCAAGGGCGTGGCCGAGGATCTGATCCTTGGTGCGGGGCTCGCCAAGCTCTCCAATCAGGGCAAGAAGCCTTATGATACGTTCCGCCATCGCATCATGTTCCCGATCCGCGACGGACGGGGGCGGGCGATTGCCTTCGGGGGCCGCGCGATGGACCCCAATGACAACGCGAAATACCTCAATTCGCCCGAGACCGAGCTCTTTGATAAGGGCCGCAATCTGTTCAACCTCAAGCCTGCGCGGGAAGCGGCAGGAAAGGGGCAACCGCTGATCGTCGCCGAAGGCTACATGGACGTGATCGCGCTCAGCGAGGCGGGCTTTGGCGCGGCGGTGGCGCCTTTGGGCACCGCCGTCACCGAGCCGCAATTGCAGATGATGTGGCGGATTTCGCCCGAGCCTGTGATCACGCTCGATGGGGATACTGCGGGCCAGCGTGCGGCGATGCGGGTGATTGATCTCGCCTTGCCGCTTTTAGAAGCCGGGCAGTCGGTTCGCTTTGCGATGATGCCTGATGGCCTTGATCCTGACGATCTGATCAAGGCGCAAGGGGCCGGTGCGATGCGGGAGCGGATTAAGGCTGCGGAGCCGATGGTCAATCTGCTCTGGCAGCGAGAGATTGAAGGCAAGACCTTCGACAGCCCGGAACGCAAAGCAGCACTCGACAAGGCGCTGCGTGAAAAGATCATGCTGATCAAGGAACCGTCGATCCGCAGCCATTACGGGCAGGCGATCAAGGACATGCGCTGGGCGCTCTTTGGCAATCGACAACAGGGCGGCCAACGACCGGGCTGGACGCCGGGTAAAGGCAAGTGGGGTGCAAAGCTGCCGCCCCAGACCAGCACCAAGTCATCGATTCTGGCTGGTGGGCAAGGGGCTGAGGATCAACTGCGGGAGGCTGTGATCCTCGCCGTTTTGATCCGCAACCCCGATATCCTTGCAGATTTCTATGGTCCATTGGAGCGGATGCGCTGCACTGGTGCCGACACAGCCGACATCCGCACCGCCCTGCTGCGCCTTGAGCCGGGAGCCAATATTGAAGATGCGCTGCGCCGCGACATTGGTGACGCGCCTCTTGAAAAGCTCTTTGCGCAACCCCACGTCGCCATCACACCGCCGGTGCGCAAGCCCGACAACGGCGATGTCGCACGTATGTGCCTGGCTGAAGAATTCGCCAAACTCACCGCCCGATTGGGCCACGCCAATGAGGTGGAAGACGCCATAGAAGAACTGTCGTCGGATGTGGCCGACGAACGGGTGACTGCGCGGCTTGCGCAATCGCTCAAGGCCATCAACGAGGCTGGACGGCAGGACACTGATGATCGCGCCGAATACGACACCAGGGATAACGGCGCGCGAATCAAGAAAGACGAGCGCAGTGCATTCGATGCCCTGCTTGAGAAAATCGACTTTGCCAAAGGGCGGGGGCCGCGCTAGGTCCTTCAAAGCACAGGCCTTGGAAATAAGCCGTTTCCTAACTTTTGGCCCATTGCGAATCAGGGAACACCTTGGTTGATTCGATTTTAACCGAATCAGCCGAATCAGATCGCTACCGCGAAAGGGAGCATTGCATGGCCGCTAAGGACAACACCGATCAGCAGCAGGACGGCGCCGACGGGGATATCTCCCTTGATATGAGCCAGGCCGCCGTCAAAAAGATGATCATGGAAGCGCGTGAGCGCGGCACGATCACCTACGACCAGCTGAACAAGGTGTTGCCGCCCGATCAGGTCTCGTCCGACCAGATCGAAGACGTGATGTCGATGCTCAACGAGATGGGCATTCAGGTCACCGAAGAGGAAGAGTCCGAAGAGGTTGAGCCGGAAGAGGATGACGGCAAGTCCAAGGACCTCGTGACGACCGGTGGCTCGCGCGAGGTTGCGCTTGGGTCCGCTTCTGGTGAAAAGCTCGACCGCACCGATGACCCGGTCCGGATGTATCTGCGCGAAATGGGCAGCGTCGAACTGCTGAGCCGTGAGGGCGAAATCGCGATCGCGAAACGCATCGAGGCGGGCCGCAATACGATGATCCTGGGGCTTTGTGAAAGCCCTCTGACCTTCCAGGCGATCACCATCTGGCGCGATGAATTGCTCGGTGAGGAAATCCTTCTGCGCGATGTGATCGACCTCGAAACCACTTTCGGCAACCAGCTGGGGGAGGAAGACGAGGAAGAAGCCGTCATCGCACCGACCACTGAAGGGGGCGAGAAAAAGGAGGAAAAGCAGGAGCTTGACGCGGACGGCAATCCCATCGCCAAGGATGATGACGACGACGAGGACGATGCCGCCAACATGTCGCTTGCCGCGATGGAGGCGACGCTGAAGCCGCAAGTGCTTGAGACGCTGGACCTGATCGCCCGTGATTTCGCGCTGCTGTCGGACATGCAGGACGCGCGGATGTCCGCGACGCTCAACGAAGACGGCACCTTCACCGACAAGGAAGAAGAGACGTACCAGAAGCTGCGGTCCGAGATCGTGGAACTGGTGAATTCGCTCCACCTCCATAACAACCGGATCGAGGCGCTGATCGACCAGCTTTACGGCATCAACCGCCGGATCATGCAGATCGACAGCAACATGGTGAAGCTGGCCGACCAGGCCCGCATCAACCGCCGCGAATTCGTCGAAGCCTATCGCGGGCGTGAGCTTGATCCGACTTGGCTTGAAGAGATGGGCGAAAAAACGGGCCGCGGCTGGCAGATGCTGATCGAACGCTCCACCGCCAAGATCGAAGATCTGCGCGCAGAGATGGCGCAGGTGGGGCAGTATGTGGGCGTCGACATCTCCGAATTCCGCCGCATCGTGCAACAAGTCCAGAAGGGCGAAAAAGAAGCCCGGCAGGCCAAAAAGGAAATGGTCGAGGCCAACCTGCGCCTCGTGATTTCCATCGCCAAGAAATACACCAACCGCGGCCTGCAATTCCTTGATCTCATTCAGGAAGGCAATATTGGCCTCATGAAGGCTGTGGATAAGTTCGAATATCGCCGTGGCTACAAGTTCTCGACCTACGCGACGTGGTGGATCCGTCAGGCGATCACGCGGTCCATCGCGGATCAGGCCCGCACGATCCGCATTCCGGTGCACATGATCGAAACGATCAACAAGCTGGTCCGCACCGGCCGCCAGATGCTGCATGAGATCGGTCGCGAGCCGACGCCGGAAGAACTGGCCGCCAAGCTGCAAATGCCGCTCGAGAAGGTGCGCAAGGTGATGAAGATCGCTAAGGAGCCGATCAGCCTTGAAACTCCGATCGGGGATGAGGAAGACAGCCAACTCGGTGATTTCATTGAGGATAAGAACGCTGTCCTGCCTCTCGACTCCGCGATCCAGGAGAACCTGAAAGAGACGACGACGCGGGTTCTGGCTTCGCTGACACCACGCGAGGAACGTGTGCTGCGGATGCGGTTCGGAATTGGCATGAACACAGACCACACGTTAGAAGAGGTGGGGCAGCAATTCAGCGTCACGCGCGAGCGCATTCGTCAGATCGAAGCCAAGGCCTTGCGCAAGCTCAAGCATCCGAGCCGGTCGCGCCGCTTGCGGTCCTTCCTCGACCAGTAGGCCGTTTTTTGTGGAAAAGCTGGGGGCAACTCCTTAATCTCTCATTTAGAAGGGGCGAAAAGCCCCCAAATGAGAGCAGAAAGGAGCCTGAAATGGCGACAAAAACGGCAGAAGCTGAGTCCAAAGACATGAGCGCGGTCCGCACCCCCGAACACAAGATGCGCATGCGGATTGGCCGCACCATCGGTCGCGGTGTCTGGGAAGCTGGGTACAAAGTGGAATTTCCCGAAGCAACCAAGGACGAGCGCAAGGCCGCGTGGGAAGCCGCTCGAAAGGATTTCACAAAGATCGGCCTCCGGGCGTTGAAAACGCTGGAGAAAACCGGCTTTGACGTCGTCAAAAAAGACAGCGAGTAAAGCGCGGCGCGTCGGCATCTTGTGATGCAGACCACGTTCGAGATACGCACATCGGGCCCGGGACTTTATGAGTTCACCGGGCCTGTCGCGTCATGGGTGGCTGGCACGGGCCTCTTGACGCTGTTCGTGCGGCACACCTCTTGTTCACTGTTGATTCAGGAGAACGCCGATCCTGAGGTGCGGGACGATCTTCACGCCTTCTTTCACCGCCTCGTCCCGCCGACGAGCGATCCGTCCATGGCCTACCTCAAGCACACCTATGAGGGCCCAGACGACATGCCGGCACACATCAAGGCCGCGATGATGCCGGTGAGCCTGTCGATCCCGGTCGTGGCTGGCCGTATGCAGTTGGGCACATGGCAGGGCCTTTACCTTTTCGAACATCGACGCGCGCCGCACACACGGCAGGTGTCCGCGATGCTTGTGGCCACCTCTTGATAATTTCCGATGTTGCGAGGCTGAAACGGCAAGAAATTTCAGCCAGAATAGCACTTATTCAATCTTGATAGATTGACCCAGTGTGACCATTCCGACTCATCATCTTGGGGTCGCATTTGCAGGCTACCCAAAACCTCGCAGCGCCCCTATAGTGACAGTGGATAAATGGGGCAAAAGACCCCAGAGGCAGACAAACGAGGACAGGACATGCGTTGCCCCTTTTGTGGAAACGTCGATACCCAAGTAAAGGACTCCCGGCCTGCGGAGGATCACGTCGCGATCCGTCGCCGCCGTTTTTGCCCGGCCTGCGGGGGACGCTTCACCACATATGAACGCGTACAGCTGCGCGATCTCGTGGTCATCAAATCAAATGGCCGGCGTGAGGATTTTGATCGCGACAAGCTCGAACGCTCGGTTCGGATTTCGATGCAAAAACGCCCGGTTGAGCCGGAGCGCGTCGATCAGATGATCTCAGGCATCGTGCGTCGCCTGGAGAGCATGGGCGAGACGGACATCAACTCAAAGCAGATTGGTGAGATCGTGATGGAGGCCCTGGCCCGCATCGATACCGTCGCTTACGTGCGATTTGCCAGCGTTTACAAAAACTTCCAAGCCGCTGACGATTTCGACAAGTTCGTGAGTGAGCTGCGGCCACCCGCCAAACCGGACGAGTGACGCTTAAGGACGACCATCGTTTCATGGGGTTGGCCCTGTCGCTTGGGCGGCGGGGTCAGGGTCGTGTCTGGCCCAATCCGGCGGTCGGATGCGTCATCGTCCGCGAGGGTCGGATCATCGGCCGGGGCTGGACCGCCGAAGGCGGGCGTCCGCATGCGGAACGTCAGGCGCTTCGCGGCATCGATGCCAGTGGGGCCACGGCCTATGTCACGCTCGAACCCTGCGCCCATCAAGGCCAGACCCCGCCGTGTGCCGAGGCTTTGATCGACGCACGCGTTGCCCGCGTCGTCGTGGCGACAGGTGATCCTGATCCCCGGGTTGCGGGGCGCGGGATCAAGGTGCTGTCGGAGGCCGGGATCGAGGTTGAGGTTGGCGTGCGGGCAGACGAGGCGCGGCACGATCTCGCGGGGTTTCTGTCCCGCGTCACTCAAAACCGTCCTTTTGTGACGCTCAAGCTTGCCAGTTCAGTCGACGGTCGGATCGCAACGGCCACGGGCGACAGCCAATGGATCACGGGGCCGGAGGCACGTCGCGCGGTGCACGCGATGCGGGCGCGCCATGACGCTGTGCTGGTAGGGGCTGGAACGGTCCGGGCGGACGATCCGACGCTGACAGTGCGCGATTTGGGTGTGGACCGACAGCCGGTGCGGATCGTCGCCTCCCGCAAACTGGATATCGAAGGGGCGCGGCTGCGGCAGACGATGGATGAGGCACCGCTGTGGCTTTGCCACGGGACGGACGCACCCCAATCGGCGCTGGACTTGTGGTCCGAGACGGACGCGCAATTGATTCTGTGCGAAGCTCAGGGTCGCCAGCTCAATCCGTCCTCCATCATGCAAAACCTTGCCAAGGCGGGCCTGACCCGCGTGTTCTGCGAAGGCGGGGGCAGCTTCGCCGCCTCGCTGCTGGCCGCCGATCAGGTCGATGAGATTGTGGTCTTCACCGCCGGGATGGCCCTGGGCGCGGAAGGCACGCCATCAATTGGCGCAATGGGGATTGATACGCTATCCGAGGCCCCGCGCTTCGCCCTTGCCGACACCCGCACCTTCGGGCCGGATGTCATGCAGAAATGGCGTCGCATCCCTGTTTCATCTGACTAAAAACAACTCAATCGCGCGGTTTCAACGCCGCCAGAGGTAGGCATAGCTCGCAAACGCCCCTTGCAGCTTGGCCAACGCCCGATTGGCGCGGGACGGACGGGGCAGGGTGCCGGTCTGGAGCCGCTCAACCACGACTTCGACGGGGCAGGGTCGGGCCGTCACCGGGTCAAAATACCGTGGATAATCAATAAGAACCGCGTGGACGAATTGGGCCAGCGTGGGGCGGGCGGTGCGCCGCAGACAGGGCAGAGCGCGATCGTCGGTCAGGCCCCACCCTGCATAGAACGGTGTCCCGAGACACGTGACAGGGACGCCCCGCAACAGCGCCTCAAATCCCAACGTGGACGTCATCGTCCAGACCGCGTCGACCGCCTCCAGCGCCGCGATGGGCGACGTCTCTGAGAGGATGACATCCGCATACTCGCGTGCATCGTTCACTATGCCATCACGCAGCCCCGCTTCCACATCAGGGTGCGGTTTGTAGAGGATCACGGCGCTGGGATTGGCGGCGCGGGTCGCGGCCAGAAGGGCGCGGTTCGTGACGACATCCGAGGTGCCAAGCCGGATCGAGGCGTCGTCTTCCACCTGGCCCGGCACCAAAATGCGTCGCCCGGATGGCAAGTCGTCGGGCGGAGTGGCGGCGTGGAGGTTATATTTGCTCAGC
>JBCBCS010000107.1:0-11602 GCA_038530475.1 Pseudomonadota bacterium
GCCCGCCGGTCTTTGACGGCCCGGAGGACCGCAACGGCAGGCGCAACCACGATGAGTTGCGCCTGTGGCAACTGCTGCTGGACGGCACGGTCGGCACGCCACCACCCGGGCCCTATGTCATTGCGGGCGACGCCAATCTGGACCCGCTCGACGGCCAGGGCCGAAGAGGGGCCATTCGCGCCCTGCTGAACGACCCGCGCCTGCAACGCGTGACCCCAACGGGTGCCGAAGGCACCGACACCGTGGACTGGGACGATCCGGTCCCCGGGAACCTGCGTGTCAGCTATGTCCTGCCTTCGACCCACTGGCGCATCGCGGACAGCGCCGTTCTGTGGCCCGCGCCCGGTGATCCGCTGGCCGAAACGGCAGCGACTGCCAGCCGCCACCGCCTTGTCTGGGTGGACCTTGCCATTCCCGACCCTGCACAATAGGCAATCGCCAAACACGTCAAGGAGTGACCCTCATGTCCAACCCGTCCCTTTTGATCCTGCCCGGTGATGGCATCGGCCCCGAAGTCATGGATCAGGTCACCCGCATCATCGACTGGTTCGGGGCCAAGCGCGATCTGGCCTTTGACGTGTCGACCGATCTGGTGGGTGGTGCCGCCTATGACGCGCATGGCGTGCCACTGCACAACGACACCATGGCACGGGCACAAGAGGTTGACGCGGTGCTGCTGGGGGCCGTGGGCGGCCCCAAATACGACGATCTCGATTTCAGCGTGAAACCCGAACGCGGCCTGCTGCGCCTGCGCAAGGAAATGGACCTGTTCGCCAACCTGCGCCCGGCCCAGTGCTTTGACGCGCTCGCTGATTTCTCATCCCTGAAGACAGACATCGTGGCCGGTCTCGACATCATGATTGTCCGCGAACTGACCTCCGGCGTCTATTTCGGCGAACCGCGCGGCATCTTCGAAGAAGGCAACGAACGCGTCGGCATCAACACCCAGCGCTACACGGAAGGTGAGATTGAACGCGGCGCGCGGGCGGCGTTTGAGCTCGCCATGCGCCGCTCCAAAAAGCTGTGCTCGATGGAGAAGGCCAACGTGATGGAAAGCGGGATCCTCTGGCGTGAGGTCGTCACCGAGGTCGCGAAGGAGTACCCCGAGGTTGAGCTGTCGCACATGTATGCCGACAACGGCGCCATGCAGCTGGTCCGCGCGCCCAAGCAGTTCGACGTGATCTACACCGACAACCTCTTTGGGGACATCTTGTCCGATTGTGCCGCAATGCTCACCGGATCGCTCGGTATGTTGCCGTCCGCATCGCTCGGCGCACCGATGGCCAATGGTCGCCCCAAAGCGATGTATGAACCCGTGCATGGCTCCGCGCCTGATATTGCAGGGCAGGGCAAGGCCAACCCAATTGCCTGTATCCTCAGCTTTGCGATGGCGCTGCGCTATTCGTTTGACCAAGGGGATGAGGCGACACGGCTGGAACAGGCCGTCGAAAAGGTGCTGGCCGACGGCGTGCGCACCGGCGATCTGCTGGGCAACGAGGACACGGTTCCGGTCAGCACGTCTGGCATGGGTGACGCAATCCTCGCCGCGCTCGACGCCGGGCTCTGATCAGGTTCAGAACACCGCGTGATCGCCAAGATCGACGGTCGTTTCGCCCGTGATCATGGCGCGGTAATGTTCCTGTAGCGTGTCGCATCCGAAAGACGGGGTCGCAGCTGCGTCATAGCGCACCCCGTCCCAGACAAGCATAGATTCGGTCGCATAGTAGCGACCGATCCTGGCAAGCTCTGCCTTGGCCCTCAGGCGTGCGCTGACCGAACCGCCGATGCGGAGGCTGCCAATGATCCCGTCCATCACCCAGATGGGCACGGAGCGAAAATTCGGCTCAAGCCCCAACAGGTCGAACAGCATCTCCCCCTGTGCGCGCGGGGAAATCGGTGCGCCCGGGCCGCCGATGGGCAGCACCTTGTTGTGCAAGCGCGTGTCGGTCAGGCACAGACTCAGATACCGGCCCAGATCGTGATCGCTGATCGGTTTGCACGCTGTGCCTTGCCCATCCCCGAAGATCAGAAAAGGCTTGCCCTCCTGAACCCTGCGGACCTGACCCGACAGCGATTTGAAGAACGCAGTGGGCCGAACGATCGAGTAGGTCAGCCCGCTGGCTTGAAGCGTCCCTTCGAACGCCAATTTGGCCCGCTGAAAGGCAAGCTTGGGCTTTTGGACACACAGCGCAGAGAGCAACACAAAGTGCTGAACGCCACCCTTGAAGGTCGCCGCCAGAATGTCCTGATGGGCGTCATGGTCGATCCGCCACGCATCGTCCGGCGCACCGGTCCGGCTCGCCAGGCACGAAACGACCGTGTCATATCCCGACAGGTCGAGCTGTCCGTATTCCGCGACATCCGCCTGCACGTCCCCGTCCCGACCAGACCGCACCACTGTCGCGACGGTATGACCGTCCGAACGCAGCGCGCGAACCGTGGCCTGCCCAATCGTGCCCGTCGCGCCGAATACGACCACATTCTGAGACTTTGGCGCTTTCATCGGGCAACCCTAGCCGACAGATCCAACCCTGACCACCGGCCCCTTCAAGCCGGGACCTGATGGTGCTACGAAACCGCACAATTAACCGGGACCTGTGCATGTCTTCAAACGTCAAAGGGGCGCTCTTTGCGCTGTTCGCCTTCGCGATCTACGCAACACATGACGTGTTCATCAAAGTGCTGGGGGATGAGTTTTCGCCCATCCAGATCGTGTTCTTTTCGGTCCTGTTCAGTTTTCCGCTCGCAACCGTCATGTTGATGCGCGACGCCAAGCCCGGCACGTTGCTGCCGAAACACCCTTGGTGGGTGGCGCTGCGGACGGTGACCGCGATCATGACCGGCATCAGCGCGTTCTACGCGTTCACGGTCCTGCCGCTCGCCCAGACCTATGCGATCCTGTTCGCCGCACCGCTGCTGATCACCATTCTGGCGATTCCGATCCTTGGTGAACAGGTGCGACTGCGCCGCTGGCTGGCCGTTCTCGTCGGTCTGGCGGGGGTCCTCGTCGTCCTTCAGCCCGGCGCGACGGACCTGTCGCTTGGCCATGCTGCGGCGTTGACGGCGGCGGTCGCAAGCTCAATCGCCACGATCATCGTGCGGCGCATCGGGGCGGAGGAACGTCCTGTGGTCTTGCTGCTCTATCCGATGGTCGGCAACTTCGTTGTGATGGGGATCGCCTTGGCGTTCGTCTACAAGCCGATGGAGATACACCACCTCGGCATGCTTGCTCTGATCTCTGCTTTCGCATGGACCGCGGGCCGGTTCATCATCGTGGCCTATCAAAGCGGTGAGGCGGCGATTATCGCGCCCATGCAGTACAGTCAGATCATCTGGGCGACGTTGTTCAGTGTGCTCTACTTCAAGGAAGCGGTTGAGGTGAACACAATCGTTGGTGCGGGGATCATCATTGCATCCGGGCTCTATATCGTGCTGCGGGAAAGCAGATCGGGCGCGTCCACGACCACACCGGTTCTGCGCACGCGGTCGCGACCAGAAACCGGCACTGCCCCGCGCAGCTCGCTTGTGATGCGGCTGCGGGGGACACATCCGGACAACCAGCCGGACGCGATCCAAGAAGGGCAATAACTGCCTTGCCAAGCGCGGCACATGGGTCTAATCCGCCGGTCATCGGTCGGGCAGTGGCGCAGCCTGGTAGCGCACCTGCTTCGGGAGCAGGGGGTCGGAGGTTCGAATCCTCTCTGCCCGACCATTTCACCTACAGGGTAGATCAGCGGCCTAGATGATGGCCCCTTCAGCGAACGGGCGTCCTGCGGCGATCCGCTCAAACCCGAAGGGGGTCAGATCAAGGCTCTCGTAGCGACCTGTCGCGATCAGCTCCGCCAACCCCCTGCCAATCGCGGGCGATTGCTGGAGGCCGTGACCGGAAAATCCGTTGGCAAAGTAGAAATTGGCGATCTCCGGATGGGCCCCCACAATCGCATTCTGATCAAACGTATTCATGTCGTAATGCCCGGCCCATTCGGTGACGACCTTAATCGCCTCAAACTGGGGAATGCGGGTGGCGATGATGGGCCAGATCTTGTCCAGCCAAAGCCCGTGATCCATTGCGAAATCGTCAAACGGCACGGCAGGATCGTGATCCGCATAGCCACCAGCGAGGTATGTCTTCGGCCCATCCTGACGGAAATGCACCCCGCTTGGATCGATGGTCAGGGGCAAATCCTGATCGAGGGGCTCGGATGCGGAGAATATCCACGTAAAGCGTTTGCGCGGCTCGATCGGGATCTCAATCCCCGCCATCCGCGCGGTGACGGCACCGCGCGTTCCGGAGGCATTGACGATCGCGCCGCAAGTGATCGTGTCACCCGTCGAAAGCGTGACGCTAGTTACCGCGCCCGACGACACATCCATGTCGACAACTTCAGAGGCGACATATTCGACGCCGGCCCTCCCGGCGCCGCGACGCCACCAGTCGAAAACAGTGCCCCCATCCCAGTATCCTTCATTCACAGTGTTGATCGATCCGGCCACAAGGTCGTCCACAGCATAGAACGGGTAACGCGCCTTGATCTGATCGGGTGACAGGATCTCGGTCCCGGCGCCGAGGGCGGCTTGCTGTGTCTGCGCCCGGCGCAGGTGATCCGCGAAGTCTTCGGTATCGGCCAAATACATGTAGCCGTACGTCTGAAACGTGATCTCGGGCACCTGTGGATCGCCGCCCATGTAGTCACGGAAATTGCGAATGAACGCCGCCCCGAATTGAGAGATCTGCACGTTCAGCGGGTTGGTGAACTGCTGCCGGATGCAGGAGTTGGTGCGCGCGGTGCCACTGTTTTCATAGGACGGGTCTTTTTCGATCACGAGGATGGAACCGTCAAAGCTGTCCATCTGGCTCAACCACCACGCAACGGACGATCCATAGATCGCGCCGCCGACGATGACGACATCGTAGGTTTTCTGCTTTGGAGTGCTGTGCCAGCCCGCATGTGCCATGTGTCAATCCTCTCGCAGTGAGCAGGCCAGCAAAGCGGATTTGAGGTCAAGCATTTAGACTAATTCTAATGTTGATTATTTTTGTCGGAAATGGTTGCGCGGCGCGTGGAAACCTGTAATTGACTAAATTAGTCAGATAAAGGAGAGCCATCGAATGATGAAGAACGTCACCCTCGCTGCACTGCTGTTGGGCACCGCCGCGCCCGCCTTTGCCGAAGGCGAACTGAACCTCTATTCCTCCCGCCATTATGATACCGATGAGCGGCTCTATTCCGACTTCGAAGAACTGACTGGAATCACCATCAACCGTCTCGAAGGCAACGCGGATGAGCTGATCGCCCGGATGGAAGCGGAAGGCGCAAATTCACCCGCCGACGTGTTCCTGACCGTCGACACTGTCCGCATCACCCGCGCAAAAGACCTAGGCCTGCTGCAGCCTGTTGACAGCGCCGTGCTTGAGGCCGCAATCCCGGCCTATCTCCAGGATGACGACAATCAATGGTTCGCGTTTTCGCAGCGCGCCCGCATCCTGTATTACGACAAAGCCGACGTCCCCAACCCGCCGCAAACCTACGAAGATCTTGCCGATCCCGCCTATGACGGCATGGTTTGCATCCGGTCGTCGTCCAACGTCTACACCCAGAACATCGTGGCCGCTCTGACCGCCCATTGGGGCCAAGAGGCGACGCAAGACTGGGCCAATGGCGTGGTCGCCAACTTTGCCCGCAACCCACAGGGCGGCGACACCGACCAGCTGCGCGGCATCGTGTCGGGCGAATGCGATATCGCCATGTCCAACACCTACTACTTCGCCCGCGCCCTGAGGAAGGATGTGAGCGATCTGTCCGGTCAAATGGACAACATCGGGTGGGTCTTCCCGAACCAGAACGACATCGGCGCGCATATGAACATCTCGGGCGGTGGCATCGCGGCCCATGCGCCGAATTACGACAACGCTGTGCTGTTCCTCGAATACCTCGCCTCCCAACAAGCGCAGGAATATTTCTCAGCCGGGAACGACGAATACCCGGCCGTCGCAGGTGTGGCCTTGGCGCCGTCCGTGGCCGCGCTCGGCTTCTTCCGCGCCGATGACATCGCGCTCAGCGACATCGCCGACAACATCGACGCGGCCGTGGAAATTCTGGGCAACGCGGGTTGGCAGTAACCCTGAGCTGAACTGAGAGACAAAAGCGGGCGGGCCTTCGGGTCCGCCCTTTTTGATGCCTACCGGTGGCGCCGCACCATCGTTCGGATCAACAGGATCACGGGCAACAACCCAACCGCGACAATCACGAGGGACGGCACCGCCGCGCCCTCCAGCCGCTCGTCTGACGCCAGCCTGTGCGCCTGCACGGCCAGCGTATCCCAATTGAAGGGGCGCATGATCAGGGTCGCCGGAAGCTCTTTCATCACATCGACAAACACGATGAGCGCCGCAGTCAGAAGGCTCGGCGTCAGCAGAGGAACGTGGACACGACGCACAGTGCCCGCCGCACTTTCCCCCAACATGCGCGAGGCGGCATCAATGTTGCCGCTCACCTGCGCGATTCCGCCCTCATAAGCGCCCAAAGCGGCTGCCATGAACCGGATCAGGTAAGCCCCGATCAGCAGCCAGATTGATCCGGTGATCAGCAATCCGGTCGAAATCCCGAACGTCGCTTCCATCCAGGCATCCAGTGCATTGTCGAAATTCGCGAATGGCACCAGCAGCCCGACAGCAATGACCCCGCCAGGAACAGCATAACCAACTCTGGCGACGTTCATCGCCGCGGCGCTGACCCGTCCGGGCCGGACGCGCCGCAGGCTGCCCAAAAGCAGGGCCGCCGCAACTGTCAGGACAGCCGCGATCCCGGCAAGCGTGAGGGAGTTCTGGATAAAGCCGATATACCGGCGGGACAACAAATCCTGCTCGGATCCGGTTGCCATGACGGCCAATCCGACGATGGGCAAAAGTGCACCAAAGAACACTGGCACCACGCACAAAAACCACGCCCCCCATGCGTGCGCGCCGCTCAGTTCCAGCCGCACCATGCTGCGCTGCCCTTTGCCATTATCAAACTTGGCCCGGCCTCGGCTGTAGCGCTCAATCAGCGCCAAAAGGAGGGCGAAAACCAACAATCCCAACGCCAATTGCGCCGCCGCGGACCGATCGGCGAAGGACACCCAGCTGGTATAGATAGCGAGCGAGAATGTCCGCACGCTGAAATACGCGACCGTTCCGAAATCGGCGATCGTCTCCATCAAGGCGAGGAGGACTCCGGCAGCAATCGCCGGCCGCGCCATTGGCAGCGATACGGTGAAAAAGGCTGCGAAAGGCGACTTGCCCAAGGCGCGCGCGGCAAGAAACGGTGTCGCATTCTGGGTAATGAAAGCAGTCCGCGCGAGAAGGTAGACATAGGGATACAGCACCAGCGTCAGCATCGCGGCAGCACCCCCGAGGCTGCGGATCTCGGGGAACCAATAATCGCGCGGCCCCCACCCCGTCACGTCCCTGAGCAGCGACTGGACCACACCTGGATGATCCAGGATATGGGTATAGGCATAAGCCAGCACGTAGGCCGGAAAGGCGAGGGGGATGACCAGTGCCACCTCAAGCCACTTCCGGCCCGGAAACTCAGTCATCGTAACAAGCCATGCCGCGCCCGTGCCGATCATGAAGGACCCCAAGCCGACGAGAACGGCGAGCGACGCTGTATTGAGCGTCAGTTCGCCCAGGATGGTGCGGGCGAGGACGCCGACCGTCTCGGTCGAACCGGTCAAGGCCGCGATCAGCACCGCGACATGCGGCAGGGCGCAGAACAACGCGACCAGACAGGCCGCGCCGACCATCCAACGGTCCACGGAAAGCCTGAGCCTGCGCGGTGTTTTCTCTTGAATGTCCTGAGCCATCGCCATAGCGCAGCGTTAGCGGATTGCCGCAAGCCCGTCCACTGACGCCGCCGCGACAGTTCCGCACTTTCTGCACGTGCATTCGTCCCAGCATTGATCCTTGCGCATAAGGGGTCTAAGAGGCCCGCAGCCCCAGGCTCGACCGGGGGCCAATGATCAAAAGGACACTTAAGATGGGCTACAAAGTCGTCGTCTGCGGTGCCACGGGGAACGTGGGCCGTGAAATGCTCAACATCCTGGCCGAGCGCCAGTTTCCAGCCGATGAGGTGATTGCGCTTGCGTCTCGCCGCTCCATTGGCACCGAGGTGAGCTATGGCGACAAAACCCTGAAAACCCTCGACCTCGATACTTTTGACTTTACCGGCTATGACATCGCGTTCTTCGCCGTAGGATCTGATGCGACCAAGAAATATGCGCCCATCGCGGCCAAGGCTGGCTGCGTGGTGATCGATAACTCATCGCTCTACCGCTATGACCCTGACGTGCCGCTTGTCGTGCCAGAGGTGAACCCAGAAGCGGTTGAGGGCTATGCGAAGAAAAACATCATCGCGAACCCCAATTGTTCGACCGCACAGATGGTCGTGGCCCTGAAGCCGCTGCATGACCGCGCCAAGATCAAGCGGGTCGTGGTCAGCACCTACCAATCCGTCTCAGGCACCGGCAAGGACGCGGTGGATGAGCTTTGGAACCAGACCAAGGGCGTTTACGTGCCGGGGCAGGAGGTGGAGCCCTCCGTCTACCCCAAGCAGATCGCCTTCAACGTGATCCCGCATATCGACGTCTTCATGGAAGACGGCTCCACCAAGGAAGAATGGAAGATGGTCGCCGAGACCAAAAAGATCGTCGACCCAAGCATCAAAGTCACCGCAACCTGCGTGCGCGTGCCGGTCTTTGTGGGCCATTCCGAGGCGATCAACATCGAATTCGAAGACTTCCTCGATGAGGACGAGGCCCGCGATATTCTGCGCGAAGCGCCGGGCATCATGGTGATCGATAAGCGCGAAAGCGGTGGATATGTGACGCCGGTGGAATGCGTCGGCGACTTTGCGACCTTCATCAGCCGCATCCGCCAGGACAGCACCATCGAAAACGGTCTGAACCTGTGGTGCGTGTCAGATAACCTGCGCAAGGGTGCGGCCCTCAACGCTGTGCAGATCGCCGAGACACTGGGCGCACGGGTTTTGAAGAAGGGCTAACGCCTGCCGGAACAGTGAGACGTCCCGCCGTTGCGTTGCAGCGGCGGGATTTTTCGTCAAAGATCGAGAATGTCCAGCAGGTTGGCGTAATCGTCCGTCCAGACGACGCCGCCGTCGGAAGCCAGCGGTTCCCAGCGCGGGTCTGTACCAGTGACACCCAACGCGGCCTCAGTCCGCGCCAAGGCCACGACGACCGATCCAACATCGCCCGGATCGACATCTTTGTTGCCCGCATAGCGCTGGATGCGCGCCTCAAGGCCCAAGGCTTGGGCCAGACGGCCAAGCGGACGGCTAATGTCATAATAGCGGTTTGAGATGTGGAACAGCAGGATGCCATCTTCGGACAATTGATCCAGATAGACACCAAATGCCTCAACCGTCGTGAGGTGGACCGGCACCGAGTCGGATGAATAGGCGTCAATCACCAGCACATCGAAATTCATCTGCTGCTGTTCAGCCAACACCATCCGCGCATCGCCCAGGTGGACCGGGGCATTCGGCGCACAGCTGCTCATGAAGGTGAAGTGATCCGGGTTGCGGGCGATATCCGCGACCAGCGCGTCGATCTCGTAATAATCCCAGCGTTGATCCGGAGTGCTGTAACAGGCCAAGGCCCCGATCCCGAGACCGACAATGCCCACGCGCTCCGCTTCGCGCCCGGTCTGAGACGTCAGGACCTGCGCCATCGGGCCGTTTTGGTGATAATAAAGCTGCGGCTCAGGGCGGTCTGCCTCCAGGTCTTCGATGCGTTGGGCGCCATGGGTGGTGGTGCCGTTGCCGTAAATGCGCAGGCCATCCACCTCAACAATCCGGTGGGTGCCGAAAAAGCTCCGGTCCGCCAGCAGCGGCGTGCCCCGGTCGGCAAAAATCTGTCCAGCGACGATAAACCCACAAATCACCAAGGCGAGCGCTTGCGCCTGATGGCGCAGCGTCACAGCGATCGCTGCGAAGAGGCCAAGGATCAGGGCGCCAAAGCCATAGGGTCCAAGCGTTGGCGACAGCGCAGACTGCGACATTAGAACGACCGTCAGAAGCCCCGCGAGCCCCATAGCGACAGGCCGCAACATCGTGCCGCGCGACAGCAACAGCAACGCCGCGACCGCCACGGTGATCGCCCCTTCGTGCAGGTCATTGAAAAGAGCAGGCGCAAGGACTGAGTTGAAGAAGCCGCCCATCGCCCCACCAACTGACATGGTCACGTAGAACGTCGTTAGATGCGATGCGCTTGGCCGGTCTTCGTACAGCAGTGCGTGGGCGTAAAGCGCGGTCAGAAAGAACGCTGCGATCGTGATGACGGCGGACGTCGCGGTCACATGAAGCCCGAAGAGGTTTGAGAAGATCGCCGCCAGCGTGCCCAGCCCCAACAGATAGCCAAGTCGCAACGTCGCAAGGCTCGCGATTGGGCGGTTTGTGAAAACCAGAACGAAGGTGAGCAGGAACAGCGCCAGCGGGATGACCCAGACCAGTGGCACCGAACCGATGTCGGTGGACAGTTTCGTCGTGACCGCCAGCATCAACGACGACGGCACGAATGCGATCACCGCCCAATAGAGCCGCCGCGACCATGTCGGCGCGTCGCTGGTCGCCTCAGACGAATGCGGCGTCTCAATCGTGCCGCGCGCGTGCAAACCCGACGCCAAAAGCAACGCACCCAACGCCCAGAACCCAATCGTCCAGCCCCAGCCGATCTGGTCCGCGCCCAGATACCGCTCCGCCACCAGTGGGAAGGCCAGCAAGGCGATCAAAGAGCCAAGGTTGGATGCACCATAGAGGAAATAAGGATCGTCAGACGAGGGACCGCCGGAGCGGGCATACCAGTTCTGGATCAACGGGGCGTTGGCAGACAGAACCGCAAAGGGCAGGCCGACACCGGTTGCAAACAGGATCAACGTTTGCAGCGCAATGGGCCCGCCAGGTTCATACCGCCAGCCCTCGGCCAGCCCGAGCGGCAGAAACAGCAACGCCAGTGCCCAAAGGCTGAGGTGAATGCCGATTTGAACCCGAACAGGGACGTGGCGGGTCATGAAATGCGCATAGGCATAGCCCGCAATCAGAACCGTTTGGAAAAACAGCATCGCGGTGGTCCAAACCGCAGGCGCTCCGCCGATATGGGGCAGCACGATCTTGGTAAAGAGCGGTTGAACAAAGAACAGCAGGGACGCCGACAGGAATATTGTCGTGCAAAACAGCACAGGGGTCAGCCACCGTGGCTGTGTCTTGGGCCCAATTGATATATCGGTCACGTGCGCCTCCAACCCGCGTTTGCGGCTGGGATACGCATCCAATTTGGCAAGAATATGTTCTCAATTCGTGAACAATAGGAAAGGCCCGCGCAACATCTGCTGCGCGGGCCTTCGTCAGTCTAAGAAGCGTCAGCCGACCAATCCATTGTCATCCCGTTTGATCGCCACAATGGCAGAGCGCGGCAGCGACCCTTCGCCATCTGGAAACGGGGCGCCGGGGTGCTGGATGCCGACGAACATCGTGCGATCAAACGGGATGACAATGGATTGGTCGGCTGACGCTTCTTAGACTGACGAAGGCCCGCGCAGCAGATGTTG
>JBCBCS010000108.1:0-11560 GCA_038530475.1 Pseudomonadota bacterium
GGCTGTCACGGGCAGCGACGCGGTCACCGTCACGATCGACGGGCAATCCTACAGCGCGGTGGTCAGCTACAGCCCCCGTGAGAACCACGCCTGAGCCGTATTCAACGCCGTTGATCACGCCATCGGCCCCACCTGTCGCATTCGCGTCCACGCCGATCAGCGTGTCGACCTCGACAGTCATGCTCGTGCTGGCGGAATTTCCAGCCGCGTCAGTCGTGGTGACCGTGACACCCTGGCTGTATTCGCCCTGCCCCATGACGCTCGTCGGAACCGCGAGCGACCATGTGCCGGTGTTCGACACATCGTCATAGCTGACAACCCCGTCGTAGCTTTGACCGTTGATCGTCACCGTCACCGCGTCATTGCCCGTGACGGAGCCCGTCAACACAACGCCGGAGCCATATTCGACCGCGTTCACAACGCCATCGGCCCCGCCTGTTGCATCACCAGACACACCGATGAGGGTGTCGACCGCGATCGTGCCTTCGGTGGTCGCGGTGTTGCCCGCCGCGTCCGTCGTCGTGACGGTGACGCCCATGTCGTATTCACCTTCTGTGAACAGACTGCTCGGCAGGTCCAGCGCCCATGTGCCAGTGTTGCTCACTTCATCGTAAACCACCGCTGCGGCGTGGGTGACACCAGCCACAGTGACCGTGACAGCGTCATTGCCCGTGACCGTGCCGGTCAGCGTCACGCCGCCTGCGGCCTCAGAGATGTTGATCACGCCATCAGCCCCGCCGGTGGCATCAATAGATGTGCCGATCAGGGTGTCGACCTCAACCGAACCGGAGGTCGAGAACGAGTTACCAGCCGCATCCGTGGTTGTGATGGTCACATCAGCGCTATATTCACCCTCCCCCCAAACAGAGGTCGGAACATCCAGCGACCATGTGCCAGTCAGCGAGGTTGCGTCATAGACGACCGTTGCTTCGTAATCGACGCCACCGATTGTGACGGTGACCTGATCGTTGCCGGTCACAGTACCCGTGAGGGTGATGCCGCCGTCATATTCTGCGGCATTGATCACGCCATCCGCACCACCTGATGCATCGATGCTTGCGCCAATGACCGTATCAACCACAAGCGTTTCCGTCGTCGTAGCCTCACCGCCTTCGGTGACGATCACGACATCGACCGGTATGTCGTATTCTCCGGTCGGGATTTCTTCGGGCGGGAAGGTCACGCTCCAGTTGCCGTCCTGATCAACAATCGTTGTCGTGGTCGCGTCGCCGATCGTGACAGTGACGTTGCCCTCTGGCGTACCGACCCCCGTCAACACCACACCTGTTGAATGCTCTTCCTGATTGATGATGTCGCCGGTGCCTTCGACACCGCCAGTCACATCAATGACAGGCGGCGGCGGGCCGTTGGTGCTGCCCCCATCCACACCCGCAATCACGGCCGTACCAACGGCCGCAGCGCCACCCCAACCAAGGAACGGCGCAACTCCGCCAAGGGCGGTGGCCAACATGCCAACATCGTCATCGCCCACAGCAGCGTCCGCGCGGATCACATCCGCGCCGCGCACAAAATAAAGATCGTCATTGGCCGCAAACTTGCCCAGTCCGCTGTCCTGTGCGTAGGTCGCAAAGTAATCCGCACCGGCACCCTGCTGAAGCTGCACTTCGGTCATATATCCATCTGCTGACAGAAAGAGCGTGTTCTCCGCCACTCCATCCATCGCAAAATACCCCTCGATGGTGATAACACGCCCGTCGATCAAGGTGATCTGAAGCGCCTGACCTTGCCGCGTGTACGAGAGGATTTGACCTGCCGTGAGGTTGAGCGACACATCGGCCCCCGCCCCCACAATAATCGAGGAGGACGCGCCCTCCCCGGCTACTGAACCCCTGGAAAGATTGCCCGCAACATCACGGACAACGAACTGAATCGCTGACATGGTACTCGCTCCGCCTCATGTGCACGGCCTTTTGCGGCCGCATTTGTGATTGCGAACACCATATGTTGATTTATCCACAATGCCTAGTGGTTATTTCCGTAGCGGCAAATCAGCGGCGCAGAGGCAACAGCGCCGCTTCATCTGAACAATTACAACGGCTTGCGACGATCCAAAGCAACGTTCAATGCAGCACCCACCATGATCAGAAAGGCGCTGAGGTAGAACCAGAACAGCAAAGCAATCACCGCCCCGAGAGAGCCGTAAACCTCATTATAGCTGGCGAAATTCGCGACATAGACGGTGAACGCCAGTGACATCCCGATCCAGAGAACGACGACCAGAACCGCACCCGGCGTGATCCAACCCAGCCGTTCCCCCCGCCTGTTCGGACCATAGCGGTAGATAATCCCCAGACCGAACAGCAATACCAAAAGGACGACAGACCAGCGGACCACCTCAAGGATCAACTCCTGATCCTGCGCGAACGGCACAAGAGCAATGACCACGGGCGCCACAACGACCATCAGCAGCGCGACAATCGCCATCGCAACCAAAGATGCGGACATCAGCAAGGCCACGAAAATGCCGCGCGCCAAACCGCGATTGGGCCGCTCAAAGATCGCGTTGAGCCCCTGCATCAACGCAGCGACCCCCGCCCGCACCGACCACAGCGCTACAGCGACAGACACCGCAGTCGCCAGCCCCAATGTCGGGCTGCTGGCATTGATCAACGATGTGACCTGGGCATCAAACAGGGAAAACACCTCTTCGGGCATCAACTCGCTGATCTGAGACAGCTGGTTTGCAACCACAACCGGGTCAGCAACCAGACCGAATATCGCGATGATTGCCGCGATGCCGGGAAAGATGGCGAACAGGCCGTAGAAGGCGATCCCGGCTGAAATCAGCCCCGCATTCTTTTCGCCGATATCATCCACGACGATCCGGCCCACTTCATACGCTTCGCGCCACATGTCAGCCCCTCAGGCCCCCTCAGTTCGCATAGACCGTGACGTTCGGCAGGCTCGTCAGCGGCACATTCAACAAGCGCATGGCTGCCAGTGAAATCTGGCTTCCCGATCCAGCGGCCCCTCCGGAAGGCCGGAGTTCCACATTGACGGATGTGCCGTTCACCTCAACCCGGCCCTGTTGCACGCTGCTCACGAGCGGTGTTTTGAACCAGATGCCTGGGTCCGTGGGTGAGCCCAGCGATGCGATTGTTGTCCCCAAACGTTGCTCACCGCTGACTGGTTCCACGGTGACGGCCGCCGCGCGATCTTCGGCGGACGTGGTATCAAATTCTTCAACCGTGCGAGCGGTGGGAGGGGGCGGCGGAGGAAAATCTGGCCTTACTTGCGTCAGGTCGAGCGTCGGACGGATCGGCGGCGCAAAGCCCGGCCCGCGCGATGGCGACAGGTCTGGCGGCTCTGGGACGACCGCGGCAACCTGGGCGGGATTGGTGGATTGAAGGCCCGGTAAAGAGCCGGTCGCACAGGCCGACAGCCCGATGACAGCAAGGCACGCAAGAAAAGTCTTCATCCGTTGACCCTAGAAAGCGCCCCCAACCCTGTCGAGGGGGAAAAGGCGCCGCGATTGCGCTTGCGCGGGGCCACGCGCAGCCTTAGCTTTCGTCCTATGGATGCGCCTCTCATTGACCCCTTTGCCAGAGCAATCACCTACCTGCGGGTGTCGGTGACGGATCGGTGTGACTTTCGCTGCGTCTACTGCATGTCAGAGAACATGACGTTCCTTCCGAAGAAAGAACTTCTGACGTTGGAAGAACTGGACCGACTCTGCACGAACTTCATCCGCTTAGGCGTTGAAAAAATTCGAATAACGGGTGGTGAGCCATTGGTGCGACGCGGCATCATGTCGTTCTTTGACGCGATGTCGCGACATCTGGACAGCGGCGCGTTGAAAGAGCTGACGCTGACGACCAATGGCTCTCAACTGGAGCGGTTCGCGTCTGATCTCTATGCGGCCGGCGTGCGCCGGGTGAATGTGTCGCTTGATACGCTGGACGAGGAAAAATTCGCATCAATAACGCGCTGGGGCCGTCTGGCGCAGGTGCTGCGCGGCATCGACGCGGCGCAGGCGGCGGGCCTGAGGGTCAAGATCAATACGGTCGCGCTGAAGGGCGTCAATGAGGAAGAGCTGTTCACCCTACAATCCTGGTGCGCAGAGCGGGACATGGACCTCACCTTCATTGAGGTTATGCCGATGGGTGATATCGGAAATGAGGACAGGCTTGATCAATACTGGTCGCTCAAGGATCTGCGCGCCCGTCTGGAAGAGAAGTTTACCGTGACGGACCTCGCCGAACGCACGGGCGGCCCGGCCCGGTACCTGCGGCTTGAGGAGACGGGGCAGAAAATCGGCCTCATCACGCCGCTCAGTCACAATTTCTGCGAAAGCTGTAACCGCGTGCGGATCACGTGCACTGGTGAAATCTACACCTGCCTCGGACAAGACGGGCATTCCGACCTGCGCGCCCCGCTACGGGCCAGTGATGATGACAGCCATCTGCAGGACGCGATCCGCGCTGCAATCGGATTGAAGCCACGCGGCCATGACTTTGATTATTCAAGACAAAACGTCGATGGGCAAGTCGCACGCCACATGAGCCACACTGGCGGCTGATGGGCCATCGGATTGCCAGATCGGCGCTGATAGGTCTGCTGCTTGCCATTTGGGCTTGGCTGCTTGTCGCTGCGCACGGCATTTGGTCGTTTGGCATCATTCACGACTACCTCAACGGCGGCATGCTTCCCCTTTTCCCAGGCATTCCAGTCACATACGGGATGTTCTTCAGAGAGTCTCTCCCCACAGCACTGGGCGGCTTCTTCATCTGTACGGCCTGCGTCATTGCGGCGCCGCCTCGCCTCGCGCCCATCGCTGCGATGATTGGTTTGACGATTGCGCTGCTTGACGGGACCTCAGACCTCACATTCCTGTTCCAGATCGATTTTGGCACGACGTGGCTACGATCGGAGGCGCTTTGGGAGTTATTCGTCCATCCGATCGTTACCCCATTTTGGCTTGCATTGGCGCTCGTCGGCGCTGCCCGAATACCGCGATGGTGTGGGATTTGACATCAGCGGCGCGCAGCGCTCCTGCACCCCTGCCAAACTGAAGTTTGGCGACCTATCCCGCCGGCATCCGCTGTTCGACAATCTCTGCCCACCAAGAACACCCTGCCGGGATCGCGTCATCGTTGAAATTGTATTCCGGGTGGTGGACCATCGCCGTGTCGCCGTTGCCGACCAGGATGTAGGCACCAGGGCGCTCTTCAAGCATGAAGGCGAAGTCCTCTCCACCCATCACCAGCGGCGCATCGGCACACTCACCTGACACGGAGGCCGCCACCCCCGCCGCAAAGGCGGTTTGCTCTTCGGAGTTCACCATCACCGGGTAACCGCGCATATAGTTGATATCGACAGTGCCGCCGAAGGTTGATGAAACGCCTTCACAGATGGCTTTGATCCGCTCCTCAGCAAGATCGCGCATCTCTTCGCTCAACGTGCGCACTGTGCCTCGGATCGTCACCCGCTGTGGGATCACGTTGAACGCCTTGGAGGAGGTTTCGAACGATGTGACCGACACCACGATCTGATCCACAGGGTCCGCGTTCCGGCTAGCAATGGTCTGCAGCGTCGTCACCGCCGTGGCCGCCATCACGGTTGTATCCACGGTCTCCTGCGGTTTGGCGGCGTGGCCGCCCTTCCCTTCGAACACGATCTCATACGTGTCCGTTGCCGCAAAGAACGCGCCAGGACGGATCGCGAAAGAGCCCACCGGTTTGCCCGGCCAATTGTGCATGCCGTAAACTTCTTGAATGCCCCACCGCTCCATCATGCCGTCATCGCACATCTCCTTGCCGCCGCCGCCGCCTTCTTCGGCGGGCTGGAAGATCACAACCACGGTGCCGTCGAAATTCCGTGTCTCGCTCAGATACTTTGCCGCCCCCAGCAGCATCGCCGTATGCCCGTCATGGCCACAAGCATGCATCGCACCATCCGTCTTCGACGCATAGTCAAGGCCCGTTTGCTCGTGAATCGGGAGTGCGTCCATATCCGCACGCAGCCCGATCACCTTGCCAGAGCCATTGGATTTACCTTTGATGACACCGACAACACCTGTGCGGCCGATCCCGGTTACGACTTCATCACAGCCAAACGCCTCAAGCTTTTCGGCCACCAAGGCGCTCGTGCGGTGGGTCTCAAACAATATCTCCGGGTTCTCGTGCAGGTCGCGCCGCCATTCAGTGATCTCGGGCAGCAATTCGGCAAAGCGGTTCTTGACGGGCATGGTCAGGTCCTCTGGTGGCATAGGGCCGGATCAAAGCCGGCTGGTCGGGTCAATAACGATGGGCGAGCCATCACTGAATCTGGAAAACCGAAATCTATGTAGATCGTGGCCTACTGCATCACCGGTGACAAGGTCGCTAACGACGCGGCCCATGCCCGGCCCGATACCAAAGCCATGACCGCTCAGCCCCGTGGCGACGGTGAGGCCCGGCACAGTATCGACGCGATCCACGATCGGCACAATATCCGGCATAGTGTCGATCATGCCGGCCCATTTAGCCTTCGGGCGGACGGGGCCAAGGTCCGGAAAGCGTGCCGCAAAGTCGCGGGTGACGCGGGCAAGCAGATCGTCGTTGGGGGCCGGGTTCAACACGCGCATGCGCTCAAACGGGGATGGCTCATCGAGCGCCCAGCGCCGGGGCGTGCGCCAGCCGTCAGGGAAGCCCTTGGGGGATGCACGGCGCAGTTTGGTGCCAAATGGGTCGGCAGCGAGTTGTTTGAGGTATTTGGGAAAGGCGCGAAAGGCATCCGGCCCAACGAACAGGTCCCGCGCCCCGCCACAGGCCAGCGTATAGCCCCCATCGGCACGGGGCCGAAACGCAACTTTGTCATCGGTTGCAGCCCCTGCATAAGCCATCGGGGCTGCATCGACCGCCACCACGCTGGCGCGTACGGAAAGCTGAGGGATGTTGACCCCGACGTTGCGCAGAAACAGCGACGACCAGGCCCCGCCTGCGACGATAACCTCTGAACATCGCAGCCGCCCTGCTTCTGTGATCAAAGCTGAGACCCGACCCGCCGATGTCTCAATCCCGCGCGCAGCGATCCCTTCGCACAGCACCGCCCCGTCGCGGACAGCCAAACGCGCCAGCGCAGGCACGGCGACCCAAGGCTCCGCTTTCATATCGGTGTCCGTATAGATGCCGCCCACCCAATCGGCCTGCGCGTCGGGCATCATCGCCTGCACCTCCGCTCGGCTCAGTGCCCTTGTGCCGATCCCGTGGGCCTTGGCGTTTGGTAGCCAGCCTTCGAACCTCTCTTGCTCAGCCTCAGAGGTCGCAAGATAGGCAACACCGGTTTGGGTCAGGCCGATCTGATCATTGGTCTCACGCGACAGCGCCTGCCAGTGGCGTTGCGCCTCGGCCATAATGGTGATTTCAGCCGGATCGCGACCCTGCTGACGGATCCAGCCCCAGTTGCGGGCCGATTGTTCTGCCGCAATGCGCCCCTTCTCAACCAGCACCACCGACACGCCCTTACGCGCCAGAAAGAGCGCGGCACACACCCCCATGACCCCGCCACCGACGATGGCCACGTCTGCTATGTCGGGGAGCGGCCCAACATGTTCGGCAGGGCCAAGCGTTGCGAAGGGAAAGTCAGCCAAGCTGAGTCAGAAGCCGTTCCATGAAGGCCTCGCCTGCCTCGTATTGGGCCTTTTCAATGTATTCGTTGGGCTGATGCGCCTGCGCGATGTCGCCCGGCCCGCAAATGACCGACGAGTAGCCACGCTCCTGAAATTGTCCGGCCTCTGTGCCATAGCTCACAACCGAGCGCCCGTTATCCCCGGTGAGCTGCCGCACCAACGCCTCAGCCTCACCCGCCTCTTCTGGCTGCAAGGGCGGCACAAGGAACCCAGGCGACAGATCAATGCCCGTCTCTGGGCGGATCGCCTTCATCTCAGCCTCAACCTCAGCGACCTTAGCTTTGAAGCGTTCGGTCCATTCATCAACGGTTTCACCGGCGACCATGCGGAACGTGACCATGAACTCGCAATCCTTCGCGGTGATGTTGTGCGCCGTGCCACCCGAAATCATGCCCACATGCAACGTGGTGTAGGGCGGCACCCAGCCCTCTTCTGCGGGACGGGGATTGGCTGCGTTTTCCACGTTTACCTGATTGCACCAGTCGATCAGCTTGGCGCCATACATAATCGCGCTGACCCCTTCGTGGAGCAGAGAGGAATGCACCTCAAATCCGCGCATCTTCACGTTAAAGCCCAGCCCGCCCTTGTGGCCGGTGACGACCTTCATCATCGACGGCTCCCCGATGATCGCCGCCGATCCGCGCGGCAGGCCGGAGGCGACCATGGCGTCAATCATCGACGGCGCACCGACGCAGCCCACCTCTTCATCATAACTCAGCGCCAGTTGCAGGGGACGCGCCACGCCGCGGCGCTTGGCCTCAACCATCGCCCAGATCGCCAGCGCATCGAAGCCTTTCATGTCGCAGGTGCCACGCCCATAAAGCTTGCCGTCCTTTTCAGTCACCGTGAAGGGATCCGTGTCCCACGCCTGCCCGTCGACCGGGACCACATCCGTATGACCAGACAGCACAATCGCACCCTCAACCTCTGGCCCTGTATGGGCATAAAGCGCTGCCTTTTCACCGGTCGGGTCCGGCACGCGGGTGGACGCGATGCCGTGGCTGGCAAGGTAGTCTTCGACAAACGACATCAGCGGCAGGTTGCTGTCACGGCTGACCGTGGGGAAACCCACAAGCGTGTCGAGAAGTGCGCGGGGGGATAGAACCTCAGCCATCAGTAACCTGCATCCGTTGTCAGCACGAAATGGCCGGGGGTCACTTCGTCGTAACGGGACGGTTCAACCTCATATCCCAACGGGTGGATCGGTGACGGGATTGGTTTGAAATTGAGGTCCTGTTCCAATTTACGGATCGTCGGATCGGCGATCGGCACGGCCAGCATCAGCGCTTGCGTATAGGGATGCTGCGGGTTGCGAAACACGGCCTCACGCGGGCCGAGCTCAACCAGACGACCCAGATACATCACGCCGACATTGTGGCTGACCCGTTCGACGACGGCCATGTCGTGACTGATGAACAGGTAGCTCAGGCCAAGCTCTGCCTGCAATTCCATCATCAGGTTGAGCACCTGCGCCTGCACCGACACATCCAATGCCGACACGGCCTCATCTGCGACGATGAGCTTGGGATTGAGGGCCAGCGCGCGGGCAATGGCGATTCGCTGGCGCTGCCCGCCTGACAGCTCATGCGGATAGCGCTGCATGAAGCTGCGCGGAAGCTCTACCCGATCAAACAGCATCGCCACGCGGTCCTGAAGCTCCGATCCCGACGCGGTGCCGAAATTGCGCATTGGCTCGGACACCTGATCGGAAAGCTGCATCTGCGGGTTAAGGGACGCAAACGGGTCCTGAAACACCATCTGCATGTCCCGCCGCGCCTTGCGCAGACCGCCTTGGGACAGCGCCATAATGTCGGTGCCGTCAAGGTTGACCGAACCGGAGGACGGCTCAACGAGCCGGAGGACGGAGCGCCCGGCACTGGATTTGCCGCACCCGCTTTCACCGACAAGGCTCAAGGTCTGGCCCTTGTTTATGTCAAATGAAACGTCTTCAACGGCGTGCACTTGCGCCGTGATCCGACGCAATAGTCCAGTACGCACTGGGAACCGCGTGGTGAGGTTCTTGACCGACAACAGCACCTCATCTGTGCCCTTGATCGGCTCGGTTGGGTGGTCTTCTTTGCCCAGCAGTTTCAATGGCTCAGGATAGGCCTTGCCCTCCATCTCACCCAGCTTCGGCACGGCGGCCAAAAGTGACTTGGTGTATTCGTACTGGGGATTGTGGAAGATTTCGGTGACTGTCCCCTCTTCGACTTTGCGGCCACGATACATCACCACAACCCGGTCGGCGATCTGCGCCACCACGGCCATATCGTGGGTGATGAACATGACCGCCGTTCCGGTCTCTTTCTTCAGACGGTTGATCAGCGCGAGGATTTCCGCCTGGATTGTTACATCGAGCGCCGTCGTTGGCTCATCCGCGATCAGCATGCGCGGCTCACACGCAAGCGCCATAGCGATCACGACGCGCTGGCGCATCCCGCCAGACAGCTCGTGGGGATACTGATCGAGCCGCTTCTCAGCTTCGGGGATACGCACCTGCTTGAGCAATTCCAGCGCCCGAGCGCGGGCCTGCGATTTGCTCATCCCGCGGTGTTTGCGCAAGCCTTCGGTCAATTGTTCGGCAATGGTGAAGACAGGGTTCAGCGCTGTCATCGGCTCTTGGAAAATCATCCCGATTTCATTGCCGCGAATGCCGCGCATCGCCGATTGCGGCTGCCGGATCAGGTCCGTCTCTCCGCCCTGTTTTCGGTCGAACAGCAGCTCTCCACTGGCAATGGTACCGCCACCATATTCGATTAAACGCATCAGCGAGAGGGACGAGACCGACTTTCCAGACCCCGACTCCCCGACCACGCAGACCGTCTCTCCAGGGTTGATGTCGAAGGACACATCTTCAACGCCGACGACCTTCCCGCCCTTCGTTTGAAACTCAACGCGAAGATTGCGGACAGAGGCGATGGGTTGATCGAGCACGGTCAAAACCTTTCGGATGCCAGATAAAACGGGTGTGCTGCATTGGGTGGCACTTGATGCCTAAAGACAAGCCCAAACCCGAAAAAATCCGCCCCACAAACAGGCAGCTGCCGAAAATAAGGGCGACAAGTCCGCGACAACGCTTGCGTTTTTTGCGAGGCCGGGCTTTCATCTTGTGGGTGTAGCACGTGACGGATGGCCGACGCTGCCCCGGATCATCCTTGGTATTGCACCTCAAAAATCATGGGCAGCCATGCGTCGCGTCTGCGGCGGATGAATCCAAAACGTCCAGGGAGACATTCATGAAAACCAAGTTGTTATTGCTCGGAGCCTCTGCCCTTGCGATGTCCGCGACCAGTTTGTGGGCCGATGCCCATGAAGGTGAGCGTGGCCGCGATGGTCAGCTGAACATCATCTATTGGCAGGCCCCGTCGACACTGAACCCCTACCTGTCTGGCGGCACGAAAGAGGTCGAATCCGCATCTTTGGTGCTCGAATCCCTCGCCCGCTTCACGGACACCGGTGAGCTTGTGCCATGGCTTGCGGCGGAAATCCCCACCGTTGAGAACGGCGGCGTCTCCGAAGACCTGACATCCATCACATGGACGCTGAAAGAAGGCGTGATGTGGTCCGACGGCACCCCGCTGACGGCCAATGACGCTGTGTTTACCTGGCAGTATTGCACCGCCGAAGGTGGTGGTTGTGCGCAGGTGTCCTACTTCGACGGCGTCGAATCCGTGGAAGCGGTTGACGATCTGACGGTGAAGATCACCTTCGATGCACCGAAGCCCTTCCCTTACACAGCGCTCGTCGGCTCTGAGAGCCCGATCATTCAGGCCGCTCAGTTCGCGGATTGCCTTGGTGCTGCTGCGCCGACCTGCGTGGACGCCAACTTTGGCCCAATCGGCACCGGCCCGTTTGTGGTCGATGACTTTAAGGCCAATGACGTGATCCAGTTCTCCGCAAATGAGAACTTCCGCGAAGAAGGCAAGCCGG
>JBCBCS010000109.1:0-11230 GCA_038530475.1 Pseudomonadota bacterium
CGGTGTGAGCTGTTTGTACATGGTGCCATCATCATTCGTGTTTCGTCCTCCCTCGGGTCACACCGCAAGAAATCGACCGCATTATCGCCCGCGCACATCAAGAACGCGCGCTGCGCTTCGGGCGATTGATGTCCGGCCTGTTCGGCCGCTGATCCAGGCGATCAGAACGCAAAAAGGGCGGGGAATTCCCCGCCCTTTTGTTGTCTGAAACGGATCTTAGACGAAGAACTGAGCGCCATTCGCCGAGATCGTGGAGCCGTTGATGAAGCCCGCGTCGTCAGAAACGAGGAACGCGACACAGCGTGCAATCTCTTCCGGCTCACCCAAACGACCTGCGGGGATCTGCGGAATGATTTTGGAATTCAGCACCTCTTCGGGAATGGCACGCACCATTTCAGTTCCGATATAGCCCGGGCAGACCGCGTTGGCTGTGATGCCAGCGCGCGCACCTTCCTGAGCGAGAGATTTAACGATTCCGAGGTCGCCCGCCTTCGTGGCGGCGTAGTTCACCTGACCGAACTGGCCTTTTTGACCGTTGATGGAGGAAATCACCACCACCCGGCCAAACTTGCGCTCCCGCATGCCGCCCCAGACGGGGTGTACAGTGTTGAAGACCCCGGTGAGGTTGGTGTCGATGACTTGATGCCACTGCTCCGGTGTCATCTTGTGGAACGGTGCATCACGGGTGATGCCCGCGTTTGCGACGACGACTTCGATCGGGCCCAGATCAGCCTCGACCTGTTCGAGCCCCGCCTTGGAGCTGTCGTAGTCGGCAACGTTCCATTTGTAGGTCTTGATGCCAGTTTCATCGGTAAATTTCGCCGCGGCTTCATCGTTGCCTGCATAGGTCGCAGCGACCGTGTAGCCATCAGCGGCGAGTTTCTTGGAAATGGCTTCGCCGATACCGCGGCTACCGCCGGTGACGAGTGCAACACGTCCCATTGTCTTCTCCTTCAAGGAATCTGTTCGGTAATCTTGTTATACAAGTGAAATCCGCAGCGCAATAAAATTACGCTGCGGATGCATAATAATCAAGGGCGCTCAACACACAGCGCAACGCCCATACCCCCGCCGATGCAAAGCGTGGCGAGACCTTTCTTGGCGTCGCGGCGCTTCATCTCAAAGAGCAGGGTGTTGAGGACCCGGCAGCCAGACGCGCCGATCGGGTGACCGATGGCAATGGCGCCGCCGTTCACATTCACGATGGACGGATCCCAGCCCATGTCCTTGTTCACGGCACAGGCCTGTGCGGCAAAGGCTTCGTTGGCTTCGACGAGGTCGAGGTCCTCGACCTTCCAGCCTGCCTTGTCCAGCGCCTTGCGGGACGCATAGATCGGGCCGACGCCCATGATCGACGGGTCGAGGCCAGCGGTGGCGTAGGATGCGATGCGGGCCAGCGGCTCAATGCCGCGCTTTTCGGCGTCATCAGCGCTCATCAGCAAGGTCGCAGCAGCACCATCGTTTAGGCCAGAGGCGTTGGCCGCCGTCACCGTGCCGTCCTTAGTGAAGGCCGGGCGCATTTTCGCCATCGCCTCAAGGTTGGCGCCGTGGCGGATGTATTCGTCTTGGTCGACAACAATATCGCCCTTGCGGGTCTTCACGGTGAATGGGACGATTTCGTCGGCGAACTTGCCCGCTTTCTGTGCAGCTTCGGCCTTGTTTTGAGAGGCGACGGCGAATTCGTCCTGTGCATCGCGGGAAATCTGCCACTGCTCGGCCACGTTCTCAGCCGTTTGGCCCATGTGGTAGCCGTTGAACGCGTCCCACAGGCCGTCCTTGATCATGGTGTCGATGAGTTTCATGTCCCCCATCTTCTGCCCGGCACGGATCGCCTGAGCATGAGGGGACAGCGTCATGTTTTCCTGACCCCCAGCCGCCACGATCGATGCATCGCCAAGCATGATGTGCTGAGCGCCCAGCGCAACGGCCCGCAGACCAGAGCCGCACACTTGGTTCAAACCCCAGGCGGCGCTTTCCTTGGGCAGACCCGCATTCACATGCGCCTGACGGGCTGGGTTCTGGCCCTGACCTGCTGTCAGCACTTGACCAAGGATTGTCTCAGACACTTCGGATTTGTCGACGCCTGCCCGGTCCACGACCGCCTCCAATACGGCTGTGCCGAGATCGTGCGCGGGCGTGTTTGCGAATGAGCCTGAGAAGCTGCCAACAGCCGTTCTGGCCGCGGATGCAATGACGACATTGGTCATGGGGAGAGTCCTTTTTCGTTCCAACCGGTCGGCAGGTCCCAAGGACGTCACGAAAGCGAGCCCCTGTCCCGCCGTTGGCTGCACCCCTAACGAGCGCGCGCGTCTTATGCAACGATTCACCCTGTGTCAGATGCCCGCAGCGCTGCAGTGCCGCATTGCGCCTGCCGCATGGCACTAGGGATGAGGGTTAATTCGAAACCTTGGGACCCCGATATGGTAGCCCTGCAGGCAGTCGATGCCGATGGAGGTCAGGAACTTCGCCTCGCGCGCCGTCTCAACCCCTTCAGCTACGGCGAACATCTCAAATTGTTGAGCGACCGAAATCAGGGCTTCGGCGATCACCTGGTTGTCTGGATCGGAATCGATGTTTCGCACAAACAGCGAGTCGATCTTGACGAGATCAAACAGAAAATCCTTGAGGTGGCGAAACGCCGTCAGGCCCGCACCGAAGTCATCAAGGGCAAAGGCCAGACCATAGGGCTGCATTTCCTCCATGAAACGGATCACGACTTCGGGCAGCGTCATGGCGCTGTCCTCGCTGATTTCCAGGATCATCCGGTCGGTGCGCATCGCGTTCTGAGCAAGCTCCCGGTTCAGGACGTTACGCCAGGCGGCGTCCCCCAACGATCTCGCGGAGACGTTCACCGATATGCGCATGTCAGGGTGGGTCTTGAGCCAATGAAACGCCAACTGAAGGCTGGCGACGTCGATGTCACGACCAAGGCTCGTTTCCTCAATCTGCTCCATGAACTGTGCCGCTGGAATGATGCGACCAGACTCATCCAGAACACGGATCAGACTTTCGTAGAATGCAGTCTTTCGGGGGTGCGCCGCTGTCACCACTGGCTGCAACGCGAGCCTGCAATTTCCAGTTTGCAACGCTTCACGCACCATAGACAGGACGTCGCGATCGCGTACGCTGACCGCATATTCCAGCGGATCGCTCGGGGTCTGATCGTCCCATTTTGAAGCAGTTGACATAGGCATACAGAGACATTCCGGTGTCGGATTGCGCTCTTCTCACATGCCAGCGTTTAAGGTCTGGTAAAGGAATGCAGTATCGCTTCAATTGTAGATAAACGGAGGGGCGGACATGGAACGCTGCGGCTGGGTCGGACAAGAAGACATCTATATCGCCTATCACGACACCGAATGGGGCGTCCCGGAATATGACAGCCGTGCCCTGTGGGAGAAGCTGATCCTCGATGGATTTCAGGCGGGGTTGAGCTGGATCACCATCCTCAAAAAACGAGAGAACTTTCGCGCAGCTTTTGAGGGCTTCCAGCCCGAAGTCATCGCGGGGTGGGGCGAAGCTGAAGTCACTCGGCTGTTAAAGAACGACGGCATCATCCGTCATCGCGGCAAGATTGAAGCCACCATTTCGAATGCGCAGGCCTATCTAGAGATCACCGATTTCTCCGCCTATTGCTGGGGTTGGGTAAACGGCACACAAATCCAGAACCGATTTGAGACACTCGCGGACGTCCCTGCCGCAACCGATATTTCAACCGCGTTCTCAAAGGACCTCAAGAAACGTGGGTTCAAGTTCTGCGGTCCGACGATCGTTTATGCGTGGATGCAAGCCTGCGGTTTGGTCAACGACCATCTGGTCACGTGCCCGCGATACGACGAAGTCCGGAAGATGGCGGGATAAATCCCGCCCTACCAGCGATCCAGCGCTGCCTCGTCGGTCTCATTTTCGGCGACCCAGTCAGACCCCGCGCCCGTTTGTTCCTTTTTCCAGAACGGCGCCCGGGATTTCAGGAAATCCATCAAGAACTCAGCCGCCTCAAATGCGTCCTTCCTGTGCGGAGCCGCCGTAGCAACCATCATGATCACCTCATCTGGGGCCAAAGCTCCAAATCGATGAATAATCAGCGCATCCGTAAGTGACCATCGCGCGAGAGCGTCGGCCCGGATCGCGCCCAATGCCTTTTCAGTCATGCCGGGATAATGCTCGATCTCCATTGAGGATAGGCCGGCTGCGACATCCCGGACGATACCTGTAAAGCTCACCACCGCACCGGCACCAGCGACGGACGCCGTAAACGTATTAAGCTCCCCACCCGGATCAAAGGGCATGGCCTGAACGCGGATCATGTCACCCCCCGGTCATCGGCGGAAAAAATGCAACTTCGCGTACCCCGGCAAGCGGGGCGTCAAACTCCACCAATTCTTGATCAACGGCGACGCGAAGGGCTGAGACGTCCGCAAATGCAGCCTCATAGCGGGCTTCCCGCGCCCGCAATTCCGCGACCAGATCAGCGACGGTCTCAGCGTCCGTCTCAATCTCTTCACGCGGCAATCCGATACGCTCTCGCACCCATGCAAAATACAGAACCTGCATCACGCCCCCCTCAGAAACGGCATCGCTTTACGAAGGTAATCCGCTCCCGTCAGCAGCGTCAGGATCATGGCCGCCCAGAGCAAACCAACCCCGATCCACCACGAATAGATCATGCCGTCCAGCTTCCAAAGGATTCCGCCATCATCAGCAATATCCCCGCTCACGATGGCATCAAACGTCGCCTGATCCATGCCTTCGATCCCCATATTGAAATAGGTCTCAAACGCGCCTGTCGAAAACAGAACGGCAATCGCCGTCATTTGCGCTGCGGTTTTCCACTTGGCGAGGTTCGTCACCTTCAACGTGCCCGCCGTTTCGCCTAGAAACTCCCGCAGACCGCTGACGAATGTTTCCCGAAACATGATCAACGTCGCAGGCAGCAGTATCCAGGGATCCATGCCGGAGAAGCCACAAATCACCAGAAGCGCGATCACCACCATCGCCTTGTCCGCAATTGGATCAAGCATAGCGCCAAACTTGCTTTCCTGCTTCCACGCCCGCGCCAGATACCCGTCAAACCAATCGGTGATTGCGGCCCCCATAAAGAGGACCAGGGCAAACCAATCTGCATAGGGACGGGCGAAGTAAAGGAACATGATCGCCACACCCGGGGCGGCCAGCAACCGGAGCAAGGTCAGGATATTTGGCAAATTCCACGTCATGCGTCTTATCTAAGACCTTTCTGACACAGGCACCACACCTGCCCGTCTTTGGTTCTCAAATACTCAAGAAACGCGCGCGCAGCGCGCGCGGATCGGATGAGCGAAGCTCATTCGAAGCCGTTCATCCTTCGTGAAAATACCCATAGATCGTTTCCGCCAACGCATCCGATATCCCGTCAACCGCCTTGAGGTCCGCAAGGGCTGCGCGCCCAACCGCCTTGGCTGACCCAAAATGCGCCAGCAAGGCTCGCTTACGCGTCGCCCCGACGCCAGGTACGTCGTCCAGGGGCGTCGCACCGATGGCTTTGGAGCGTTTGGCGCGGTGCGTGCCGATTGCAAACCGATGGGCCTCATCGCGCATCCGTTGAATGAAATAGAGCACCGGGTCGTTCCGCTGAAGCGCCATCACGGGTTTGCCAGTGCGATAGAACTCTTCCTTGCCGTGGTCGCGATCCACGCCCTTGGCGACCCCCACCATCGGAATATCACTGACGCCGAGGTCATCCATGATTTCGCGCACAGCGCTCACCTGCCCTGCGCCCCCGTCGATCAGCAGAAGCCCAGGCCAGGTCCCTTGCTTGCGTTCTGGGTCTTCCTTCAGCAACCGTTTGAATCGTCGGGTCAAAACCTCTTTCATCATCCCGAAATCATCTCCCGGCGTCAGGTCTTCGCCACGGATGTTGAACTTGCGATACTGATTTTTATCGAATCCTTCAGGTCCGGCCACGATCATCGCGCCCACTGCATGTGCGCCCTGGATGTGAGAGTTGTCGTAGACCTCGACCCGTTGTGGGACCTCCGCAAGATCGAAGGCGTCTTTCAATCCGCGCAGCAACTTTCCTTGCGTCGCGGTCTCCGCCATCTTCCGGGCGAGGCTTTCGCGCGCATTTCGAGCAGCACCGTGAACGAGGTCGGCCTTTTCACCACGTTGCGGGACAATCAGCTCAACCTTGCGGCCTGCCTTATCTGACAGCAATTCGCACATCAGGTCTTCATCATCGACACCATGGGACAGCAGCAGCGTGCGGGGCGGTTCGCGGTTGGCATAAAACTGCGCGACAAAGGCCTGCATGATCTCGGCCGGATCTTCGTCGCCTGTGATGCGCGGATAATAATCGCGGTTGCCCCAGTTTTGGTTGGCGCGGATGAAGAACACCTGCACGCAGGCCTGACCGCCCTCGGCGTGCAATGCGATGACATCGGCCTCCCGCACCGTCTGCGGATTAATGCCTTGTGCTGTTTGAACCTGCGTCAACGCTCGAATGCGGTCGCGCAACGCCGCAGCGCGTTCGAACTCCATCTCTTCGGCGGCCTGCTCCATCTGCGCGGCCAGCTGCGCCTGCATGTCAGTGGTCTTACCCTGCAGGAACCGCCCCGCATCTTTCACAAGCTGACGGTATTCATCTGAGCTGATCTTGCCAACGCATGGCGCGCTGCACCGTTTGATCTGATATTGGAGGCACGGGCGCTGGCGGCTTTCGAAATCGCTGTCGGAACAGTTGCGCAGCAGGAAGGCGCGCTGGAGCGTGTTAAGGGTCCGGTTGACGGCCCCCGCACTGGCGAAAGGTCCGTAATAGGCCCCCTTCACCTTTTTGGCCCCCCGGTGCTTGTCGATCCGCGGATAATCGTGCTCCGTCGTGATCAGGATATTCGGGAAGCTTTTGTCGTCCCGCAGCAGCACGTTGTATTTTGGTTTGAGTTGCTTGATCAGGTTCTGCTCAAGCAGAAGGGCCTCGGTCTCAGTCTCTGTCGTCAGAAACATCATCGACGCGGTGTGAGAGATCATCGTCGCAATGCGCGCTGAATGCCCGGCGGCACGCGCATAATTGCTCACCCGGTTCTTCAGGTTGCGGGCTTTTCCGACATACAGCACCCGGCTGTCCGCATCGAGCATGCGGTACACGCCCGGCGACGAATCAAGCGTTCGCAGGTAGCCCTGAATAACCTCGTGGCCGGTCTTTGATTCGGTTGTCTGGCTGCTCATGGACTTAAGTTATGATTCTCTCTTTCCGCTGCAACGCCTCTGCTGACATCGCAAGACAAAACATACCCACGAAACATGTGGATAAGTGCGTGGGCAAAACCCGGCGAAACCAAAATTCTCGTTGAATACTAGGGCACACAGCACTTTGCCTAATTTTTAGGCACATACTTAAACCCTTGTAATTGCGTGTTATTTTTCTTTACGCGCGCCAAGTTGCTGAAATCGTTAAGGAATTGTAAACGCTTTGCGACAGGACCGACTTCGGTGCACAACTTGCCGTAGGGGAAAGTGTAAACGCTACTCGACACCCAGCACATCCGGCGTTTGCCACGCCAGATGCTGGCCACCGTCCACGCACAAAAGTTGCCCGGTCACCGCCGGCGAATCGAGGAAATATCCAAGCGCTGCCGTGATGTCTGACGGGTTCGCTCCTCGTTTCAGAACAGTGTTCTCGCGCTGACGTTTGAAATGATCCTCGGACTGCCGTGCACCCTGCAAGGTCGGGCCCGGCCCGATCCCATTGACCCGCACGCGTGGCGCTAACCCCTGAGCGGCCGTTTGGGTGAATGCCCAAAGACCCATCTTTGCGATCGTGTAGGTCATGAACTCGGGCGTTAACTTGCGGACCCTCTGATCAATCATGTTGATCGCGACGCCTTGCGCCACGGGCTCCCCCATCGCGTCTGTCACTGGATCTGGCACCTGTGCGGCAAAGGCCTGCGTCAGAAAGAGCGGCGCTCGCAGATTGGAGCCGATGTGACGGTCCCAGCTTTCTGCGGTTGCCGTCTCAATCGTGTCATATTCAAAGATCGATGCGTTGTTGATCAGGCACGTCAAGGGTTGCCCCAGCGCTGATGCAGCGGCTGGCACCAGCGCTTCGGTCTGCGCTTCATCGAGAAGATCCGCTTGAAGGGCCACACCCTTGCGCCCGAGGGCCATCACTTCATCGACGACGACCTCAGCCGCAGTGGCACTGCCGTTATAATGAACCGCGACGTCGAACCCGCGTTCGGCAAGGTACAGGGTCATCGCCCGACCGAGCCGCGCGGCACCGCCAGTGACCAACGCGGCCGGCATCAGAGCACCACCAGGATGTAGGTGGCATAGAGCGCGGACAGTGCGAGCCCCCAGATCCGCGTCAAGTCCTGCCGCAGGTACACAAACGGGATCAACAACAGTGACGCGCACAGCATCACCCAGAAGTCGAAAGTCCAGAAGGTTTCCGCCACGGGAATTTCACCGACCAGCGACGCGACCCCAATAATTGCCAAAAGGTTGAACATGTTCGAGCCGATGACATTGCCCAGTGCCACATCCGCCTGGCGACGCAACGCGGCCATGACTGTGGTGGCCAGCTCTGGCAGGGACGTGCCGACAGCCACCAAAGTCAAACCAATAACTGCTTCAGAAACGCCATAATCGGCTGCAATGTTCGACGCACCTTCGACCAGAAGGCTCGCGCCCAAAGGCAGCCCAATCAGGCCGAGCGCCAGAAACATGAAAATTTTCCACCATGGAAGGTCGGGATCAGCGCCTTCGAGGTCTTCAAGATCATCTTCATCCGACGCCATGCGCCCGGCCTTACGGTGCTTGCGCGCAACCATCGCAGCCCAGATCAGCATGGCAGACAACGCGGTCAACAGGACCAATCCCGCGATCCAATCGAACTGACCCCGAACTGCGAGCGCAAGAAACAGCAGCGTCGCCGCCATCATTTGAAGAAAGCTCGATCGTGTATCGCATTGACTGGTGTGCATTACCGCCAGAAGCGCAGGCACCCCTAAGACCAGCAGCACGTTTGCCGTGTTGGAACCAACGACATTGCCTAGCGCCAAATCGGGCACGTCATCGAGGATCGCCTGAACAGAGATCAAAAGCTCCGGCGCGGATGTGCCGAACGCCACGATGGTCAACGAGACGATCAGAGCAGGCACGCCCACACGCAACGACAGGTTCACAGCACCTTTAACAAGCGCGTCACCGGCCAACAGCAACAGGATCAGTCCGAGGGCGGTCGCGATCCAGTCCCCCAGCGGACCGGCTGGCAATGCGATCATCTCCATCATCAGCCACGCCCCTTGCAGTCACAGGTTTTGCCGAATGTGAACCGGCCACATGACCCGCATTTGGCGTTGCTCAAACGTTTTGAAATCGCCTTCTGCCCCGGCACCGTCCACTTGCCAAACATCGCCAGCACACCCATGCCGATCAGAAAAAGAGAGACGATTTTGAAGATCATTCAGAGGCCGAACCGTGCGTAGGCTGCCCGCTCTTCTATCCCGCCAATGGCGTCGTCCACAACCTGCGCGCCGAACCGTGCCAAAAGGGGTCTGCGCTGCCCAAACCGTCGGAACTGGGTTTTGTCGCCGTAGCGATCCTTCATTGCCGCTGTCAGGTGGCCAATGTGATCTGCCAGACCGACATCAATACCCTTCTGACCGACCCAAATCTCACCTGTGAAGAGATCCTGGTCCTCGGGCAGTTTCCCGTTGCGGCGCGACGATACATGATCCTTGAACGCGACATGAATGTCGTCCAGCAGGCCTTTCAACCGCTTCACATCCGCCGCCTTTTCGGGCTGAAACGGATCCAGCATGCTCTTGGATTTGCCCGCCGTATAGACGCGCCGTTCAGCACCGATCTTTTCAAGCGTGCCGGTCAGACCAAAATTCGCCGATATCACGCCGATAGACCCGATGATCGAACTGTGATCGACCCAAATTTCATCCGCGGCCGTCGCGAGCCAGTAGCCACCTGACGCGGCCACGTCCTCAACGAACGCATAAACGGGAATGTCCTTTTCTTCGGCAAGACGCCGAATACGAGCAGCAATCAAGGAGGATTGAACGGCAGACCCGCCTGGGCTGCTGATCTCAAGCGCGACCGCCTTGGGTTTGGAGGCAAATGCCTTTTCGATGCTCTCGGCGAGGCCGCGATCAGACAGACCCCGGGTGCCGATGCCGATGGCGCCCTGAAGGCGCACGACCGAGACGAACGGGTCTTTCTTAATGAAGGGAATCCAACGTTTCATGAGGTCCCATGTAGGCCGGAGCCGGGGTCCGAACAAGGCCCGGACCCTGTCTGTTTTGTCATTGCCGGATGCGCCAACCGGTTTTGAAAATCCATGCAATGACTCCAACACAGATCGCAGTGAACAGCGTGATGGCCCCAAGGCTGAGCGCAATCGGTACGTCCGCCGTGCCGAAGAACGACCAGCGGAAGCCGGAGATCAGGTAAACGACCGGATTGAACAACGTAATCGTCTGCCAAATCGAAGGCAGCATAGAGATCGAATAGAACGACCCGCCAAGGAAAACGAGCGGCGTGATCACAAGCAGTGGGATCAATTGTAGCTGCTCAAAATTCCCCGCCCAGATACCGATAATGAACCCCAAGAGCGCAAAGCTCACGCAGGTCAGGATCAAAAATGCCAGCATCGCTATGGGGTGCGCGATAGTGATGTCGACAAAGAAAAACGACGTTCCAAGGATCACCAAGCCGATGAACAGCGCCTTGGTCGCGGCCGCCCCGACATAGCCTAACGTGATCTCAAGAAAATTCACGGGGGCAGACAGAAGTTCATAAATGGTGCCGATGAACTTCGGGAAATAGATGCCGAAACTCGCGTTTGACGTCGCCTGCGTCATCACTGAAAGCATGATTAAGCCGGGCACGATAAAGGCGCCGTAACCGACGCCCTCGACCTCTTGAATGCGAGACCCGATGGCAGTGCCGAAGACTACGAAATAGAGCGATGTCGACAGAACGGGGCTTACGAAACTCTGCGTCAGAGTGCGGAAAAATCGCGCCATTTCAAAGCGGTATATGCTCAGAATCGCTTGGAAGTTCATGCGGCGTCCTCCCCATCGGCGTTATGGACAAGGCTGACGAAAATCTCCTCAAGGGACGATTGGCGGGTCTGCAAATCCGCCAGCTGCAAACCTGCCTTCTGCAGATCAGACAACAGTTGAGTGATGCCCGTGCGTTCCATCTTGGTGTCGCCGATGGAGCGCTGCTTTACACCTACGAC
>JBCBCS010000110.1:0-11215 GCA_038530475.1 Pseudomonadota bacterium
CGGCGGATAGGTACCCGCTTGGGTTTTTGACCCATACGAATTCCATCCAGTTGAAACAGTCTCTTTGGCATTTTAAAAGTAATTTAATCGCTCTTTCAGTCTGAGCGTCTCTTTGATCTTCATCGAAATTGAAAATCACGGCGGTCCATGATGCCAATACGGAGAAGTCTCGGTCGACCAAAACACTTTCGGGCGGCGAGGGGTTTCAGGCCTCACTGGCCCTCGCCCTCGGACTGTCAGACGTCGTTCAGCAGAACAGTGGCGGGATCAAACTCGATGCGATCTTCATCGATGAAGGGTTCGGCACCTTGGACGATGAGACCTTGAATACAGCGTTGGAATCGCTCCACTCGCTGACCAACGAAATGCGGGCCGTGGGACTGATCTCTCATACTGAACAGGTAAAAACGCTAATCACCGCTGGATTTGACATTGAGGTGACGCCCTCGGGTTCACACATTCACGCGCGCGCTGAGGCGATTTAGGTTGGATATGAAATGCGCTCTGCAAATACCTCAATGCCATGAGTGGGCCATGTAGCGATGCGCTTTGCACTCCATAACGATTTGCGCGTTGAAGCAACGCCTGGAGCGAAGGGTTCTTGTCCCGGCTGCGGTACGGAACTCATCGCGCGATGCGGAAGCAAAAAGGTTTGGCACTGGGCCCACAGAGGTCAGCGGCATTGCGACCACTGGTGGGAGAACGAAACTCAATGGCACCGGGACTGGAAGAACCAGTTCCCCGCACAATGGCAAGAGGTTGCAGCCCGTGACGAACACGGCGAGCTCCACATAGCTGATATCAAGACGCCGAAAGGCCTGGTTGTGGAGTTTCAGCACTCCTACATCAAACCGGCAGAGGCCCGGAAGAGGACGGAGTTTCACAATCCGATGTTCTGGGTCGTGGATGGAACACGGCGGAAGACGGATCGGGAGCGGTTTCAGACCGCGCTGCGAGATGGCGTGAAACACCCGACCAAAGACGGTCTTGTTCAACAGCTATGGATCTATGATTCACGTCTGCTGAAGGAGTGGGTGCATACCGGGGTGATCGTCGCTTTCGATTTTGGCGAAGACACGGTTTGGATTCTCCGGCATATTAAGAACGACTGGGTCTATGGATTCGAGTATCCGAAACTCAAACTCGTCGAGCACATCACTGAAAGCACGCCCATCCCGGACGTTTTGTTTGGCCAACCTAGACGCCGGACTGTCAGATATCGTCGCCAACGCGCCAGATCTTGACGCGCAATACGGCTTCGGAGCAGCCGATTGGCTGGAACGTGAAGCAATTCCGGTATTGGCTTCTAAATGTCCGCATTATTATTGCGCAACCAGACATTTCGCACTCGTAGCGAATGACGGCTTCCCGCCCATCCCGTAGGAAATAAAACATCCTGAGAACGCATGATGTGGTGTTCTGAACAGTGCGCACCCGCCATGGATGCCTTTCTTCCGCGGGAAGATATCGGATTGTCGGATAGACCATGAATGCTCGTGGAAGTTCAAACGGCGTTTTTTGGGAATTTGCCTATGGCCGAAAGGGCAATACCATGCACCCAGCTCGGAAGAGCGAGCTTCAAAGACACCTGTCCGACATTAGAAGCGCTCATGTGATTATTACTTAGAGATCATCCGGTCCCAAGTTCACGTTACGCCTCCGTTTTGTCTTTGGGACCGAACTGAGATAAGGTATTGAATTATATTATTTTCATAGGGACTGTAACTCCCTCGCGGAGACGCACGCCTGGTTCGATTCCAGGGTCGCCCACCACCGAACTATGAACGACGGTGAAGTGTTCGAGTGCGCTGTCATATTGCGCAGCAATGTGACAGCGCACCCCCCTCGCAGGTTAAGATCGGACCGCAGGTTTGTTGCCGCCGCAGCGCAAAACAGATTTCAGCACAGACAGACGACGCTGCGCGAGGGAGCGTTTGTGCCGCGAACGCGTTCGCGCGACCCTACCCTCGCAGAGCCGCCACAATCGCATCCAACCCATCGGTCAACGCGGCCGGGCCCGGTTGCAGGATCAGGGGCGATTTAATCTCAAAGATCCGGCCGTCGCGGACGGCTGGAATGTCGCCCCAGCCGTCGCGGGCTGCGATCTTCTTAGCCCTGACCTTCTTACCGCACCAAGAGGCGAGGATGACATCCGGCGCGGCAGCGATCACCTGGTCCGATGTGACAAACCGATCCTTTGCGGCGGGCTCGCCAGCCAAATCCGGAAACACATCCTGTCCGCCCGCGATGTCGATGAGCTCGGACACCCACTGGATGCCGGAAATCATCGGATCGTCCCATTCCTCGAAATAGACCTTTGGCCGATCGGAAGGCGCTCCTGCCGCGATCTCGTCCAGTTTGCGCTGATACGTGCCAACCAGCGCCTCGGCCCGTCTCGACGCGCCGACCATTGCGCCCAGATGCCGGATCATCGCCATTATTCCGGCGATGTCTCGTTGATTATAGGCCATCACCGCCACGCCGGCGCGGATCAACTCTGCCGCGATCTCTGCCTGAAGGTCCGAGAATGTCAGAACCAGATCGGGCGACAGGGCCAAGATTTTGGGGATGTCCGCAGACGTGAAGGCTGAGACGCGGGGCTTTTCCCGCCGCACGCCGGGCGGGCGGACCGCATAGCCGGTCACGCCGACAATCCGGTCCTGCTCGCCCAGAAGATACAGCGTCTCGACGGTTTCTTCGGTCAGGCAGACGATCCGCTCAGGTGGAAACCGATTCATCTGCCTGCCGGTCTTTAAGCGTCGAGGGCTGCGAGCAACGTGGTAAGGTTGTGTCGGAACATCTCCAGATAACTGGTCGCAGGCCCGCCCCGTTCCGACAGCGCGTCGGAGAAGAGCTGACCACCGATCTTTAGCCCGGTTTCGTCCGCAATCTGCTGGACGAGAGCGGGGCTGGTGATGTTCTCAACAAAGAGCGCGCCGACACCGGCGTCTTTGATCTGCGTGATGAGCGCTGCAAGCTCTTGCGCGGAGGGCTCTGCTTCGGTGTCGATGCCGACAGGGGCGAGGAAGGTCATGTCATAGGCATCGGCGAGATAGCCGAACGCATCATGGGCCGTCACAACGACACGGGCATCTTCTGGCAGGGCCGCAAGCCGCTCCCGCGTCTCAGCCTCTAGCGCTTCGAGTTCTGCGATGTAAGCGGCGGCGTTCGACTCAAACTTATCGGCATGATCCGGGGCGATCTGGGCCATGGCGGTGGCGATGTTCTGGACGTAGATCACGCCATTGCTAAGCGCGTTCCAGGCGTGGGGGTCCACCTCACCGTCAACCATCACCGGCACGATTCCATCAGTGGCCACGAACACGGTCGCGTCACCGCCTGCTTCTGCGATCAGGGTATCGGACCACGTCTCAAACCCCATGCCGTTGACAAAAATCACATCCGCCTCGGCCACGGCCACCGCGTCGGCAACCGAGGGCTGATAGACATGCGCGTCGGCGTCAGGCCCAACGATTGTCGTGACGGTCCCATGCTCACCCACCACTTGTTCGACCATATCGCCAAGGATGGAAAAGCTGGCCACAACCTTGATCTCATGCGCCATAGCCGGGCTGGCCATCAACAGGGCGGATGGGAGGATGAAGCGGATCATAAGGTTTTTTCCTTGCTTGTGGGCTGGTTGAGCTTTGGTGAGGGAGTGTCCGCAGCCCGCATATTCGGGCGGGCAAGACCAAACGGGCCGAGCACGGCGGACAAGACAAAGAACCCGCCCGCCGTCAGCACAATCGCCGGGCCGGACGGTGTTTCGGGAAACAGAAACGACAGCGTCAGACCAAGCCAGCACGAGCTGAGCGCGAAGGCAAAAGTCAGGCCGAGTTGACCGGTGATGGTCCGCGCCCAATAGCGGGCCGAGGTCGCAGGCAGGATCATCAGGCCAACAGCCATCAGCGTGCCTAGCGTCTTGAATGCGGCGAGCAGATTCAGCACGAGGAGGAGCATGAAGGCCTGCTCGACAATCCACGGGCGCTTGGTTTGCGCCTCAAAGAAGACCGGGTCGCAGGTTGACATGATCAGGGGCCGCAGAAGCACCGCAAAGCCCAGCAGCGTGACCATCGCCACCCCACCCACCAGCAGCATCGACGCATCGTCAATGCCGAGGATTGAGCCGAACAGAAAGCTCTTGAGGGGCACCGCAGAGCCTGCCGCCGACAGGATGAAAATGCCAACCGCCAAGGCGATCAGATAGAGTGAAGCAAGGCTCGCATCGCTGCGCAGGATCGTGCGCCGCGCCAGAAAGGCGGTGAGGATTGCGACGCCGACCCCGGCGATCAGTCCGCCGATCAGCAGCGAAAAGACCGACAGGCCTGCCGTGACGAAGCCGATGACGACACCGGGGGTGATCGCGTGGGCCATCGCCTCCCCCGCCAGGGACAAGCGCCGGAGCACCAGAAACGCGCCGACCGGAGCGACGGAGATCGACAACACTGTCGTCGCCACAAACGCGCGGCGCATAAAGGCGAAGCCCATCATCTCTGTGATCAAGTCAAACATGAGCGTCCCCACGCGCGTCGCGGGCACCAAACATCCATGCCGCCTGACTGGCGGAGAGGTAATTCTGCGCCACGAGTCTGTCGGGCGTGAGGACGGTCGCAACCTCTCCAAATGTCGCCTCGCCTGCCCCAAGAAGAAGTGCGGTGTCGCAGTGATCGAGGACTGATGACAGGTCATGCACCACAAGCACAACAGCGCGTCCTTCGTCGCGCCACTGGTCGATAAGGCGAAGCAGATGAGCCTCGGTGCGTTGATCGACGGCGGCAAAGGGTTCATCCAGCAGGATCAGGGGCGCGTCTTGCACGATGACGCGGGCAAAGAGCGCACGCTGAAGCTGTCCGCCTGAGAGCATATGAAGCGACTGATCGGCAATATCGGCCACCCCTGCGGCCTCCATCGCGCTCGCGATCCGGTCGCGCATTGCTGCGTTGAGCCGCCCGCGCAACCCAAAGCCGTTCCAGGCCCCCATCGCCACCAAATCGCGCACGCGCAGGGGAAAGGCGCGGTCAAACTCAGTCATCTGGGCGAGGTAGCCAACCTCTTTCGGGCGTCCGCCCGGCCAGAACATGCGTCCGGCGCTGGGAGGATGCAGGCCAAGCATCATTTTGGCGAAGGTGCTTTTGCCTGACCCGTTCGCGCCAATGACAGCGGTCGTCGTCCCCGCTTCGATGTCGAGCGACAGCCCCCGGAACAGGGTGTGTCCCGGATAGCCGAGCGCCACATTCCGGAGCGACAGAATGGGATCCATCAGAGCACGGCCCAGATCAACAGCCACATCAGCGCTGACATAGCCGCAGCCCCGGCCAAGGCCGACACCAGACTGACACCTGTCAGGCACGTCGTACGGCGCGAGACCGCTGTTTCGTTTAGCTCGCCTTCACCAAAACGCATCGCCACCTCCCCCAAGCGGGAGGCGTATCGGTGCGTCGATGTAGAAAAGCGGAAGCCGCTTTGAACATTATGACCCCCTCCAGGACACCCCGCCCGGATCCGTTGAAATGAAGACGCCCGAAAGCGTCCCTTGATGGCAGGTCTCCTGACTTGCGGGTCATGGCTTTCCCGAACCTTCCCGGATCTGTCAGTTGGGCAGATCCAGTGGCATTCTTCGGGGTCGCTCACCGCTCACAGTTGCGGGGGCAGTCTCGGATTAGGCGCCTGATGGCTACACCTCACCGTGTTCCCATTTTCATCTCAGCGACTTCAAAGCCGCGTCGAACCATCTGCCCGTCAGCTAATGCCCCGCGTGGGAATGGGTCAAGTCTGAAATGCGATGGATGGCTTTGCCTTTAGGGCAATAGCACTTCGTTGCGCTGGTACGTTGCCTGATCTGTCGTTCCGTCATCGAGCACAAGTTCGACGGTCACGCTTTCGACTGAGCCGGGGGCCGCAACAATATAAGGTGGAAACATTTCCACCTCGGTCATCGCGTTTGGTGTCGCGGTATCGATGTAGCAGGGCTCCATCGGCAAAACCTGATCAACGGGGGCGCCATTGAGGCCATATCGGATGTCCCAGAGCCCGCACCGCCAGCTGAGAATTTGCGTGAAGTAGACGTAATCCTGCCCATTGAAATCGCGCACCGCGATCCAGGATGGCTTAGTGACCTCAAGAATCGGGCGGACCTCGGTGGCGGTGGTAAATTTGCCGGTCGGGGTCTGATCCTCAGGCGCCATATCTGCCGTCAGGTGATCCCCGGTCCCTTCCGACAGCGGCAATTCCACCGCGGGCGCGGCTTCTGCGACTTGATGGGGCTGCGGTGTCGCGCCGTCAGGTTCAACCCCCAAGGCCGCACCTATGAGCAAGGGCAGGAAAAGATCAATCATCATGGCGGCACCTCTGATCTGGGACAGGATTCAGGCGGATTGTCAGAACCGTGGGCTTTTCATACGCCCGCCTGTCCTTATACTTCGCCCATTCTGCCCGAAGAAGGCAAACAGGCAAGACAAATGGCAAATCCCCGCGCATCAGACAAGAGGGCCGATTTCGATATCGTGATCGTCGGCCAGAACGGACGATTGGCCTATGAAGCGATGTTGCTGGCCGCGTCACTTCGGGCCAATACGTCCGATTTTGCCGGCACGTTCTATGTCGCCGAGCCTCAGCCCGGGCCGCTTTGGGACAAGAACCCAACGATGCGCGGTGAGTTGCGGGAGGCTCTTGCTGAGCTTGGCGCGGAAATCCTGCCGTTCGAGAATTCGGCCTTCGGACAGAGCTATCCCCATGGCAACAAGATTGAAGCGCTGTGCGCCATGCCCGCGGCGCGCAATTTTCTGTTTCTGGACAGCGACACGCTGATCCTTGGTGATATTGGTGCGTTGAGATGCGATTTCGGGCGGCCCTCAGCCTCAATGCGGCGCACCGGGACGTGGCCTGAAGAAGAGCTCTACTGGCCCGGCTATGCCGCGACGTGGAAATCGCTTTACGACCGGTTCGGGTTGGACTTTGACAGCTCGCTCGATCTGACCCAACCGGACGAATACTGGGAGCGGTATCTGTATTTCAATGCAGGCTGGGTGACGGGTCACGATGCGCCCGCCTTCGGTGCGCGCTGGAGAGACTGGGCGGTTGAGGTGCGGGACGACCGACCCGAGGAACTCGTGCTGCAATCGCTTGATCCGTGGCTCGACCAAGTGGTGCTGCCGCTTGTCGTGCACTCCTTCGGTGGTGGTCGACCGGGCGACGATCTGGCCGGGCTCGATGGCGATCTGACCTGTCACTACCGCATGCTGCCGCTGCTTTATGCGCGGGAAGACGACCGGGTGGTCGAGATGCTGGAAGAGGTGAGCGCGCCCAACCGGATCAAGAAAGTGCTCAAGCAATATGACCCGTTCAAGCGGATGATTTACCAGGGGCGCGGACAGAAAGTGCGCGCGCTCTTTGATCAGAACGACCTGCCGCCGCGCGAAAGACAGATCCGCAATCGCATCAAGAAGGAAGGGTTCTGGATGCGGTGACGTCAGAACGATCTGACGATCGGCGCCTGCGGCGGGCGGGTCAAAATTTCAATGAAATTTTAGAGCAAATTCTGAGACAGAATTTGTGCCTCCGGCGGGAGGTATTTGAGAACCAAAGACAGACGAGCGACGGGACGTTCATTCTGGCCTCGCGCTTTTTCAAGAGGACGGCCATCGGCATGGGTGGTGATCTTTGGGAACGAATGCTCCTATTCGTACCGGTCCGTTGTGCCGCCCCTCGCATATGATACATTGCGGCAAATTCAGTTGGAGATTTCTGATGTCCCAAGACACCCCGTCCTATGGTTTCGACACGTTGCAGGTTCATGCCGGTGCACGGCCTGATCCGGCCACAGGCGCGCGCAATACGCCGATCTATCAATCGACCGCGTACGTCTTCCGAGATGCCGATCACGCCGCCGCCCTGTTCAACCTGCAAGAGGTGGGCTTTATCTATTCGCGCCTGACCAACCCCACTGTGGCCGTTCTGCAGGAACGCATCGCCACGCTTGAGGGCGGTGTTGGCGCTGTATGCTGCTCGTCCGGTCACGCAGCCCAGATCATGGCGCTGTTCCCGCTGATGCGGCCCGGTAACAACATCGTCGTCTCCACCCGGCTTTATGGCGGCACGGTCACGCAATTCAGCCAGACGATCAAACGCTTTGGCTGGTCGGCCAAGTTTGTTGATTTCGACGATCCCAAGGCCGTCAAAGCCGCCATTGACGACGACACCCGCGCGGTCTTTGGCGAGGCCATCGCCAATCCGGGCGGCTACATCATGGATGTGCGCGCCATCGCCGATATCGCAGACGCAGCTGGCATCCCCCTCATCATCGACAACACAACGGCGACCCCCTATCTCTGCCGCCCGATTGAGCATGGGGCCACGCTGGTGGTGCATTCCACCACCAAGTTCCTGACCGGCAACGGCACGGTCACCGGCGGCTGCGTTGTGGATTCGGGTAAGTTCGACTGGGCTGCCTCTGACAAGTTTCCGTCCCTGAGCGAGCCGGAACCGGCCTATCACGGCCTCAAATTCGCGGAGACCTTTGGCCCGCTGGCCTACACGTTCCACGGCATCGCCATTGGTCTGCGCGACCTTGGCATGACGATGAACCCGCAGGCGGCCCATTACACGTTGATGGGGATTGAAACCCTGTCGTTGCGGATGGATCGGCACGTGGACAACGCCACCAAGGTCGCCAAGTGGCTCGAACAGGATCCGCGGATTGACTACGTCACTTATGCCGGGCTCGAAAGCTCCCCCTATTATGACCGGGTCAAGACGGTCTGCCCGCGCGGGGCGTCGTCGCTGTTCACCTTTGCCGTAAAGGGCGGGTACGAGAGCTGCATCAAGCTGGTCGACAACCTTGAGATCTTCAGCCATGTCGCCAACCTGGGCGATGCCCGGTCGCTGATCATCCACTCTGCCTCGACCACCCACCGCCAGCTGACAGCAGAGCAGCAGGAAGCGGCAGGCGCAGGTCCGGGCGTGGTGCGGGTCTCGATCGGCATTGAGGATGCGGACGACCTGATTGCCGATCTCGATCAAGCGCTGAGCAAGGCCGTGGCCCTCCGCGCGGCTGAGTAATCCGTTATCAGTAAACCACGAATGGGGCCCCTGCACGGGGCCCTTTTTCGTTGAATTGGGGAAACCGACGCAACGGAACCCGTTCTTGCCCTTTCGGCATGGAACGGGTCTTTCTTATATGCGTTGACGGCCAGACCACTCACAAGGACCGCCCATGCCGAAAGACACCGCAGCCGACGGCGCCGATTTTGTGCGCGACCGCTTTGAGGCCATGCAGGCCGCCCACCGCACCGATCGGGAGCCAAGCTGGACAGAGCGTCGTAGGCGGCTGACGCAGCTGCGTGAAATGCTGATCGCCCACGAGGATGCGCTGATCGCTGCGATTGAGCAGGATTTCGGGCACCGGGCCGAGATGGAAACCCGCGTGGCTGAGTTGGACCAGTCCCACTTGGCCATCGGCCATGCCCTGTCTCACGTCAAACGCTGGATGAAACCGCGGCGGGCGTCGACCGGGCTGCTGTATCTTCCGGGGCGCAACAAGGTCGTGCCGCAGCCGCTGGGTGTTGTTGGCATCATCGCGCCCTGGAACTATCCCCTGTTGCTGACGATCGGGCCGCTTGTTGGAGCCTTGGCGGCAGGCAATCGTGCGATTCTGAAACCGAGCGAGTTCACGCCCGCCTTTTCGGAGGCACTGGTGAACGCTGTGGCGGATCATTTCGATGCGACCGAAGTGACAGTGGTCACCGGCGGGGCGGACGTGGCACAGGCCCTGACACATCTGCCACTGGGCCATTTGCTCTTTACCGGATCAACGAAGGTCGGGCGCATGGTGGCAGAGGCGGCGGCCAAAAACCTGACGCCTGTCACGTTGGAGCTGGGTGGCAAATCCCCAGCGATCATCGATCCAAGTGCCAATCTTGATCAGACGATTCTGAGGATGGTGCGCGGCAAGCTCTTCAATGCGGGTCAGACCTGCATTGCGCCGGATTATGTCCTCGCCCCACGGGACAAGGTGGACGAGATCGCGGATCGGATCATCGCGCAGGCGAAAGACATGGCGCCTGCGGATCAGGGGCCGAGCGGAACAACAGCGATCATCAATGACAGCCACCATAGCCGGCTGCAACGTCTGATCGACGAAGCGGAACGCGCCGGGGCGACGGTGCGGCGCGCTCATGAGGTGGGAGAGGATATGGTCGCTAAGCGTCTGATGCCGCTCACCGTTCTGACCAACATTCCTGAAGACACAGCTGTGATGCAGGATGAGATTTTTGGCCCAATCCTGCCCATCGTGGCCTATGACACGCTTGATGACGCGCTGGAATACATTGCGGCTCGCCCGCATCCACTGTCGCTTTACTGGTTTGGCTCCCATGCGGGACGGCAAGACCGCGTCACACGCGAAGCGATGGCGGGCGGGATAACCATCAATGATGCCTTGCTGCATATTGCACAGGAAAGCCTGCCCTTCGGCGGCGTCGGTGACAGTGGCATTGGCGCGTATCACGGACGTTATGGATTTGACGCGATGTCCCACCTCAAAGCGGTGTTCATCCAGACGCGCTTGCCCGCCGGATCGGATTGGCTTCGGCAACCAGTTGGTCCGATCACCAAGCGGTTGATGCAGGTGTCGGCTTGGTGGTCGCGGCGCTGACCCGGGCGATCTGACTTCAGCCGGCGATTGCAAACACCATGCTGACCGAAACAGACATCTCGATATCCCCCGGAGCGGTCGGTATGGCGAAATCGGGCGCGCTCTGGGCCATGTCCATCATCGCCATCTCCGCGCGAAGAGGCTGATAACCTGCGCCACCCGTATCGCTAAGGCTCAGCACCGCGCCCAGCTCAACACCCGCTGCATCGGCATAAAGGGCTGCGCGGCGCATCGCTTCGGCCACCGCGCGACGGCGGGCTTCGTCCAGCGCATCGGTCGGATCCTGCAACCCAAACCGCACATCATCGAGCCTATTTGCGCCATCCCCGATGAGGGCCTGTAGCAAAGGGCCCAAGCGGTCGAGGTCGCGCAGATCGACCGTCACGGTATTGACTGCAACATACCCCAAGATCTGATTGCCGGAACTGAGCGAGGAACTCGAATAACGGGGTTGCAGCCGCACCGCCCCGGTTCTGACGTCCTCGGGCGCGACCCCTGCCCCGTCCAGTTGCGCCAGCATGGCAAGGATCGCAGCAATGGACGGGGCCAGTGTTGCGATCCTTG
>JBCBCS010000111.1:0-11082 GCA_038530475.1 Pseudomonadota bacterium
GTGGGGACCACGGCAGCCAGCTTGTCGATGATTGGCTGTGGCGTGCCCTTGGGCACCATCACACCGCGAAAGTTCACCGACGCATTGTCGATGTCAAAGCCCTGCTCTTTCATCGTTGGCACGTCTTCCATAAAGGCGTTGCGTTCGTTGTCGAACACGCCGAGGATCTTGACGTTGCCTGCCTCGCGCGCGCGGAACGCGTCCGACAGATTGTTGACCCCGCCCAGCACTTCGCCTGCGATCACGGCCTTCATCGCGCCTGCGCCGCCCTTGTTGTTGGGGATGTAGGCCAGTTTGACGCCTGCCGCCTTCTCAAGCTGCAATGCGGCGATGTGGTGGCCCACGAAAAGGCCCGCGCCGGAAAACGTCAGCTTGCCCGGATTGGCCTTGGCATAGTCGACGACGTCGGCCATCGAGTTGAATTCGCTGTCTGCGCCCACGACGAACACAGCCGGATCCGCGCCCCAGTTGGCGATGGGTTCAAAGCTGTCGGCACCGTATTCCACGCCGCCTTCGATCGACTGGGCGATGAAATGCGGGATGTTGTAGGCCCCCAGCGTGTAGCCATCGGCCTCGGCCTGGGTGGCAAACCAGTTCCAGCCGACACGCCCACCCGCACCGGGTTTGTTCAGGATAGCGATGGGCATGCCCAGCGCATCCTCGTTGCCCGCGGTCATGGTCACGATACGCGCCTGAAAGTCGGTCGCCCCGCCCGCGCCATAGCTGACCATCAGGATGATCGGGCGTTCGGGAAAGCTTGCATGGCCATCCGCGCTTGCCGTGCCGGTCAGGCCAAGCGCCGCCATGGCGACGGCTGCTAGAAGTTTCTTCATGGGTTCAGTCCTCCCTTTGGGTTTGTCTGCCGCTGCTGCGGTTCAGAAGAATATCTCTCGCGGTGTGAACACGTTCAGAAGCAACGCAAAGAGACCGTACATGACCGCCAGAAAACCGGCGGTGATGATGCATCGTTTGATCCAGGATTTGATTTCGGTGTGCGGCGCAGGATCGTAGAGCGACACGAGAATGAAAAAGGCGAGCGTTGAGGCGGTGTAAAAGCCCAGGCCCTTGGCCGCCCAGTAGACAAAGACAAGCGCCACCAGCAGGCCCGGCACGATGTCCCGCATCGCCGCCATGGTCAGACCGTTGCCGACCTTGGTCCGGCCCAGCACCGCCTTGCCAAAGGTCCAGAGCGCCAGCACGACGAACACGGTCGAAATGAGACGCGGGAACAGGAACGCCTGCGCGGGCTGCTGCGTGTAGCTGAGATAGGCGACGGCGATGCCCACGGCGGCCACCAGACCGCTGGCGATAATGTGCTGGGTGCGGGGCAGATCGGTCACAGCATCGCCTCCTCTTTGGCGACGGCGTCGTCCTTGGTGGTGTAGCGGCGGCTGCGCAGTTCCATCCAGGCCGAATACCCGACCGAGGCGATGACAATGCCGATCAGCGTCAGGTTCAGCGCGCCGGTAAAGAAGTACTGCCCGACGCTTGATGTCGCGTTGGCGATCATCGAGCCCTGGATAAAGTTGGCTTCGGCGATGGGGCCAAGGATCAGGCCCAGCACCAGCGGTGCAGCGGAAAAGCCAAAGCGTTCGAGGAAGTACATCGCCGTGCCCAGCGCCATCATCACGTAGACGTCGCCCATCGAATTCTGCACCGAGTAGCTGCCAAAGACGGCGAGCCCCAGCACCACGGCGGCCATCACGTTGTTGGGCACCTGCGCAACCTTGGCCGCAAGCCCCGCCACGTAGAGGCCGAAGATGCACATCAGGATCTGCCCGATCAGCATCGAATTGATAAAGGTCCAGGCCACATCCGGGTAATTGTCGAAGAGATCGCTGCCGGGGAAAATCCCGTGGATCAGGAGCCCGCCCAGCAGCACCGCCGCCGTGGGTGAGCCGGGGATCGACAGGGTCAGAAGCGGGACCAGCGATGGGCCGACCATGGCGTTGTTGGCGCTTTCGGCGGCGATCACGCCTTCGCTGTGGCCGGTGCCGAACTTGTCGCGTTCCGGGCTGGTCTTTTTCGCCTGATCATAGGCCACGAGGCCCGCAATCTGACCACCGACGCCGGGGATCAAGCCGATGATCGACCCGGTTATGGTGCCAATGGACAGCGCACGCATACGGCCGAAGACTTCGCTGACGGCTTTGCCGATCGGGTGGCGTTCGACGGTCAGCACCTCGGCATCCAGACGGCGGCGCCCCTTGGCAAACATCGAGATCACCTGCGGGATCGCAAACAGACCGATCAGCGCGGGGATCACGTTGATGCCGCCCGAAACGCTGGAATGAAAGATAAACCGCTGCGCCCCCATGATGTCGTCAAAGCCGATGGTGGCGAGCCACAGGCCGATGCAGCCCGACAGCAGTCCCTTGACCACCGAACTGGAATCGAGCGACCCGATCACCGTCACCCCGAGGATCGCCAGCCAGAACAGGTGCGACGGACCAAACGCCAGCGCCCATTGCGCCAGCACCGGGGTCAGAAAGATCAGCAGCATGACGCCGAACACGCCGCCCACTGCGGAGGCCAGAAAAGACAGTTGCAGCGCCCGCGCGCCCTGCCCTTTTTGCGCCATGGTGTGCCCGTCCAGCGTGGTGGCGATGTTGGCGGGTGCCCCGGGGATTTTCAAAAGGATCGCGCTGACCGCGCCCCCTGCGACGGTCGAGGTATAGGCCGCGCCCAGCAGGATCAGCCCCTGCGCCGGTTCCAACCGGAACGTGAACGGGATCAGCAGCGCCACCGCCATGGTCGGCGACAGCCCCGGCGTCGCCCCAAGGATCAGGCCACCGATTGTGCCAAGCAACAGCAAACCGAAGTTCAACGGAATGAACACATCGCCGAAATAGGCCAGAAATTCCAAGCGACGCCCTCCCAAACGTAACTTGTTGACCGATCAGGGTAAGAGATGAAAATAGTATTGCAAATGTTTTCATTTTCTGCCGCAAAGCGGGTGTCAATTGTCTGATTTAAAACAGAAAAAAGCGGATATTCTCGCCGTTGCCAAGGCCGCGCGCGTGTCGCCGTCAACCGTGTCGCGCAGCTTTAACCACCCCGAACTGGTCAAGGCGTCGACCCGCAAGAAGATCGATCACGCCGTGCGGCGGCTTGGCTATATCCGCAACCGCGCCGCGCAAACCATCCATGGCATCCGCAGTGGCACCGTGGGACTGATCGTGCCGACGGTCGATCACGCGATCTTTGCCGAACTGATCCAGAGCTTTTCCGAAGCGATCGAAGATATGGGGTTCACCATCCTGCTTGCGTCCCACGGTTATGACCTGCAGCGCGAATACGTGCTGATCCGCAAGATGCTGGAACACCGCGTCGACGGCATGGCCCTGATCGGCACGGAACACGTGGCGGAAACTTATGGCCTGCTCGAAAGCCAGAAGGTGCCGACCGTGCTGTTGTGGAACTACGCGGAGGCGTCCACGCTGCCAAGCATCGGGTCGGACAATTTCCGGGCCGGCTATCTGATCGGGCGCCATATCGGGCAGTTGGGCCACACGCGGGTGGCTGGCATCTTTCCCCCATTGGCCGGCAATGACCGCGCTGCACAACGGCGCAAAGGGGTCGAGGCGGCGCTGTCAGAGGTTGGAGTGCACATCCCCGACACATGGGATCTACAAACCCCGTACAGCGTCGGCGCAGCCAAGGATGCCGTGTCGGCAATGGTTGCCGAAGCCGAACGGCCAACGGCCCTGATCTGTGGCAATGACGTTTTGGCCTGGGGCGCGCTGCACGCGCTGTCAAAGGCCGGGCTGGCGGTGCCTGCCGAGATGTCCGTTGTCGGGATCGGTGATTTCAAAGGTTCGCGCGACTTTGAACCCGCCTTGACCACGGTGCGCATCCCGGCTCGCCAGATCGGCGCCAAGGCCGCTGCGCGCATCGCGCAGGACATCACATCGCCGGAACAGGACGCGACAAGCGAGTTGGTGGTGCCCGACCTGATTGTCCGACGGACCTGCGCACGACCCTGAAGCGGGCACTTTGTTGAGAGTTAGTCCGGCATTTTGGCGTTACGGCAAATCGCTTGGCGCTATGAAGACTGCCTGACGCTCTCGACAGCGTCCTTTGCAACGCGCGGACGGTGATGAACCCGCGAGCCACGGAAGCGAGACAGATAGTGTCGCGCAATCGGACAGAGCGGTTCCCGGTACTGCAATTGCGCGGGCGTGGTGATCAGGGGACCGGCTCGACCCCGGGCCGATGCACCGAACAAAATTGATTGCTGCGCTCGCATCTGGGCACGGCGGCCACCGCAATCGACCTCGATGGCGGCACGGTATGCCGGGGGGCGGTCGTCTAAGGGTGAACGACATCTGCTGACATGGCGATCCCTGAAGGACTCGACCCCTCAACCTGCTGATAAGAAGTCTTTCGGCGACGACTTCCCAGCATTTCTCCATGCATCTATGAAGTGGCCCTTTCGTCAATAAAATATGAGAAAATCCACCACATTCTTTCTGCTTGCTTCACGCTATTCCACTGGGACACGCTACCCTCCGCTTACCTTTTGGCTACCTCGCCTTGCGACATGCCCTCCGCCAAGCTCACAAAATCATCCATTGAGCGACTTGCCAATGCGGGCCGTCAGCGCCTCCACAACAGCCTGCAAAAAACTCCCTACGAAGCCAAGCGAACTTTGGCGCTATTGTCGAAGATGTTTTCTCTCGCGATCCGATGGGACATGCGCACGGACAATCCCGCGCTGGGCATCGAGAAATTTCAGGAACAGAAGCGCCAAAGGTGGCTGTCGGATAGAGAGTTGAAGCGCCTGCTTTCTGCGCTGGAAAATCATCCCAATCAGGTCGCGGCCGACGCCATCCGTCTGCAGTTGCTAAACGGGGCCAAGATTGGGGAAGTGTTATCAGCTCGATGGGACGACTTTGATTTTGACCGCAGCGTTTGGATCAAACCGTCGCACCATACCAAACCGAAGCGCACGGAACACTTGCCGTTATCCTCGGCTTCGGTTGCCCTGGTAGACCGAATGGCAAACGTGCGTCGGGAGAAGTCGAACCACGTCTTCCCCAGCGCCCGGGTTGAGGGGCCGATCCGGGACCTCCAGGCCTTTTGGCGCGCGGTGACGAAGGCGGCTGACTTGCAGGATTTCCGCATTCACGACAACCGCCACACCCATGCGTCTCATTTGATATCGAGCGGCATGAGCCTTGCGATTGTGGGGCGACTACTTGGCCACACCAACCCCTCAACAACTCAGCGCTATGCGCATTTGGCAGACGATCCTCTGCGCGTGGCGGCAGATGTCATGGCGGCGAAGATATCCGGAAGTTAGTGTTCGGCCCATAACAGACACTCACCGCTTAGTTCTGATGCTGCAGTCGCAGCCTGCATTGCCCACATTCGCCGCGAGCGCAATATTCAGCGGTTGTCCAACTCACAGTGCGCGGACGAAGCAGTCACACAGATATTTAAAAACTATGGATACCTCGCAGCACGCATCCCTTATAGAAGATGTTCAAAGGCTTCTGGTCCCTGACGCACCGAAGGAAACACCGTAGCAACAGGCGGTGTTCCTTTGTGATGTGATCGCGGACATGAAAGAAGAGCTAACAAGCTTGTCTTGAACGCGATTTGGTTCCGGTACAAAGGTAAACAAGGACCATTGGTCGTGAACCTGCAAACACTTCTGGGTTCCTAAAACCACGTCACAGCCGACTGGCACACGCAGGCGCATGGGCGGTTTCCGGATCCAAGGCTTCAGATGGCCATATATCGAGAAATATGCCGCCTCGCGGTTTCGATGAAGCGGCTATTTCGGGCAACTTCATCCTCCTCATGCATCCTCGTTATGTTCCAACCTACATATGTCACAGCGCGGAGCGCCAGAAACAAATCCAATTCTGATGCATCCAACGCTCTGATCGAATGGTAGCCGTTGATCAGAGCGCTCTGAAGCTGCGGATAATCGTCTGCGGTTTCGTGTTTCAACAGCGCGGTTGCGACATCGAAGAGCCGGACCCCAAAGCCACTGTCATCAAAGTCTATCAGTTTTAAGGCATGGCCATCGACCAGTACATTTGCCGGAACCAAGTCCGCATGAATAAGACCAAAATCGCGCGTATCATTTCCTTGAACGAGTTCCGCAGATGCTCTTTTTCTGAAAGCTCGAAACAGTGCTTGATCTTCCTGTTTTAGCTCGGAGTTCTCCCAAAATCTGTCCCAGAGTGGCGCATCGCTTAATAGACCATCGTGGTCCCAGTGAACGCGGTCGAAATTGTTCGGCAGTCTCCATTTGTCAGAGATGTCATGGAGCTTCGCCATCTCACGTCCCAGGCTAAGAAACAGTTGGGTCCGGTCTTCTCGCTTCAAGTTTGGCAGTACGTCGTTCATTGTATCGCCAGATAGCCAAGTCAGAGCATCTACTTGCGTGTTGTCCACCCGAACCAAAAACGCACCGTTTGATGCAGGAATTGGTGCGGGCACTGACAGTCCACTGCGCGCAACCTCTGCCATCCATACCAGTTCTGATCGCAATTCAGCATCAGTACGGTAGTGTTCTCTATGCAATCGAAGAGCAATTTCGGTTTCGTGCTGAGACACATGATAGACAGCATTTTCGCGCGCCGCGACAAGTCTGTATTCTGCGCCTTCCAGGCCCCATTGAACCAGCGCCCGTTCTACGACATCACTCATCCATCCAGTGGGACACTGTTGAGAACGTCATCAAGCGTGTCAAACAACAGGTCTGCATGCTCAGTGGAAAAGGGCATAGGAGGCCGGATCTTCAGTGTGTTCTTGTTCCGTCCGAGCTTAGAGTGAATGATCCCGCGGCGACGCATCTCGTTGATTATCCGGTCTGTGAACGCGCTCGCCGATTCCTTTGTACCCCGGTCCAATACCATTTCTGCGCCGAAAATCAGGCCAGAGCCACGGACATCTCCGATCACTTCGTGCTTTTGCATCAACGCCGACAACCGCGCTCGAGCATACTCGCCAACGGTTTTTGCGTTTGTCACAAGATCAGCATCTTCCAGCTCCTCCAGCACCGCCATCGCAGCGGCACAGGAAACTGGGTTGCCTCCGAAGGTGTTGAAGTACCGGTAGCCCTCACGAAACTCCGCTACGAAATCGCCGTTCGCAACCACGCCACCTACCGGGTGTCCATTAGCCATTGGTTTGCCAAGAGTTACAACGTCCGGAACAACCCCCATCTTCTCATAGGCCCAGAGATGCGTGCCGGTTCGGCCAAAGCCTGATTGGACTTCATCACAAATCAATAAACCTCCGCTTTTGCGTACAAGTTCAGCGGTAGGTTTCAACCACCCATCAACATTGTCCGGGAAGCCTTCATTCAGAAAGTAAGGGCACAAAACTAGGGCCGCAAAACCTGTTTCGTCTTGCTCCAGTGCTTCGATTTGCGCAGCAACAGAGGCGGCAAAATTCTTGCCATCCGGGTCTGGGTGACGATAGCTGTCCGGTGCACCTACAAATCGAAAAAATCTATCCAATTCAAAACCAAACGTCGGAACATTGGATCTGCTCAATTGGCTGACAAGGGATGTGTTCCCGTGATAAGTTGCATCGGTCGCGATAATGCCGCGCTTGCCCGTCACGGCTTCGGCCATGCGCAGAGCGATGTCGTTGGCTTCGGAGCCTGTGCAAGTAAGAACAGCGGTGTCTAGTGACGGAGCCATCGTCGCAGTGAGCTTTTCCACGTAGTCGAGAATACCCTCATGCAGATATCTGGTATGCGTGTTCAGTATGCTGGCCTGACGACATATCGCTTCAACGACACGCGGATTGCAGTGCCCAACATGCGGGACGTTGTTGTAGCAGTCGAGGTACTTCCGCCCGTCCGCGTCCCATAACCAGACACCCTCTCCCTTCACGAAATGCACTGGTTCGTCATAGAAGGTTGACATATTGGGGCCCAGTAACCGGGCACGGTCATTCAGTATTTCAGCCGTCGTGCGCGACATGCATATGTCCCAGTCTTAGGTTTCTTTATCTGTACCGTTGGATGCATGTTTTGAACAGCGATGGACAATCCTGCGCCTGCCATTCGTCGGCCGCGCTTGCATGATAGACGGCCGCTTTGGGCTCTTTTGCGGCCATTCGACGGTTTCGGTCGGGCTCATCACCATAATGTAGCTATGGAAGGTAGGCTCAGCGGACTTTGGTGCCGCTGGGCGTTTTCAATCGGACGTCCGCTATGCAACTACAGCGGCTTCCTAAATCCGGGATAGCGTTGCGTAGAAGCGCTCAACCCTCCAATATTTGATGCGCCGTCACTTTGGCCGCATTTAGCCAATCATCCACGTCGTGAACTCCGTCGGCAAGCCTCGCAAATGTGACCGTTCCAACAAGGAGCGAAAGCAGCGCACGCGCCTTTGCCTCAGAGTTCTCGGTCTTATTTGCAAAAGCGCGAGACAGAAGCATTACGACATATTGGCTTCCCACGCTTGCTGCTTGGCGCACGGTCACATCACCGCGTCCGGCTTCGGTTGCGGCCGCCGCAAGGGGGCATCCTTCTTGCACGCTGCGCACATGTTCCGGGGACAGATATAAATCGACATAGCGCAAAAGCGCTTTTCTTTGTTCCTCTGGCGTCGTCGCGCGCTCCAAGTCGGACATCGCGTCCTTTATCGCGTCCTCTAATGCCGAGGCCAACAGGTCCGCCTTGGACGAGAAGTGCCGGTAAAACCCACCGTGGGTCAGGCCCGCGGCTCTCATGACATCTGCAACACTCGTTCCAGACAATCCGTTGCTGCGAAATGCCTTAGATGCTTCCTTTATGATGCGGGCGTGGCTGCGCTTTTTCTCGACATCGGACACTCTTGGCATCGTGTTCTCCAAATTCGGCCTTGACCTTTTAGATGATATACATCATCCATATAGATGACAACAAACATCTAAAAGGAGACGAACCATGAGCGCACTCATGATCTCGACAATTTCTGTTAAGGATAAGGCGAAACTCGGGGAATATCTGCCCAAGGTGTCCCAACTTAGGGCGCGTTATGGTGCAGAGATGGTCTTTAGGGGGCCAGCACAAGGTGCAATAGCAGGTGCGCAAGACCATCAGATGGCGGTCGTTGTGCGTTTTCCGAGTGTCGCGGACATCGATGCACTATTTGCTTAAGATGACTATAAAGAGCTGATCGCCCTGCGCGAAGAAGCAGCGGATATGACCATCGTAAAGTATCAGCAAAGCACCTGATACCATCGACGACCGCGGTAGCCGTCTCACCCCCATCGCAAAAGCTCGGAAAAGGTCTCGCCAGTGTCAATTCTGCCGGTCTATTTGATGCTCGTCGCCATGATTTGTCTGGCTCTTACAGTGCGGACTTGGCGCAAGGGCGCGCTGTTGTACACAGAGGTGCTTGCGGTTTGCGGGGTCCTTTTGGCATTGGCAGTTTGGTCTATTGTTCTAACCCTACTGGGTCTCAAAGATATTCACATTCAGCTAATGCAGACGATACCGCTCCTGTGGCAAGCCTTTGTGCCGATGTTCATCTGGAGTCTGCCGTTTGCCCTCTTGCCCACTTTCAGGCGGGCACTTTGGCAGATCGCAGAAACCACTCCGGCTCATTGGTTTGTGGCGATCCAAGTTCTGTGTATCGGCGCAATCGGCGGCATCGTGAAGGGTCTGCAGGGCGAAATTCAATCCGACTATGTTTTTTGGATTGGCATTCCGGATTTCCTGTTCGGGCTTTCAGCGTTGGTTGTCGCATGGTTGGTGTGGCGTCGACAAATCAAACATGGCCTTCTCATCAGTTGGAACCTTGTCGGGTTTGCTCTGATCGTTTTGCCTACGTTCATACCGATGACCTATTGGATGACTGAGCCTGGATTCGAATTCATTTTTGAATTTCCGATGGTACTGGCGCCAGGGTTGGTCGTGTCGCTCCTGATTTCACTCAACTTGTTGCAGGCATGGGTGACGTTCAAACAGAAATCCCAGTTACAAGGTGCTGTTTGAATGTCCGCTCACTAGCAGACGACGGCCATACGTCCAACATGCAGCATCCGGTAAATCGGGCTCGAAGCCGACCTCAGATGCAATGCAGCATCCGCCTCGCCGAGGAACAAGCAGTTGTCGCTTGCGGCCCATAGCCGACATCCAACACAGGATTGCCTCGCCGCAAGGCGGCCCGCCGAACCGGCCATTCGATGCGGCTGTTGTCTCCGGTGGGCGGATGGGGCGAATTGACGGCTATACATCCCGCGCAAATGTGACTAACGCCCAAAGCCTCTTTGGCGTTTGGTGACACATGCAACACTTCTCTGGCCTGCCGAACACGCTTTCGGCGGCCTTGCGCGACAAGGGCTACAGCAACCTGACGCCCGTCCAAACAACGGTAATGGATGAAGCCCTACGCGGCAAAGACCTGCTGGTCTCTGCGCAAACCGGGTCGGGCAAGACCGTAGGGTTTGGTTTGGCGATCGCCCCCGACCTTCTTGATGATGAGGGTAGATTTGGGCGACCAGCAGCACCGCTTGCCGTGGTGATTGCGCCGACGCGAGAACTTGCGTTGCAGGTCCGCAGAGAGTTTGATTGGCTCTTTGCGCGAGCCGGGATCGTGACCGCTTCTGCCGTAGGTGGCATGGACACACGTACAGAGCGCCGGGCGCTGGAACGTGGCGCGCACGTTGTCGTTGCGACGCCTGGGCGGCTGCGTGATCACGTGGCCCGCGGCAATGTCGACTTAGGCGCGCTACGGGCGGTTGTTCTCGACGAAGCCGATGAGATGCTGGACATGGGCTTTGCCGAAGACCTTGAGTTCATCCTGAATGAAACGCCCGGTGATCGGCGGACACTGATGTTTTCGGCCACCGTGCCGCGCGGGATCGCCAAGCTGGCCCAGACGCATCAGAGGGACGACGCCGAACGCATTGTCATCGGCAACACAAAAGCCCAGCACGCGGATATTTCGTACACCGCTTTGAATGTTGCGCCCTCGGATATCGAAAAGGCGATCATCAACGTGCTGATCTATCATGATGCGCAAACGGCGATCATCTTTGCCAACACGCGTTCGATGGTGGCCCGCCTCACCGCCAAGTTTTCAAACCGAGGGTTCAAAGTGGTCTCTCTGTCAGGAGAGC
>JBCBCS010000112.1:0-10931 GCA_038530475.1 Pseudomonadota bacterium
AGGTCTCGGTGCCGACGGCGCTGAGTTGGCCGAACGCACTTTCGGTGACGTAGCCGACTTCGTACTCAATGGTGCCCTGCCCTCAGCGGTCACGCAGGCCGAAGTGATCGCGAACCCCTCCAACACCGTCATGCAAGGCACAGTCATCCAGGCCGCGCTTGAAACCGCGATTTCGAGCGAACTCGCAGGCCAGGTCCGCGCAATCACCTCCGAGAACGTCTACAGTTACGATGGGACTCGGCTGCTCATCCCTGCTGGATCGCGGCTTATCGGCCGATATCGCTCCGGCGCAGATATCGCACAAAGCCGTCTGACCATTGCTTGGGACAGGATCATCATGCCGAACAACCAGACGGTGGTGATCAGCTCTTTTGGTGCCGATGAGCTTGGCCGCTCGGGTACAACTGGCTTTGTTGACACGCGCTTTGCAGAACGCTTCGGCTCCGCTGTTCTCATTTCACTGATTTCAGCCGCGCCAAGCGTCGCCGCCAATCAGACTGAGGATGAGATTGCAGAAGACGTCCTTGAGGACATTGGTGATGATCTAGCCGATGCGACTGACAGCGTGATCGGTGAGTACCTGTCGATTGGGCCTGTAATCTACGTAGATCAGGGTGCGCGCATCACGGTCATGGTAGATCGCGACTTGGAGATTTTCTAAGCCCATGTCGCTAAGCTACCTTCAATCCTCCATCGATCGCCTCGAAGATGCCAAACGGGATGATGTGATTGAAATCTGCATCAACCCGGACGGCTCCTGCTGGGGTGAGTTTCAGGGCGACCACTTCATGTCTCGCCTTGCCCAAACTCTGACTGAGGATCAGGTGAAAGACCTCGGCAACCAGATCGCGTCTGACGCTGGAACACCCCTTTCCAAAAACAAACCCATCGTGTCGGTCTCGATCACGTATCGGGATCGGCCAATCCGGGCGCAGGTCATCACTCCCCCCGCCGTCAGCCGGGGCATGTCGATCAGCCTCCGTTTCTTTTCAAGCCTGCCTCTTGATTCAATAGAGTTGAGTTTTCTCTACGGGAAAGAACGCAAGCTGGAAGAACTGCGCCAGGACAAGAACCGCCAGCTTCGCGAAGTTGTTGCCAGTGGTGATATCGACGCTGCAGTTCGCCATTGCGTTGAAAACAAGCTGAACATGATCGTCTCTGGTGGCACGTCCACCGGTAAGACGGTCGCCGCAAGGAAGATCCTGTCTTATGTCAGCGACGATGAAAGGATCCTCACGATCGAGGAGGCGGCGGAGCTCCTGCCCTCGCAGCCAAATTCGGTCACGCTGATTTCGAACCGTGATGCGCCACACCAGACCGCAGATATCCTCCTTACATCGACGCTAAGGATGCGACCTGACCGCATCATCCTGGGCGAGGTGCGTGGAAAAGAAGCCATGACGTTCCTTGAAGCCATCAACACCGGCCATGGGGGCTCAATGACCACCCTACACGCCGAAACGCCTCAACTGGCGGTTCAGCGCCTAGCAATTGCAGCGTTAAAGACCGAAGTCCCGATCCCGTATAGGGATATGGTAGACTACATCGAGAGTTCTATTGACGTGATCATCCAGGCGGGCCGTGAAGACGGCAAGCGTGGGATCACGGAATTCTATCTGCCGGGCACAGAATTAGGAAAAGAGGCCGAAATATGAACAATGGGAAAAGCTACGCGCCGAAAATCCTGACGTTTGTGCAGGACAAAAAGTTTAAGCATCAGGACATGGAAGACACCATTGCGTCATACACGCTGAATGGTTGGAAGATCATTTCCATGACGCACATGCAGGGGATGCAAGGCATCTACACTGTGCTGCTTCAGTACGAATTTTCAGAAGAGGAAATGAGCCAAAATAAGGAAAAAAGCGCATGAAGATCGTAACCTCAATTCTCTTAGCAATGGCTATTTCTGGAACTGTTGGCGCATATGCCCAGGGGCTCGTGCCGACGCTGGATCGGGAGTATGAATTTTGTGAAAATAGGCCAGAAGAACCACAATGGCTGCAAGACATTCATGTTCGTGAAAACTACAAGCGGCTGTTGGTTCAGGCTATCTATCGGTTTCAAAGCTATGAACGTGTAGAGCAGGCCGGAGATTGTTCATGCGACACGCTCTACCCAAGCTGGGACACCGCCGTTCAAGTCTTCAATGACAATTATCTCCACTTTGAAAGACGCGACGCGATGGACACTCGGCGAGAGTTTCAAGACCGTTCCAACGATCTTCGACAGTCGCAGCGAGACGTCTGCGAGCCAATCGGTCACTGGTAAGATAGTAGATAACGATGAGCGTCGTTTCTTACATCGTAGATACAGCACAGGGTTTTCTTGACGATGCAGCTGAGACGCAATTTGGCGCTGTTGCTGCTACCGTAGGCACTATCACCACGCTTGGCGCGACGCTTGTTCTTATACTCGTCGCGGTCAACATGGTCTTCCAATATCGCTCAATGGATGGACGAACTGCTTTTTGGCTCTGTGTGAAGATCATCCTCATAGGAATATTCGCACAGAACTGGACACAGTTTAACGCCCTGGCCTCGGCCATTCTAAATGGCATCGACAGCATCGCAGGTTCGCTGATCGCCGCCGTTGGAGGAGGTTCACCTGGCCCCTCCGGCACCTACGCCGAAGAATTTGACGATATGATCGGGGATTTTGGGCTCTATTTGAATGCAGCCGGTGAAGAGCTCAATTGGATGGCGGGCGCGATCCTTTCGAACTTGGGTGTTCTGCTTCTTTCAATTCTAGGTGGCCTTGCTGCGTTTTTGATGGTTGCTTCTCGCTTGATGATCGCTCTGCTCCTTGGATTGGCGCCCATCATGATCTTCCTCACCTTGTTCGACGTCACAAAAGACTACTTCGCGCGATGGCTAACCGCAGTCGTGTCATTTGCCATGTATCCAATTGTCATCGCAGGGGTCTTTTCGACAATTACAGGTGTCTCTGGATCGCTACTTGGGGAACTCGGCGACCCGCGTGGTGCGCCTAACATCGGCGCAATTGTTCCCTTCTTCATGATGATCCTAATGGCAAAGGGTTTCATCTTGGCTACGCCATTCATCGTGCGGGCGATTTCAGGCAATATCATGATGCCAGCAATCTCGGGCGGACTCGGCGGCACCTATGCCTTCGGACGCGCTGCATTTGGCTCTCAACAGGCAATCAACCGTTACCTCATGGGCAATGCGAGTGGAGCCGAACACGCTGCCCTCCGAGCCCGGTCAATGATGGGTATTTCGCCAATGCCGACGCGCCCAGGTTACGGGCAGCAGGCTCAAACACCGCAGCCCGCGAACACTCAACCGGCTCCAAGCCCAAACGCCGGGCAAGCGCCAAACTATCAAGCGCAGATGGACCGCAACAAGCGGATCGGCAAATAGCCAAATCAACACCCATCGACGGTCCGCATTGCGGGCCGTCTTCACTTTACCAAGCGGATACTCATGGAACAGATCGTCGTTGATAAAAACCTCATCATGCTCGATGGAAAGCCACTCGCGCTGGTCACGAAATCTGGGATTGCCAAGTGGGAAACCGAAGGAATTGCCTACACCTGCCGATACGATGAAATCACCGACGATGGGGACAACAAGGGCAAGTACAGATGTCTCTACGAAAAAGAGGGATCACACGAAATCTTCCTCCTTGTCGTGCCGCCTTCTGACCCAGGCGGTTTCAGCGTCATCCTCTTCGATCATCCGCCGCATACACTGCACTAAGCACTTGTCTTTGGCCTAGCTATGTTGAGTGGGCTCCATCGGCAGCTTCGAGCCCAAACCTACCAAGATGCTGCACCATGGCGAAGGTCTGCTTTTGCATTGGTCATTTGCCTACAAGAACCGTCGGACCTTTGCCCTGTAGTCCTCAAACGCGGAACCGTATTGCTCCTTGAGCCACGGTTCCTCAGCGAAAGGTGCGGCTATCAGAACGGCTATTCCGGCAATGCCGACTAACGCTGCTCCAGACGACGCACAAAGCACGATCCAGCCGATAATCATTGCTATATCTGCAACGTACTGTGGGTTGCGAGAGTAGCGATACATGCCGCCTGTTCGAAGCGACCCTTTCGCGCCGCCAGTTTGGGCTATCCCGAACTGCGCGACCTCGGACCATACGATGACGTTGCAAGCAAGGATCAATGGAATGCCAGCACCAAACCGCAGCCAAATCGGGATTGGCAGGCTACCCCAATTCATGAACCCAAGGACGATCAGGATACTGAATAACGTGAATGTCGGTACCCAAACCAAAACGGGTGTCGCTTTAGTATAGCGCTTTGGCGGCCAAAGGCGGCGTTTAGGGTATGCGATGGACAAAAGTATCGCGGCCAGGGTGCCTGTCGCTATCACAAGGCCGACGACGATCAAGACCGCCTGCATCATACTTCCACGTGCTTATGGTCGGTCGTTTCGCGCCGTTCTGCCAAGGCTTGGCGCACGATCTGGAAGGCAGATGATAAGAACAATCCAGCCATAATGGTTGCCACGATCAGGTCAGGCCAGCCCGTTGCCGTGCCCCACACGCCGAGGGCTGCAAACATAACTGCTACGTTCCCAATCGCGTCGTTGCGCGAACACAGCCAGACTGATCGGACATTGGCATCACCGTCCTTGTAGCGAACCAACAGCAAGACACTTGCCAGATTGGTGAGCAACGCAAGAAAGCCAACAATACCCATGATCTCTGCGGCGGGGACGCCAGCATAAAAGACGCGATAGACTGTCGATCCAAACACCCAAAGACCCATCAGAAGAAGGCTGACGCCTTTGAACAGAGCCGCATTCGTTCGTGCGCTTAGCGATGCCCCGATGACTGCAAGCGAGATACCATAGGTCAGCGCATCGCCCGCAAAGTCGAGGGCGTCGGCTTGCAGCGCCTGAGACTTGGCCAGATGGCCTGCAGTCATCTCGACCACGAACATTGTCGCGTTGAGCGCAATGACGATCCACAGCCGCCTTTTGTAATCATCTGAAACGCCGTCAAACTTGGCGTCATGTCCGCAGCAACCAGCCATAGGAATCCTCTTTCATCTTTGCTTGCTCATAGTGTAATGTCTCTAGTGACTAGAGGTTCAAGAGGTATCTTCATGTTTTCTATCGGCGAGCTTTCAAAGCGCACAAAGGTCAAGGTTCCGACCATCCGCTATTACGAGGAAATGGGGCTATTGGCAGAGGCAGAACGCACGTCAGGAAACCAACGGCGATACGACAAAGCCGGACTAGAGCGGCTGAGCTTTATCCGTCACGCGCGCGACCTTGGGTTTTCGATTGAAGCGATTTCTTCGCTGATCGAGTTGCAGGATCATCCAGACCGGTCGTGCGAGGCTGCGACGGAAATCGCCACGTCGCAACTTGAAGATGTCCGCGCCAAGATCAAACGTCTCAGAACACTTGAGAAGGAACTCAGCCGAATATCGAAGGGCTGCGACGGTGAGGGCGTGTCGGAAGACTGTTATGTTTTGGCGTCACTGGCCGATCACAATTTGTGCGATCGGGAGCACTAAGGTTAAGTTTTCCAGTCGGGCGAAATCAACCGTGCTAACCACGTCTTTTCGCCAGTTCCCTATAAAGTGCCGGAGCAGATACACCGATCTGGTCGGCCACATTGATCCACTCTCCTTTGGCCGGTTCGCCGTGAAAGTCCAGCCAAGCGTCCAGCCGATCAGCTACACGCCGCAATCGCAGGATTTCAATCCGCGCCCGCTGCGCCTGCACTTCTTTGGCGTGTGCCTCAATAAGACTGAGGGCTGCGTCAGGGTGGTCTCGGATTTGGGCCAGAAACTTTATGCGCGGCAGGCTGGCGACTTTGGTGTTTGAACGCGCAATCGCATCACAGTGATACGCGTCGGCAAACAAGGATGCTTCCGCCAAAGCCATATCGGCGGTCGCAATATGCAACGTCAGCGGGACCCCATCCGCCATAGGGCGCTCCAATGCCACTGCGCCAGAGCGAACCAAATACATGGACTGCACACGATCTTCCTGCCGAAACACGGCTGCGCCTTTCGTAACCTTGCGGATGGGCGCGCCGTCAAAAAGTTCAAGCCACTGCAACATGATAGAAATCATATAGCTGATGGGGCGTATCGGATAGTCTGTAATTGTAAATTGAAAGGCAGGCGAACATGCGAACAAAGATAATTCTTACTGCAACGGTGTTAATTGGCGGCGCAGCATTCGCAATCGCGCAGACCAGTCATACAGGGCACAGCGATGGCATGGATCATTCTGGGCATCAGCAAGAACAGGAATTGACTGGTGCTACTTTGTCCGAACCCGGCCAAGGGGCATTTGCGGCTCTTTCCGAAGTCGTGCGCGTGCTGGAAGCCGACCCGAATACGGATTGGGCCCAAGTTGATCTGGCCGGGCTGCGAGCTCATTTGGTCGATATGGACCGCTTGGTTATGGACGCAGTTGTCATGGAAACTGACCTACCGGACGGAATCAGTGCAATCGCCACCGGTGATGCGGATACTCTCGCTACGCTTCGACGCATGGTTCCAGCCCACGCCGCTCAGCTTGCCCGCGATGGTCGCTGGGCAGTTGCTGTTTCAGAAACAAGTGATGGGATCGAGCTGCGGGTGACCAGTGAAATTCCGGAAGTAGTAGCCAGGATCAAAGGCCTTGGGTTTTTTGGACTGATGGCGAGTCAGGATCATCACCGCGAACATCACTTGATGATGGCACGGGGGATAGATGCGCACGGTCATTGAACCGCCAAGGCCGCCAGTAACAGACCTGCGACTTGCCAAATCGCATATACCCCGTGTAGGTATGTTGCATGTACTTGGTCCGCATCCTTCTGGTCATCCTATTGACGTTTTCCACCTCGCTCTCAAATGCGATGGACGCGGGTCATATGCCAGTCTCAGACCATAAACACGCGACTGTTGAAGGTATGGCTGATGCGCAACCTTTGTGCTGTCAGGATAGCACAGAACGCGCCCAAACCTGTCATGCTCTATTGGCTCTTCTTCCCACTTTGACTTTGAGTGGTACTGCGCCTGTTGCTGGTGAGGATGTGTTCTGCACATCCGGCGTGCTTTTGACCGGTTTTGAACCCTCTGGCCCTCTCGATCCGCCCCGCGCGGTGTGATGCCCGCTGTGCCATTACGTGGTGCGGCGTAGACTATAAATCACATTAAAGCGGGCATTGCCCGATGCCCTGACCCTGGGGCGCACCCTTTCGAGAGGAACATCTTATGAAACCGATCAAAACAATTCTGGCATTTACACCCGCCGTTACACTTGCACTTGGAATGGCGTCTTTCGGCGGGGCTGGCATGGCTCATGCAGACGACCATGGGGCCATGTCCCATCACGGCACCATGCATGTCACAAAAAGCCCGACCTGCGGCTGTTGCGGCGCATGGGTCGCCCTAGCCCGCCAAGAAGGCTATGAGATCGAAGTAACTGACACAGCAGATGTGACGACCGTGAAGCTGGATGCAGATATTCCCGGCAATATGTGGGCCTGTCATACCGCGACGGTTCACGGCTACGTCGTTGAAGGTCACGTTCCGTTTGAAGCTCTGGCAAAACTTCTGGAAGAACGCCCCGACATCACCGGAATTGCGGTCCCCGGTATGCCCGGTGGCTCTCCTGGCATGGGGAATGATCCGACTGCGCGCTATGACGTGATCGCTTTTGGTGGCGATGCGGGTGATGGCGAGGTCTTCTATCAGGCTGGTCTGTGAAACGGATCGCTCTGATAGCCGTTGGCGGAGCGGCCCTGATTGGGGCCGCTCTCTACGCATTTAACAATGTTTCAGCGGAAACCGACCGCGTCGTTTTACGCGATACAGATCCTGCAATCATCGCGCTTGGTGCCAATGTCTATGAGGCAAACTGTGCCTCCTGTCATGGTGCCAATCTGGAAGGTCAGACCAACTGGCGGTCTCCGGGTGAGGATGGACGGCTTCCGGCACCCCCGCATGATAAGACTGGACACACATGGCACCATGACGGTGACACGCTGTTTCAACTAACCAAATACGGCGTTGGTACGTTGATCAATGATCCTGAATACGCCTCGAACATGCCGTTTTACGACGGCGTCCTCAGCGATGAAGAGATCATTGCCGTACTCAGCTACATCAAATCAACTTGGCCGGAGGAAATCCGTGCCCGACACACTGAAATGGAAAACAGACAATGAGACAGATGACCCTTGCGCTTCTCTTGCTGGCCACAACTACGACCGGAGCCTTAGCACACTCAAAGGCCGAACAAACCACACCTGCCAATGAAGCGACGGTAGCAGAGGTTGACGCCATTGAAATGCGCTTTGATGATCCAATGCGCGTGACCGCAATCACGCTGACCGGACCGGATGGTGATGTAAATATCGAGCGAGAAACCGGTATGGACGCGGTGACAGAATTCCGTGCACTGCCACCTGCCGACCTGCCGGACGGAGCCTATACCGTTGATTGGCGCGGTCTGTCTTCTGACGGCCATCCAATGCAGGGCACGTTCAGCTTCACAATAGCTGACTGACCGACATGGAAGGTCTGGCACCAATAGACGGATGGGCCATAGCGGCGATCATTGCGAAGGCGGCGGGCTATGGTGCGGCGCTTCTTGCAATGGGCGGGCCACTGTTTGTTTTGGTTTTTCCAAGCTCATCCACTGATGTGCGGCAACTGGCTCGGAAAGTCGCTGTTATCGCCGCTTTGACTGGGTTGGCAGTGTTGGCTCTGCGCTTTGGTATCCGCGCCGCCCGCATATCCGGGATGGGTCTGCCGGGGGCCATCGATCCGATGATGCTTGGCTTCGTTTGGGACAGTCCACTTGGGGTGGCTGCGATCTGGCGGGGCGCAGGCGAACTGTTGGTCGTGGCACTGCTGATCGGAGGCATTGTCGGCCTCTCGGCCGGGTTGATCGGTGCGCTACTGATCGCTGTGTCCTACACGTTCGTGGGTCATTCACTTGGTGATCCCCGCTGGTTGCTTGCGTCGTTGTTGACTTTGCATTTGCTGGCGGCGGCGTTCTGGATCGGCGCATTGCTGCCCCTACGCCACGCGGTCGGCCAAGCGGACGGGGTAAGGCTGCTTCATCGGTTTGGAAGCATCGCCAGTTTTACTGTCGCATTGCTTGTCGTTGTTGGTTTGATTTTTGCATGGCTGATGACTGGATCAATCTCGAACCTGCTTTCGACTGCTTACGGCTGGACACTTCTTGCCAAGCTCGGCGTTGTGGCTGGGCTGATGGCCTTGGCTGCGCTCAACAAATGGCGGTTCGTTCCGGCACTTGCCTCTGGTACACCCGCAGCCGTGCCCCATCTGCGCCGCTCTATCCAGATCGAGGTTATTGCTGTTCTGCTCATCTTGCTGGCAACGGCAACGCTCACTTCAATAACCACGCCGCCGGTCAACCTTTGAAGAGGAACATTTCATGACCTCCCTGTCTCGACGCTCTGTTCTGAAAGGCGCTGCTGCGCTTGGGAGCACATCCCTGTTTTCCGCACCCTCTTTTGCCGATTCCAGCCTGCCCGTACTGCGGGCTGCTCCGGTAAATGCGCAGCTTGCCCCTGACGGATATCCATCAACGTCTGTTTGGGCCTACGCGACCGAGGTGGAAGGCAGGGTTCCCGGCCCGGAAATTCGCCTGACAGCGGGTGATCGCGTCGGCTACCGATTGGTCAACGACCTGCCGCAACCGACCGCCGTACATTGGCACGGCATACGCATTGACAACGCTATGGATGGCGCGGCCCCGTTAACGCAAGCACCTGTGCCACCTGGTGAGGGGTTCGACTATGATTTTGTGGCTCCCGATCCCGGCACATACTGGTATCATTCTCACAACCGCAGCACAGAACAAGTGGCACGAGGACTTGCAGGGCCATTGATCGTGGAGGATCGCGAACCCTGGCTCGGGGAAGCGGGTGCTGCGACCCGTGAGCTGGTGCTAGTTCTTGATGATTGGCTGCTGGATCGGAATGCAGCCATTGTCGAGGACAGATGGGATGACCTGCACGCGGCTGCGCACGGTGGGCGCATGGGAAACACCGTCACGGTGAACGGCGCTGCCTATCCTGAATTTGACATCCAACCCGGTGAGCGTGTGCGGCTGCGGATCATCAACACGGCCACTGACAGGATCATGCCGTTGTCTTTGCCGCACCTGTCGCCCCAGCTGATTGCGTTGGACGGTCATCCAGTCACACCACGTGAGATCGAAACGCTCGTCCTCGGACCCGCCCAAAGAGCGGATGTCGTGATAGACGGCCGCATAGACGGAGAGACAACCGCCGGTCTGCTGCTTGATCCCGGAAATGGAGATTGGGTGGAAATTGCTGGACTCGTCCTATCAGGTGACACTTTGGCGTCACATGGGTCTGATGTGCGCCCATTGCCTGCTTGGGGAACACTTGCGACCCCAGACTTGTCAAACTCCCAACGCGAAGTCTTGCTGATGGAAGGCGGGGCCATGCGCGCAATGCTTGAAACCACCTATCGCGGCGACACTCTTGGCTTCCGAGACTTAACAAGGCATGGGATGGTCTGGGCGTTCAACGGCATAGCGGATGGCATGGACAAGCCGATGTTCCAAGCTGCTTTGGGCTGTACCGTTCGTATGGAAATGACGAACCGATCAATGTTTCCACACGCAATCCACCTGCATGGTCACCACTTTACTGTCCTGTCCCAAAGCGGTGCCGCGAACATGGAAGGCGACGTTCGGGACACGGTGCTGATTGGGGCGGATGAAACCGTCGAAGTTGCCTTCGTGGCTGACAATCCTGGCCAGTGGATGATCCATTGCCATATGCTGTCACACCAGAAGTCGGGCATCATGGCTTGGTTTGAGGTTGTCTGAGAAATGTTCTGGGGAGCTTTCTGTCTCAGTACCGACTTGATGGTGTTACTTGCTCTAGTGCGTACAAACTCTCAATTGAAAAGCTACTTCGAGGCTTTCTGCAAA
>JBCBCS010000113.1:0-10899 GCA_038530475.1 Pseudomonadota bacterium
CGGAGACGGTTCACCTCGAAACCTTCGATACCGAGTGGCGGGACCATCACCGGAAGAAACGTCTTAATCGCCTGCTTCGTCTCAGCCGACGACGTGCCGATCAGGCTCAGGAAAAAGCGTCGTACGACAGCTTCATCCATCGCCAATGGCCGGGTCAGCGACACCAGGCTCTCCATGAAGAGCCGCTCTGTGTCCAGCAGCAGACCGTCCATATCGAAGAGCAACGCCTCAAACGGGTGCTCCATCGAATTATCCCAGATAATCAGACCGTTGCAGGCCGTATTTCGCCATCTTTTCGTTCAGCGTCCGGCGCGGGAGACATAGCTCATCCATGACGCTGACAATGGAGCCTTTGTGGCGGCGCATCGTGTTGTCGATCAGCATCCGCTCGAACGCTTCGACATATTCCTTGAGCGGTTTGCCTTCGGTGGTCATGACGTGTTCCGGCGTTTCATCATCTGTCATCAGGAGCGACGTGATTGAGCCTGATCCGCGCCTGTTCTGCAGCACCGCGCGTTCGGCCACGTGATAAAGCTGGCGCACATTGCCGGGCCACGGGGCCTGCAGCAGCTGGGCCGCTTCCTGAGCACTCACCTCGGGCGCGTCACAGCCATATTCATCGGCAAATTGTTCGCTGAGGCGCGTGAAAAGCGTCAAAATATCCTCGCCCCGCGCCCGGAGCGGCGGCACGGTGATGCGCAAGGCGGCGAGACGGTAAAAGAGGTCGGGGCGCAGCACGTCTTCACAGGTCTTGCCCTCGTCCTGAAGGTTGCAAATCGCGACGATCCGGGTCTCACCCGGTTCGCCCTGTTCATTCACGGCTGTCAACAAACGCGCCTGTGCGGCCGAGGACAGCGCTTCGATGTCTTCGAGCACCAAGGTGCCACCGCGGGCCTGTTCCATGGCCGGGATCGGGTCATCCTCACCCGCCGGGCCAAACAGCCGCTTGGCCAGCGCGTCTTCCTCGTAGGCGGAACACGACACCAGCACGAATTTCTTGTTGGCGCGCGCCCCCACGGCGTGCAGCGCATGGGCGACCAGCGTCTTGCCGGTGCCTGTCTCCCCTTCGATCAGCGCGTGACCGTCGGCCTGACCAAGATCTAGGATGTCTTCCTTCAACCGCTCCATCACCGGCGACGCGCCAATGAGCTTTTTCATCAGCGCCCCGCCATCGGACAACTCACGCCGCAACGCGCGGCTATCGAGCGTCATGCGCCGCGCGACGGTGGCCTTCTTGGCAAGCTCCGTCATCCGATCCGGGTTGAACGGCTTCTCAAGGAAATCGAACGCACCAATGCGCATCGCCTCAACCGCCATCGGCACATCGCCGTGGCCCGTGATCATAATCACCGGCAACCCGCTATCCACGCCCTTGAGTTTGCGCAGGAACTGCATCCCGTCCATGCCCGGCATCTTGATGTCGCTGACAACGATGCCGGGGTAATCCTGCCCCAACCCTTTCAGCGCATCTTCGGCGCTGGCAAAGGTTTCGGTGTCATAGCCCGACAGGGCAAGCCATTGGGAAATCGACTGACGCATATCCTGTTCGTCGTCGACAATGGCGATTTTCATTGCTTGAGCCATCGGGTCTACTCCGCCGCTTCAATGTCGTTTCTATTCGCGCCCAATATGGGCAACTCAACCTCAAATACAGCCCCACCCCGGGCGGCATTGCGCCCGATCAGCCTGCCGCCAAAGTCGTTGACGATCCCGGATGAGATGGCAAGCCCCAGTCCTGTGCCGTCGCCGGGCTCTTTGGTCGTGTAGAAAGGCTCAAACACCTCATCGATCTCATCGATACCGGTGCCGTTATCGCGCACCGACAACTTGGCGATGTCGCCTTGGACGAGCAGAATTTCGATCGCCGGATCAGAAGTGAGTTTCGTGGCATCGACCGCGTTGCGCAGCAGGTTGATGATGACCTGTTCGAGCCGCATCCGGTCGGCCTCTACCATCACCGGACTGTCCGGCAAGGTGCGGGTGATCGCCACCTGTCGCTGGCGCAATTGCGGCTCCATCATCGACAGCGATGACAGCACAGCATCCTTGATATCAACGGGTTCAAGCGTGTTTGACCCTTTGCGGGCATAAGACTTAAGCTGCTTGGTGATCGCCCCCATTCGCTCAATCAGGCCATCGATCCTCTGCACGGCAACCACCGCCTCATCGGGGCGGTCACGGGACATCAGAAGGCGCGCGCCAGCGAGGTAGGTCTTCATCGCGGCGAGCGGCTGGTTGAGCTCATGGCTGACCGCCGCTGACATCTCCCCCAAGGCGGCGAGTTTCGAGGTTTGCGCCACCGTCTGCTCGGCCACTTCGAGGTCCTTTTCGACCTTTTCGCGTTCGGCGATTTCCCGCTGCAGCCTGATGTTGAGTTGGCGAAGCTCTGCCGATTCACGTTGGAACATTCGTGCCGCCAGATCGGACCGACGCACGAGGAACCAGAAAATCCCCGCCAGCAATATCGCAAAGCCCATGATTTCCAGCGCCAAGATCGTATTCACTCTTTCGCGCACAGACTGGAAGGTGGTGAAACTGATCAGTCGCCAACCCTGAAACGGCACCCGCACCTCTTGCCGCATCACGCCGTCACCGCGCACAAAGGCGTCAATCGGCAGCGCGGACCAGTCGGGCGTGCCGCGCAGGGCGCGTTCAATGGCTGTTTGCGGCTCAAGCAGGGCGACGGCCTCCTCCTCCATCCGTCCGCGCCAGCGCGGCTCGGTCGACAGGATTGTGACCCCAGTGCTGTCGAGCACCATGACTGCATCCGAGATCCCGGCCCAGGACCGTTCCAATTTGGCGAGGTCCACTCCAACCGACACAACACCAAGATTGAGGCCTCCGTCCTCGATCCGACGGGAATAGAAGAACGAATAGCCGCCTTCATCCCGTTCCTCGACAGTAAAGACGGTCCCCGCACCACGTAGGGCTTCGACGAAATAAGGGCGTGTGCGCTGGTTCTCTCCGAGCCGTTCGCGATCTGTCGCGGCCACGATCCGACCCTCAAGGTCCATCAATACGAGCGACGCAGCGCCGATCTCATCGACGAAAGACAACAGACGTGCCGTGGATTGCGTAAAATCCCCGGAATTCAGTGCGCCGATCAGCGCGGGGTCGCGCGCGAGCAGCTGTGGCACAATAGAATTGCGCTGTAACTCACTGACAAGGTTGGCGGAATAAAGCGCCAGCCGATCTTCAGCCGCGCCGCGGGTGCGTTCAGTGAATTGCTCAGTCAACAGCCGGTTGGAGACAAAAACTACGGTTGCCGCAAGCACCAGCAGGCCGACAACGATAATACGCGTCCACCAGACCGGCGTGACCCGCCGCAGCCGTTTTGAAATCCCCAAGGCCATAGTTCAGGTTACGCTGCAGGCCACGGCCCGTCCAGCGATCGAACTACACGCCCGCGAGAGCACCCATCAGACCGGCAAAAAGGCGCTGACCGTCGGTATTGCCATGCGCCGCCTCAAAGGCGCGCTCTGGATGCGGCATCATGCCAAGGACACGGCGGTTGTCGGACAGGATACCTGCGATGTCCGCGCGGCTGCCGTTGGGGTTGTCGGTATAGGTAAAGGCCACGCGGTCCTCGCCCTTCAGGCGGGCTACGGTTTCCTCATCAGCAAAGTAATTGCCATCGTGGTGGGCAATCGGCACGCCGATCTCTGTGCCAGCATTGTAGCCGTCCGTATAGGCGGAATTGGAGGTTTCGACCTTCAGCCCCACAGTCCGGCAGATGTATTTCAGTCCGGCATTTCGCAACAGAGCGCCGGGCAGAAGCCCGGTTTCCGTCAGCACCTGAAAGCCATTGCAGACGCCCAGCACGTAGCCGCCCCGCTCTGCATGGGCGACAACGGCACGGCAGATCGGCGAATTGGCCGCAATTGCCCCGCAGCGCAGGTAATCGCCAAAGGAAAAGCCTCCCGGGATCGCCACCAGATCCACGCCATCCGGAAGCGCAGCATCCTTGTGCCAGACGACGCTGACATCGGCGCCCGATTTTTCCAGCGCGACCTTCATATCCCGGTCGCAATTGCTACCAGGGAACTGGATGACCGCCGCCTTCATAGCATCTCAATCCGGTAGCTTTCGATCACCGTATTGGCGAGCAGCCTTTCACACATCTCACCGATCTGGGCTTCGGTGGCACCGTCCGCCAAATCCAGCTCGATCACCTTGCCCTGACGCACTCCGTTGACTCCGTCAAAGCCCAGCGCGCCCAGCGCGTGCTGAACAGCGGCCCCCTGCGGATCAAGAACCCCGTCTTTGAGCATCACGTGAACCCGTGCTTTCATATCCCCCGCTCCCTCTTCATCTTGGCAAGTTTGAACTCAAATCCAACGCTCAATTAATGAGCGTTGGCTTCGGCATGTGGGTGGCATTGGACGGCAACACGCCCAACCGCTTGGCAACTTCTGTATAAGCATCGGCCAGATTACCGAGGTCGCGGCGAAACACGTCCTTGTCGAGCTTTTGGCCCGTCTCAATGTCCCACAACCGGCAACTGTCCGGGCTGATCTCATCAGCAACGACAAGGCGCATGAAATCGCCGTCCCAGACACGGCCAATTTCAATCTTGAAATCGACCAGCTTGATTCCGACGCCGTGCATAACGCCTGACATGAAATCGTTGACCCGCAACGCAATGGACACGATGTCGTCAAGGTCTTGCTGCGACGCCCATCCAAAGGCGATGATGTATTCCTCAGGCACCAGCGGATCGCCCAGATCGTCATTTTTGTAGGAAAATTCAACGATCGGGCGCGGCAAAGCTGTGCCTTCCTCAAGTCCCAGCCGCTTGGCCATCGAGCCAGCGGCGACGTTGCGCACAATCACCTCAAGCGGTATGATCTCAACCTGGCGGACCAGCTGTTCGCGCATGTTCAGGCGCTTGATGAAATGGGTCGGCACGCCGATGGATTGCAGACCCTTCATAAAAAACTCGCACAAGCGGTTGTTCAAAACGCCCTTGCCATCGATGACGTCTTTCTTTTCGGCATTGAAAGCGGTCGCATCGTCCTTGAAATACTGCACGATCGTACCGGGCTCAGGGCCCTCATACAGAATTTTCGCTTTGCCTTCGTAAATCAATTTGCGACGTGCCATCTGGCCTCCTGTCAGCGCGCATGGGCGAGGGCTGGCCGGGCGCGTCCCCTCTCGCCTGAGCGCGTTGTGCGCCTCATAAGCCAAGGCCCTCTTGCGGGCAAGCGTCGCGCTTGTCATATCTGATATGACAGCCACCACCGACCCGAGGATCCTGATGACCACATTCGACGACCGCGAGAACGCATTTGAAAACAAGTTCGCCCATGACGCTGAGATGCAGTTCAAGGCCGATGCGCGCCGCAACAAGCTGCTCGGGTTGTGGGCGGCAGAGCTGCTGGGCAAATCCGGCGACGAAGCTGCGGACTATGCCAAGGAAGTTGTGAAATCTGATTTCGAAGAAGCAGGTCACGAGGACGTATATCGCAAAGTGTTCAATGATGTCGGTCACATCGCGGATGAGGCGACGATCCGCGCGAAGATGGCAGAATGCATGAAAGAGGCGAAAGCACAGATCGCTGAAGAACACTGATCTCTTCCAGTTTAGTCAAAGTCTAAGGTCCGCGCGGCATATTGCCCGCGGGCCTTTACTTTTGAAAAAGAAGATGAAGGTAGGCCTGCACAAATAGGCGTAAAAAGCAGGATCCGACGTGCAGGCCGATCGGCAAAGTCAGCAGATTGAACACAGTCAAAGCGAACCACGTCAATGGCGGCGTGCGCTCCAAGGTGGCTGGGGTGCGAAAGCCCTCCCACTGGCGGCACTCTTGGTCTTTGGTGGGTTGTTGGCCCGCCATATGATCGGGCTAGACTGGGGCGCGGTGTGGTCGGCGCTAAAGTCGCTCACGATGGGACAGGTGGCGCTTGCCTTAGTGTTCACCGCCATCAGCTTCCGCGCCATCGGAACCTACGACGTTCTTGTCCATAAGGTGTTGCGCACCGGACAAAGCGCCCGTGCCGCACGAGGGGCCGGGGTCCGGGCCATCGCAATCTCTCAGGTGCTTGGTTTTGGCGCGATCACGTCTGCCGTTTTGCGTTGGTATTGTCTGCCCGGTCTTGGCGTGGCCGATGCGATCAAGCTTTCTGCGGTCGTCAGCCTGTCCTTCATGGCGGCTCTGGCCGCTGTCACCGCATTTGTGGTTCCGATTTCCGGCCTCGTTCCGGCGGCAGCCCCCTGGATATTCGGGGGACTGGCAGCCGGGGCCGGGTTGATCATGCTTGGTCGGATCGCTCACCGGATGAGGTGGATCGCGCAACCCTTGAGCTACAAGACACTGTTTGCCCTGCTTGTCGCGGCAGCGGTCGATACTGCATTTGCGGCCGCAGCCTTGTGGATTTTGTGGCCCGATGCTGTGTCCTTCGGCGTTGTTTTTGCGGCCTATTTGCTCGCGCTTGGCGCGGGCCTTGTGTCCAATGCCCCCGGTGGCGTGGGTGCCTTTGACCTGAGCCTGTTGGCCCTTTTGCCTGTCACCAGCGACGCCGAGGCGATGGCAGCCCTTCTGGCCTTCCGTCTGATCTATTATGCCGTCCCCGCCGCACTTGCGCTTATCAGCCTCGCCCCGCCCCTGCGCCCACGCATTGTACCGGGTGCAGGCTCACCCGGAGACCACAGTGAAGCGACGCTGGCCCACCAAGCCGCTGAATGGCGCCTTGTCGATGACCAGCCCGCATTGACCCTCCCACTCTTCGGGCGTCACATTCTGCTGCGTGATCTGCCAGGGCCAACCCGCGCCCCACGATGGACCCCGTCGCATCCCGATATGATCTACAAATGTAGCGCCCGTCAGGCGGCGCATGCCCGCAAGGCGGGCTGGCGTGTCCTGCGCCTGTCGCGTGAAGCGATCCTTGACCCTCAAACCTGGACGCAGGAGGGCGCGTCAAAGCGCAAACTGCGCCGTGACATCGCCAAGTTTTACCGTCAGTCTGGGCTCCGCATCGCCGAGGTCGGCAATCCGGAGCTCCTTACCACCGTAGCCCATGCGTGGGAGGCCCGATATGACGGCGAACGCGGCCTTTCGGTTGGCCGGTTCAGCCCGGATTACCTGCGTCATCAACGGGTGTTTGCGGCTTTTGACGGGTCGGCGCCCGTGGCTTTCATCAGCTTTCACGCAGGTCGGCGCTGGACATTGGACCTGATGCGCCATTTCAACGACATCCCCGACGGCACGATGAAGGCGCTCGTAGTGCATGCCATCAATGTTGCGCGTGAAAACGGTGTCTCCCACCTTTCTCTCGATGCGGTACCGGATTTTCCCGAAGACTTGCCCGCTCATGACTACCTCAACCGCGAAGGCGACGGTCTGCGCCGGTTCAAATCCGCCTTCGATCCGTCCTGGCAGAGCCTATACATCACCGCTCCGAATGTGCTCGCCCTGGCGGTGCTTGGGCCCTTGCTTGCATGGCGCATCCACCACCCGCCAGCCCTTGCCGCAAACGCGGCTCACCTCAATGATGAAGATTTTTCATTTGCTCTGCCGCCTGCCTCATGCGACCCGCTGACATCCTTTGACGGAGCATCGGGCCATGGCGACCACCCTTTCCGACCTACTTGAGACGCGCGACTGGCTGCTGGCGGACGGCGCCACCGGAACGACGCTTTTCAACATGGGTCTGCAATCGGGCGACGCACCAGAGTTTTGGAATTTCGACCATCCCGACCGGATCAAGACCCTCTATCAAGGTGCCGTCGATGCGGGGTCGGACCTGTTCCTGACCAACAGCTTTGGCGGCAATGCATCCCGGCTGAAGCTGCATGGCGGCGAGGACAGGGTCTTTGAGATTAACAAAGCCGCAGCCGAAATTGGGCGTGACGTCGCGGGTAAAGCCGGTCGCCCCATTATTGTTGCCGGTTCCATCGGGCCCACCGGTGAAATCATGGCGCCGATGGGGTCCCTGACCCATGAGATCGCGGTTGAGATGTTTCATGAACAGGCCGAGGGCCTGAAAGCTGGCGGCGCCGACGTTCTTTGGGTTGAGACGATTTCTGCAGCCGAGGAGTTCAAGGCTGCCGCAGAGGCCTTTGCCCTTGCAGACATGCCGTGGTGCGGCACCATGAGCTTTGACACCGCTGGCCGGACAATGATGGGCCTGACGTCAGCCGAGTTGGTCAAACTGGTCGGCAAGCTGCCCTACCCGCCCGAGGCCTTCGGAGCCAATTGCGGTGTCGGCGCGTCGGACCTTCTGCGCACTGTGCAAGGCTTCACCGCAGCCGGACCCACCGCGCCGGTTATCGCCAAAGGCAATGCCGGCATCCCCAAATACGTGGACGGTCACATTCACTACGATGGCACACCGGATTTGATGGCCGATTACGCCGTTCTGGCCAGGGACAGTGGTGCGAAGATCATCGGCGGGTGCTGCGGGACAACGCCCGAACACTTGAAGTTCATGCGCCAAGCGCTTGAAGAACGGCCAAAATCTGCCGCGCCGACACTGGAAGAGATCGCCCGCACCTTGGGCGGCTTTTCCTCGGCATCGGATGGCACTGACGGGGCCGGACCGACGCGGACGGCCCGGCGCGGACGCAGGCGCGCTTCTTAGTCGGGTCGGCATGTCGGATTAAAATAGGCCGAGCTGGTCGCCCTCTGCAAACGGCACAGCAAACAAATCGCACCTCAGATCAGGCATTTTCTCATTCAAGCACAGTTTTTTACGAGAGATATTTAATCTAGCCTGCAATTGTTCCGCCCAGATGCCGGATCCGGTCATGCGACTGCCGAAAGCCGGGTCGTAGATCTTGCCGTCATGCATCTCTCGCACCCGGCCAAGGATCCGTCGTGCCCGATCGGGGAAATGCACCTCGACCCATTCGGTAAAAAGCTCCGCCACTTCACGTGGCAATCTCAGCGGGATCGCCGTCGCCGCGACAGCGCCTGCCGCTTGCCCGGCCTCAAGGATCGCCTCAAGCTCATGATCCGTCAGGGCCGGGATGAGCGGCGACGCCATCACCCGTACAGGAATACCAGCGGCCGCCAACCGCCGGATCGTTTCGACCCGCCGCTTGGGGCTTGGCACGCGCGGCTCCATCACCCGTGCGATGCGCGGATCGAGTGTTGTGACCGACACGCCAACACTCGCCAGTCCCTTGCCAGCCATGTCAGCCAGAATATCGATGTCGCGCTCAATCAAGGTGCCTTTGGTCACGATCTGAACGGGGTGATTGAAGGTGCGCAGCACCTCAAGCACGTCGCGCATGATCCGGTAGTCCTTCTCAATCGGCTGATAGGGATCCGTATACGTTCCCAGTGCGATCGGCGCTGGCGCATAGCCGCGTTTCCGCAACTCCTTGTCCAGAACCGCCGGGGCCGTGGGACGCGCAATCAACCGCGTCTCAAAGTCCTGCCCGGGCGACAGACCCAACCACGCATGGCCTGGCCGCGCAAAGCAGTAGACGCAGCCATGTTCACATCCTCGGTAGGGATTGACGGAGCGATCGAAATTCACATCCGGAGAGGTGTTGCGCGTGATCACGCTGCGCGGCACTTCTTCGGCGACTTCGGTGCGAAGAAGCGGCGCCTCATCGTCCCGCTCCCACCCATCATCGACGGCAATCCGTGCATAGGGTTCAAAACGGCCAACGGCGTTGCTTTGCGCCCCGCGCGCGCGCGCCGCCCCGTTTGTAAGATGTCCCAACTCATCGCTCATGGCGTGAGAACATAACATGAACATTTGAGGAGGTCACATAAATTTAAGTCAAATCTTTCATTTGCATGGCGGTCGTTTGACAGGCACGTCTTGTCGCAATCGGTCCAGACCGTTCAACTGATTCACGGGCAAATGGGCCAACCAACGACGGAGAACACCCCAATGTCCGACGAAGAAGACGATATCATCCTCTCTGAACTGAACGACGAAGACCTCGTCGCCCAGATGTTCGACGACCTTTATGACGGTCTGAAAGAAGAGATCGAGGAAGGCGTCAACATCCTGCTCGAACGCGGATGGCAGCCCTACGACATCCTGACCAAGGCGCTTGTGGGCGGCATGACGATCGTGGGCCATGACTTCCGCGACGGGATCCTCTTTGTGCCTGAGGTGCTGCTGGCCGCCAACGCCATGAAAGGCGGCATGGCCATTCTGAAGCCTTTGCTGGCCGAAACCGGCGCTCCGCGGGTGGGCAAGATGGTGATCGGCACCGTCAAGGGCGACATCCACGACATCGGCAAGAACCTTGTGTCGATGATGATGGAAGGCGCCGGGTTTGAAGTGGTCGATCTGGGCATCAACAACCCCGTTGAGAACTACATGGAAGCGCTTGAGACGGAAGAGCCGGATATCCTCGGCATGTCTGCCCTGCTCACCACCACGATGCCCTACATGAAGGTTGTGATCGACACGATGGTTGAGAGCGGCGTACGCGATGATTACGTGGTGCTAGTGGGCGGAGCGCCCCTGAACGAGGAATTCGGCAAGGCCATCGGCGCTGACGCCTATTGCCGGGACGCCGCCGTCGCCGTGGAGACTGCAAAGACTTTCATGGCCCGCAAGCACAACCAGGGTGTATCGGCCTGACGCCAGCCCCAGTGTTGACCGAGGAACGCCCGGGGCCATCGCGCTTTCGGGCGTTTGTCATTTGAAAGGACCGCAATGCTGACGCTGTACGTTGCCAAGAACACCATCGCCGTTGCGGCCCACATTGCGCTGCAGGAAACCGGACTGCCTTATCAGGTCAAGTGGATCAGCTTTGCCGAGTCCGGCCAGCGCAGTCCGGACTTTCTGTCCATCAACCCAAAAGGACGGGTGCCGGCGCTGATCTCCGGCGATGATGTGATCACCGAAACGCCAGCGATCCTTGAATTCATCGCCGAGACAGCTGGGCTCTTCATACCCAGCAGCATCTCCGCCCGCGCCCGCGTGCGCGAG
>JBCBCS010000114.1:0-10884 GCA_038530475.1 Pseudomonadota bacterium
CCCCAGCGCGTCACCGCCCCAGTACAGGTCCCGGCAGAAATAGCCGTTTTGCCACGACCACGTCCCCTCGACATCCCAACGAGACCCGGACCCCGAGATGCGCCCATCCGGCGTCACCTGCAGCTTGATCAGGGGGCGTGTCAGCGTTTTGCCCGACACCAAAGAGACAAATTCCTGCTGGCTGTCCACCTTGCGCAGTTCAGCCGAAGCTGTTGCCGCAGATGCCAATACTACCAGGGCTGCACCAATAACCGTGCGCATGATTCGAACCTTCCGGGCTGTGCCGATATAGTAACAATACGTGCTTACCGGGCAAATGGTTCACGCTGATGACCATTCTGTGACTAGCGCACGTTCATAAATCGGCGGTTAATCGCTCAGGCCCAGGACGTCGATCATGTCGTATTGGCCCGGCGCCTTTGCCTGCGCCCACAGCGCGGCCTTCAGCGCGCCGCGCGCAAAAATGCCCCGATCCGTGGCCATGTGGCGCAGCACGATGCGCTCGCCCGGACCGGCAAAGAGGACGTCATGCTCGCCCACGATGTCACCACCGCGCACCGCGGTAAATCCGATATTGCCGCGGTTGCGCGCGCCGGTGATGCCGTCCCGACCGGAATCGCGCACATCGCCAAGGGTCACACCGCGACCGTCCGCGGCGGCCTCGCCCAGCATCAGCGCTGTGCCCGAGGGCGCGTCGACCTTGTGATGGTGATGCGCCTCGATCACTTCGATGTCGAAATCCTCGTCCAGTGCGGCGGCCACCTTGCGCGTTAGCTGCGTCAGCAGGTTCACCCCAAGGCTCATGTTGCCTGCCCGCACGATGGCGCAATGGCGCGAGGCTGGCTCAAGCGCGGCGATCTCGTCGTCGGTCATGCCCGTGGTGCCGATGATGTGTGCCGCACGGGCCTGTGCCGCCACATGGCTCAGCGCGATGGTCGCCTGCGGAGCTGTGAAGTCGATCACCGCCTGCGCCTGCGCCATCGGCTCCAGCGGGTCGTCATAGACCTTAACGCCCGTCTCGGCGCCGCCCATGACAACACCCAGATCCTGCCCAACCCAGTCATGCCCGGGCCGTTCCAGAACGCCCACCAGCCGCGCCTTGTCGCTCTGGCTCACCACGTCGATCAGCATCTGGCCCATGCGCCCTGATGCGCCTGCAATAACGATCCCGATCTGATCCGACATGGCCTCTTTCCCTTGGCAATTTGCCGCCCATCTACACCGCACTGCACCGCTTGGCAAAGCCCGGGCGAGGGCGTAGAGGAGGGGGCATGGCAAAAAACAAGTTTCATGATGGCCCCGGGCCGTCGCAACGGCAGTTGCGGGTGGGTGAGCTGATCCGGCGCACGCTGGCTGATGTGCTGGCACGCGGCGACGTGCATGACCCCGAACTGAACCGCATGTCGATCACCGTGGGCGAGGTGCGCACGTCACCGGACCTCAAGATCGCCACGGCCTATGTGCTGCCCTTGGGCGGCGAAGGCCAAGACGAGGTGCTCAAGCTGCTTGCGCGCAACAAATCCGAACTGCGCCGCGCCGTGTCGAAAAAGCTGACCCTGAAATTCGCCCCCGATCTGCGGTTCCAACTGGATGAAACCTTTGACCGGATGGACGACACCCGCCGCCTCTTTGACCAAGAGGTCGTGCGCAGGGACACCCAAGGCTGATGTGGCGGCTGGCGCTTATTCTGCTGTGGTTGACCTCGCCCGCGTGGTCGGCCCAGTGCGAGGACATGCGCCACAACGGCATCGGCTACACCGTCTGCACCGTGCTGCCCGCCCAAGAGGAACTGCGCCTGTTCCTTTATGACAAAACCGGCGACGTGCACGGCCATTTTGCCTCCGTTGACGAAGAACTGGCCGCCAAGGGCCAGCAGCTTGGCTTTGCCATGAACGCGGGCATGTATCACGACGACCGCGCCCCCGTCGGCCACTATGTCGAAGATGGCCGTGAGGTGATGCGCGTGGTGCCGAATGCCGGGCCGGGCAATTTCGGACTTCTGCCCAACGGCGTGCTGTGCCTGCGTCCGGGCCGCGCGGACGTGATCGAGACCCTGCGCTTTCAGCGCGACGCGCCGGACTGCACCCACGCCACGCAATCGGGGCCGATGCTGGTGATCGACGGCGACGTGCACCCGCGCTTTCTGCCTGACAGCACGTCGCGCTTTGTCCGCAACGGGGTCGGGACCAGCGCCGATGGCCAGCGCGCCGTGTTCGCCATCTCCAACGCAACGGTCACGTTCTACGAGTTTGCGCAACTGTTCCGTGATCACCTCAAGCTGCCGAATGCGCTGTTTCTGGATGGCAACGTCTCGCGCCTGTACGCGCCCGATCTGGGGCGCAGTGATTTCGGATTTGCGCTCGGTCCGATCATCGGCACCGTGGTGCCCAGCAATTGACAGCGCCCACGCCCCTGCGATAGGCGGCGCGCTCACATCAATCACAAGGGGTCAGGCATGGGGCGCGCGCGCAAGGGACGGGATGTTTCCGGCTGGCTGGTGGTAGACAAACCCGCGGGCCTGACCTCGACCGCTGTGGTCAACAAGGTGCGGTGGGCGCTCAAGGCGAAAAAGGCCGGCCATGCCGGCACGCTCGATCCCGAGGCGACCGGCGTTCTGGCCGTGGCACTGGGTGAGGCGACCAAGACGGTGCCCTATGTCACCGACGCACTCAAAGCGTATCGGTTCACCGTCCGGCTTGGCCAGGCCACCAATACCGACGATGCCGAGGGCGAAGTGATCGCATCCTCTGATGCCCGCCCGTCAGACGACCAGATCAAGGATGCGCTCGGCGCGTTCATCGGCGACATCGAACAGGTCCCACCCAAGTTTTCGGCGGTCAAGATCGACGGTCAGCGCGCCTACAAGCTGGCCCGCGACGGTGAAGATGTCGAGATCGCGGCCCGCCCCCTCCGGGTCGAGGAACTGGTTCTGACCGACCGCCCCGACGCCGATCATGTCGAGCTGGAAATGGTCTGCGGCAAGGGCGGCTATGTCCGGTCCATCGCGCGCGATCTGGGCGCGGCTTTGGGATGTCATGGCCACGTGGTCACGCTGCGCCGGATCTGGTCCGGGCCGTTTGATGCCGAGGACGGGATCACGCTGGATCAGGTCGAAGCGCTCGCCCACGACCCGGCGCTGGACGCACACCTGCGGCCCGTGGCCGAGGGGTTGGCGGATCTGCCCGAACTCAAGGCGACACCCGAAGGTGCCGTGCGCATGCGCAATGGCAACCCGGGCATGGTGCTGGCGTCGGACGTCGACTACGGCGAGGAAGCCTGGGCGTCGCTAGACGGCACACCGGTGGCCGTGGGCCGCTACAAGGCGGGCGAGCTGCACCCAGCGCGCGTCTTCAATTTGTAACATTTGACCCCCTGTTTTGTACAAAACAGGGTCTGGGGCGAAAGTGACGTAGGGGCCATGTTACGTAAAGCGCCGAATTGGTAAGCCCTGCGTGAGGCGGGTATCCTGGCGGCCGCATTTCCCCCACCTTTGTCTCATCGCAGCATTTGATGGGAGACCCCCAATGACCAATTCACACCTTCGCACCGCCGGGATTGTCCTGACCGCCGGCGCCTTTGCCACCCTCGCTTTTGATGTATTCGGCCAAGCGCTTAGCCCGCTTTTCGGGTATGCCAAACTGGCGCCCGTGGGCCTTGCCGGGGCGTCGATCAAGGCGATATTCGGCGCCAATCCATCGGGCGCCGCCTACCTGCTTCACGCCATGACCGGCCTCGTGTTCTACGCCGTGGGCTGGTTCGCCATCGCCCGGCCGGTGCAACGCATGGTTCTGCCGCGCATGCACTGGGCACTGACCGCCGTCGCCTACGGCGTCGCACTCTGGGTCTTTGCGCTCTATTTCATGGCGCACCTCGTGACGGGCAACGCGCCGTTCCTTGGCTTTACCGGGATCACATGGGTCGCGCTGTGGGGGCATATCCTCTACGCGCTGGTGGCCGCAGGCATCATGGAGATGAAAGGCGCTGTTCTGGACGTCAACCGCACGCCGCACGCCGTGCCCGCCGAATAAAGCACGCGACAAAACGGATTGAAGGGGCGGTCTGCGGCTGGCAGAACCGCCCCATGATCACGCGGACACATACCAAGGGCGATGCACCATCAACCGCCGTTTATTCCGATTGCGAACGATACCGCTACAGCCTGACCCGCGTCTGGGATGCCGATGGGCGGCGGGTGAATTTCGTAATGCTCAACCCGTCAACCGCGACCGAAGTGCAAAATGATCCCACCGTCGAACGCTGCGAACGGCGGGCGCGCGCCCTTGGATACGGCAGCTTTGCCGTGACCAACATCTTTGCATGGCGCGACACCGATCCGCGCGCGATGCGCCGGGCGGACGACCCGGTGGGTGACGGCAATGACGCGGCCATCCTGGATTGCGCGGCTTGGGCGGATGACGTGGTTGCGGCGTGGGGCACGCATGGGGCCTATCTCGACCGCGGGGCGGCGGTGCAGGCGCTGTTGCGGTCAAGCGCGCGACCGCTCTTTCACCTCGGCCTCAGCCAGGCGGGCCACCCCAAGCACCCGCTTTACATCGCCTACAGTCAGCAACCCCAGCCGTGGATAATTGGTTAACCACCTTATCCAATTGGTTTTGCCGTTTGGCAGCGAAACACCTAAACACGAAACTGGTGAGGCGTAATTCAGGGGTGTCGGCATGTTGTGGCTTGCCGGAATATTGGGATTGATGGCTGCGGGCACCGTTGGCGTGCTTCAGATCAGCGATGCTGGTTCGGACGATGGCGATGCGCCGGCAGGCGGCGGCGACACCAACGACGACACCACCACAGTCACGTCGGTGACCGATTTGGTCAGCGACCCGGACGATGACCCACCCGCTCATGATGACGGCGAAGAGATCGAACCGCCGGTCGAGGTCGAGGGGCTGACTATCGGCTCCGACGCGGACGAAACGCTGGCGGGTGACGACGGCAATGACACGATCATGGGTGCCGGTGGCGATGATGTTGTGGATGGCCTGGGTGGCGACGACAGTCTGCAAGGTGGCGATGGTGACGATCTGATTGACGCCGGCGCTGGCGCGGACGAGGTTTTTGGCAATAACGACAACGACACCATCACCGGCGGCGCGGGCGCCGACGCCCTGCACGGATCCGCCGGGGCGGACATGGTTGACGGCGGCGCGGATGACGACGTGGTCTGGGGTGGTCTCGATGACGACACGCTGACCGGCGGTGCGGGCGAAGACACGGTGTTCGGCGGCTTTGGCGACGACCTGATCAGCGGTGTCGAAACCGACGGTGGCAGCGACACGGACAGCGGCGATTTCCTCAATGGCGGCGATGGCGACGACACGATTATCGCAGGCAATGACGATGTCGTCACGGCGGGCGAGGGCGCCGATGACATCGTCTTGGGCGACTGGATCACCCAGGGCGCAGCCGCAGATGTGATCGATTTCAACGCTGATGAGGACGATATCATTCTCGTGTATGACGATGCGGGCGATGCGCCGGAACTGAACCTCTCGCCCGATCCGGATGCCCCGGATGTGATGCACGTTCTAATGGACGGCGTGACCGTAGCGCACGTATCGGGCGGTGCGGGGCTTGCCCTGAGTGATGTGACCGTCATGCCGCTGAGTGCGGCCCAGGACGCAGGTTTCGCGCCCCTCTGATCGCGGCCTGCGCGGCTGCGGCCCAGATTCCTTTTGCCTTTGCCACGAATCCCTTCTATACGCCCGCATCCCCGATCGGCGGGGATTGGCCCCGTGCTGGACGACATCCCGGCCGGCGGCGTCTGAACCCTCAAGTCAAAGGAGATCCCGATGTCGATCACTGCTGATGAAAAAGCACGCGTGATGAAGGAATACGGCACCAAGGATGGCGACACCGGGTCGCCCGAGGTGCAGGTTGCCATTCTCAGCTCGCGCATCGCGACGCTCACCGAGCATTTCAAGACCCACAAGAAAGACAACCACGGCCGCCGTGGCCTGCTCAAGATGGTCGCACAGCGCCGCAAGCTGCTGGACTATCTCAAGGGCAAGGACGAAGCGCGCTATACGGACCTGATCAAGCGTCTGGGCCTGCGCCGCTAAGCGCCAAAATACAGTTCCATGTTGAAAAGCCGCGCTGTCCCAGCGCGGCTTTTTTCGTGGTATTTGCCTTGATCTGACCCGCAGGACTGCAAAATTCAGCCTTCTTCTCGCGCTACCCCGTGTTTGGGAAAGTGTGTCCGGGATCGTTTCCGCTGTGCGCCATGGCGTTCAGCAGAGCTGGCCCGGTAGGGAACAGAGGCGCGCAAGTTGGCAACGATCAACGGCACATCCGGCAACGATAATCTCGTCGGCACCACAGACGACGACTCGATCACCGCGCAAGGCGGCAATGATGCTGTTGACGGTCTGGACGGCAACGACACCATTTTGGGGGGTGACGGATCAGACAAAATCGCCGGTGGCGATGGCAACGACAGTATAGATGGCGGCAGCGGCGACGATGTCCTGCAAGGCGGGGCTGGCAACGACACGCTGATCGCGGGCACCAACTCCGGCGTGGGCGACAGCCTGTCGGGCGGCGCGGGTGACGACGTGCTGACCGACAGTTTTGGCAATGCAACGCTTGATGGTGGCGACGGCGCAGACTTCTTCAACCTCGGCTATGGCACGGCAACTGTCATCGGCGGCGATGGCGGAACGAATGCGGACACGATCAGTTTTGATCTGGCCGACGACGGCATCAAACTGATTTTTGATGGCGAAGGGTCGGGTGCGTACAAAGATGACGATGGCGACAGCGGTATATTCAGCGGCATAGAAGCCATCGAAGGCTCCGGCAGCAATGACCTGATCGACGCTTCGCTTGACAGCGCCGGTGTGTCGCTGACCGGTGGCGCTGGCAATGACCAGATCCTTGGCGGTTCGGGCAGCGACGAGATCGACGGCGGCGCAGGCGATGACAGCCTGACGGGCGGATCGGGCGCGGACACATTCTTTGTCTCCGGCGGCAATGACACGATCACTGATTTCGACGCGACCGGGTCAGGTGATGGCGACACCACAAACAACGATTTTGTCGATCTCAGCGGGTATTACGATTCCTTAAGCGAACTGCGCGCCGACCTTGCGGATGATGGCATTCTCAACCAGTCCAATAGCGTGGACGAAGATGGCAACGCGGTTGACTATTCGGACAACACGCAGTTCTCGGGTGGTTCGCTTACGGTCGACGGCGCGACGCCGACCACGTTTACGGCTGACAACACCGGGGTGATCTGTTTTGCGCGCGGCGCACAGATTGCGACGCCTTCCGGTCACTGCGCGGTCGAGCATCTGAGGCCCGGTGATTTGGTCTTCACGTGGAATGGGGGACCGCAACGGGTCATTTGGATCGGGGTGGATCATCTCGACCGGGATGATCTTGCCGGTTCGGAAGCCGTCCGGCCCATTCTGATCCCGCGCGGTGTTTTGGGCGCGACATCCGATCTGTTTGTCTCGCGCCAGCATGGCATGTTGTTGCCTTCGGGCGGGTTTGCCCGTGCGGGGCATCTGGTTGATCTGTTGCCCGGCGTGCGAATTGCGCACGGCAAACGCCGGGTGAGCTATTACCATATCATGTTGAATGCCCATCACGTGCTATTGGCGAACGGGGTCCCTTGCGAAAGTTTTTATCCCGGGCGCATGGCCCTTGCGTCATTGAACGTGGATGACCGCACGCGATTGTTCGAGCTGTTGCCGACGCTTGCTAACTGCGCCGATAACAGTGCCATCGATTGTGTGTATGGCCCGCCCGCAGCACCATTCCTGAGGCGCAAAGACGTCGTGCGGTTCTGCCGCGCGATCCCAGACGCCGCCTGACGATGCTGTCACAGGCGCCTTGGCCGCCGTAATTGGACCATAGGCCGTCGGCAACCTAAGTTCTTCGAGATGGATGACCTGCCCCGCCTCGCCTTGTCCGTCCGCCAGCCTTCGGCCTGGGCGATCATTGCCGGTCACAAGCCGATCGAAAACCGCACGATGGGGTCGATCAGGGCCGGGCGTATGGGGCCAGGGCGGATTTGTCTGCACGCCGCGGCGGGCCTCAAAGAGGAAGAATTCCGGTATCTTTATTGGCGGTTGGGTCAGCATGGGGTGCAATGTCCACATCCTTTGGACCTGCCGCGCGGGGCGATCATCGGCACGGTCGAAGTGACAGGCATCATCACCGAAAGCGACAGCGAATGGTTCGGTGGCAAGGCCGGGCTGACACTGGCCGATCCCGCGCCCATTGCGCCGATCCCGGCGCCGGGCGCTTTGGGCTATTTTGAATGGGCGCCGGGTGGCGTGCTGGCCGCGCCCGCGAAATGGATGCGGGATTGGGGCACGCCGGACGCCGGCGCGGGCAGCGGTGATCTGTTTCCCGATGCGCCGATTGCCTTTGCCACGCCGCCGCGCAAACCGTGGTCCTGACGCGCGCCAAGATTTTTCGACGAAAAATCTTGTGCCGTTTCAGACCAGTTTTCGGATTGGTCCCCGTGAACAGATCACCACGAACTGATGCCCGCATTCCAGCAAGTGAAACCCGCGCCGCTCCACCTCTGCGATGAACCGCGCCCGACCGATTTCATGTTCAACCCATGGCACCGCGCGGCGAATGACACCGCCGCGCCCCACCGCCTTGGCCGAGAACATGTGATCGATCCAACGATCCGCCTGCACCTGATCAATTTGCTCCATTCCTGCAGCCAACCCGATGATGGTTAAGGCAATGTGAACGGGCGGAAATGTCCCTTTCGCCTGACAGCAAAATCATGTATCGCCCGCCCATCTGAGACGTGACACCCCTCGCCCCCGGGGCGCGTGCAAGAGGATAATTGGGGCGGCGGCAATGGGGCCGCCATGAAAAAGGGGAGACGCAGGAGGGCCTGCGCACGCTCCCAAATAGGAAACGCTGATGTTCAACGAAGTGAAAAAATCGATCCAGTGGGGCGAGGAAACGCTGACACTGGAAACGGGCAAGGTTGCCCGTCAGGCAGATGGCTCGGTCATCGCCACCTTGGGTGAAACAAGTGTCATGGCCAACGTGACCTTTGCCAAGGCGCCCAAACCCGGTCAAGACTTCTTTCCGCTGACCGTCCACTACCAGGAAAAATACTATGCCGCGGGCAAGATCCCCGGCGGTTTCTTCAAACGTGAGGCCCGCCCCACGGAAAAGGAAACCCTGACCGCCCGTCTGATCGACCGTCCGATCCGTCCGTTGTTCGTCGAGGGCTTCAAGCACGAAGTTCTGGTGATGTGCACCGTGCTGAGCCATGACCTTGTCAACGATCCCGACATCGTCGCGATGATCGCGGCAAGTGCTGCGTTGACCATCTCGGGCGCGCCGTTCATGGGTCCGATTGCCGGCGCCCGCGTTGGTTTCGAAGATGGCGAATACGTGCTGAACCCCACCGTCGACGACATGCAGGATCTGCGCCTGAACCCCGAACAACGCCTCGACCTCGTCGTGGCCGGGACCAAGGACGCTGTGATGATGGTGGAATCGGAAGCTTACGAGCTGACCGAAGCCGAAATGCTGGGTGCCGTGACCTTTGCGCACGAGCAGATTCAGCCGGTCATCGACCTGATCATCGGCCTGGCCGAAGAAGCCGCGAAAGAGCCGTTTGACTTCCAGCCGCCGGAATTCGGCGACCTGAAAGCAGCTGTGGCTGCCGCAGGCGAAGCGCAAATGAAAGAGGCTTATGCGATCCTCGACAAGCAGGAGCGCACCGCCGCCGTCGCCGCCGCCAAGGAGGCGATCGTTGCATCGCTCACCGAAGAGCAGCAGGACGATCCCAACCTCGGGTCCGCGCTGAAAAAGCTGGAATCCAGCATCCTGCGCGGGTCGGTCGTCAAGGACGGCAAGCGGATCGACGGGCGTGCGTTGGACAAGGTGCGCGACATCGTCTGTGAAACCGGCCTGCTGCCGCGGACCCACGGGTCGGCGCTGTTCACCCGCGGTGAAACGCAGGGCATGGTCGTGACCACGCTGGGCACCGGCGACGATGAACAGTTCATCGATGCACTGCACGGCAACTTCAAATCCAACTTCCTGCTGCACTACAACTTCCCGCCCTATTCGGTCGGCGAAGCGGGTCGCGTGGGCCCTCCGGGTCGCCGCGAGATCGGTCACGGCAAGCTGGCGTGGCGTGCGTTGCAGGCGGTTCTGCCGGCACCGACCGACTTCCCCTACACCGTGCGCGTGGTGTCCGAGATCACCGAATCCAACGGCTCTTCGTCGATGGCATCGGTCTGCGGTGGCTCGCTGTCGATGATGGACGCGGGCGTGCCGCTCAAGGCCGCTGTGGCCGGTGTGGCGATGGGCCTGATCCTCGAAGAGGATGGCTCCTACGCGATCCTGACCGACATCCTCGGTGACGAAGACCACCTTGGCGACATGGACTTCAAGGTCGCAGGCACCGAAAACGGCATCACGTCGCTGCAGATGGACATCAAGGTTGCGGGCATCACGCCCGAGATCATGGAGAAAGCCTTGGCGCAGGCCAAGGACGGCCGGATGCACATCCTTGGCGAGATGAACAAGGCGCTGTCCGGCGCTGGCGACTTCTCGGTCCACGCGCCGCGCATCGAGACGATGACCGTGCCCACCGACAAGATCCGCGAAGTGATCGGGTCGGGCGGCAAGGTGATCCGCGAGATCGTCGAGGTGTCGGGCGCCAAGGTCGACATCAACGATGACGGCGTGATCAAGATCGCCTCACCCAACGGCGAAGCCATCCAGAAGGCATACGACATGATCCATTCGATCGTGGCCGAGCCGGAAGAAGGCGCGATTTACACCGGTACGGTCGTCAAGATCGTGGATTTCGGTGCGTTCGTGAACTTCTTTGGCAAGCGCGACGGTCTGGTGCACGTGTCCCAGATTGAA
>JBCBCS010000115.1:0-1288 GCA_038530475.1 Pseudomonadota bacterium
TTACACGCGCCTCTGCATTCGCAGCCGGGGCCGTGGCCTGTACTGGCAAGTGGGGGTGCAAATTTGCTGCTGCCTACACCAAGCAGGATGCCCTTGATTTGGTCCGGCATCTGGAGGCGCGGCATACGCTGGACAGCCCCATCAACATCCATCTCACTGGTTGCAAGAACTCGTGCGCACAGCACTACATCGGTGATATCGGGCTGATGGGTGCGGCGGCACCTGAGGGTGGCGAAGGCTATCAAATCGTCATCGGGGGCGGTTCTGATCTGGATCAGGGTCTTGCAAGGCCTCTCGTCGGCCCCGTCGCGGCCGCCGAAATTCACCCGATCATCGACCATGTCATCGGTCAGTATCTCGCGCGGCGCATGTTCGGAGAGACGTTCTTGCAATTTTCCCGCCGTTTGACGGACGCAGAGCTTCTGACCCTGCTGCCCCAAGACCTTCAAAAAGCTGCCTAGAGGATCCAGCCATGAATGCGCCCACGCCGCTAATCGCTAAGACCATTGAGGCAGCCGTTGCTGCATCCGAGCCGCAGATTGAACTCGTTCCGACAGATGCGCCGTTTGACGATGCGCAACGGCAATGGCTGAACGGCTTGTTGACGGGATTGTCAGCAATTGCCGCCTCTGCTGCGGCAGGAGCTTCCGCAGAAGAAGCGCCACTTGCGCCGGTGAATGTCCTTTACGGTTCGCAGTCCGGGAATTGCGAGACCCTGTCGAAGGACCTGCGCAAGTTCGCCCCAACCCAAGGGTTTGAGGCCAATGTGCAGATGCTCGACGCGGTCACGCCCGCCGAGCTTGCCGAGATGGGCCATGTCACCATCATCGTTTCAACATTCGGTGAAGGGGAGCCACCTGATAACGCCGCAAAGTTCTTTGGCGCGTTGATGTCGGATGACTGCCCGCCTTTGCCAGCGAGCCTTAACTATTCAGTTTGCGGTCTGGGCGACACCAGCTATGCGGATTTTAACAAGTGTGCTTCCGATATAGACGCCCGCCTAGCTGAGTTGGGTGCTACCCGCGCGACCAACGCCGTTTTGTGCGACGTCGACTTTGACGATGACTACGCCGCCTGGAAAACGGCCGTTTTTGCTTCGGAGCCTTTTTCAAGCGCAAGCGCGGGTGCCGCGACCCAACCCATTATCGATGCCGAGCCTGCGCCCACATTCGACAAGAACCGACCATTTATGGCATCGCTGATCGGGTCAGAAAAGCTGAGCGGCGAGGACAGCGCAAAGTGCGTCAACCACATCGAGATTTCCCTCGCTGGTGGGGGTATCGATCTG
>JBCBCS010000115.1:1298-10747 GCA_038530475.1 Pseudomonadota bacterium
CTGGAATATGACGTCGGCGATGCGTTGGGCGTTTGGCCGGTCAATTGTCCAGAAGACGTCGACGACATCCTGAACGCTGCTGGATTTTCCGGGAAGGAGGCGGTGTCGCTCAAATCTGGCCCGGCCCGGCTGCGCGCCGCGTTGTCTACACGTCTCGATATTGCAACTGTCACGCCAAACACTCTCACCGTTCTTGGGCTTTCCGAAGCACCGCAGGCCGCCCAAGTCCTGGACCTGTTGAACGCGGTGGGTCCGATCGATCCGCAAACCCTTGTGGATGCGCTGCGTCCTCTTCAACCGCGCCTCTATTCAATCGCCTCAAGCCCAAAGGCGCATCCCGGCGAAGTGCACCTGACAGTTGGCGAGGTTCACTACGAGTGGAATGAACGGGCCTGCAAAGGGGTCGCATCCACCTATCTCGGCGACCGTCTGGGCGCTGGCGGCATGGTCGGCGTTTATGTTCAGAAGTCGGCGCATTTTCATCTTCCGGCGGATGACAACACGCCTTTGATCATGATTGGTCCCGGCACAGGGATCGCGCCATTTCGCGCGTTCTTGGAAGAACGCGAAGCGCGCGGAGCTGCGGGCAAGAACTGGTTGTTCTTCGGCGATCAACACGAAGCCACGGATTTCCTTTATCGCAAAGAGATCGAAGGCTGGCAGACGCGCGGCGTTCTGAATGAGTTGTCATTGGCATGGTCGCGCGATGGCGCGGAAAAGGTCTATGTGCAAACACTGATCGAAAACCGCGCAGACGAGGTGTTCGCCTGGTTGGAACAGGGGGCGGCGGTTTACATCTGCGGCGATGCTTCGCGGATGGCTGCGGATGTGGAGAAAGCCCTTATCCGGGTCATATCGAGGGGTATCGCTGGCGATGAGGCAAGTGCGAAAGCCTACCTCGACGCGATGGCCACCGATCACAGATACCAGCGAGATGTCTACTAATTTCAGCCACTTCAGCGGGCAGTTCGCTCAAAAACCTAGCAGGTAGTCTGGCCGGACTACCAATATGACAGGCAATCCATTGTCTCCCCTTTCGGTCAGCTTAAACCGACATGCGTGACTACTGACCTCGCCATCATGATTGTTGAGCCAGACCGCGACAAAGCGCTGCAAATCGCAGACAGTTTGCGTGATGCAGGTTATGAGAAGATCAAGTTCATCGCGGAGAGTTCAAGCTTGGCGCGGCACATTGCGGCGTTTCAGCCGGATGTCGTGCTCATTGATATAGCCAACCCATCCCGTGACATGCTCGAAGAGATGGCCCTTGCATCGGGGCCGCTTGAACGGCCTGTAGCCATGTTTGTTGACCGCTCGGATGATGGGCTGACTGCGGCCGCGATCGAAGCGGGTGTGTCGGCCTATGTGGTGGACGGCTTGCGATCTGACCGGGTCAAGCCAGTCATGGACGCAGCAATCGCCCGGTTTCACATGATCCAGCGAATGCGCAACGAATTGGCCGAAACAAAACGCGCGCTGGAAGAACGCAAGGTAATTGACCGCGCCAAAGGCATCGTGATGAAGGCGCGTGGCGTTTCCGAAGACGAAGCTTACACGCTGATGCGCAGTGCCGCGATGAAGCAGAGCAAGCGCATTGCAGAAGTGGCCGCAGCACTCGTTGCATCCGCAACGCTCCTGTCATGAGAACGGTCCAGCTCAACGTCGGTTTTATCCCCTTGGTAGACGCGGCTCCGCTGATTTGTTGCCACGAGATGGGTTTTGCGGCGGAAGAAGGTCTGGTCTTGCGGCTGCAGGGCTTTCCCTCATGGTCGAGTTTGCGTGACGCGCTGTGCTTTGGCCAACTTGATGCGGCTCATATGTTGGCCTCTGTCCCCGTTGCGAGCGCATTGGGGTTGGGCGGAACAACGGCAGAATTGCACGCGATTGCGGTGACCTCGGTCAACGGCAATGTCATCGGTGTCTCCCGTGAAATCGCAGATCGCATGCAAACGCATGATTTCGCGTTTAATAATGCCCGTGCTGCAGGCGAGGCGTTGATCCACGCCAAGTCGGAAGGATTACGCATCGGCGTGCCTTTCCCTTTTTCAATGCACGCCGAACTCGTTTACTATTGGCTATCAGCACTTGGGCTGCAGGCGCCGCAAAAGGTAGTTGTCCGCACAGTTCCGCCTTCACAGATGGCCGAGGCGTTGAAAGCAGGCGAATTGGACGCCTTTTGCGTGGGCGAGCCCTGGGGGTCACGTTCGGTTGAAGCTGGTGTTGCCAAGCTCCTGCTGCCCTGTTCACAAATCTGGTCGTTCGCTCCGGAAAAAGTACTCGCCGTGCGCGCAGACTGGCTGGATAGAAACCCTGATACCAATCAGCGCCTGGTACGTGCGATCTGGCGCGCTGCCCGGTGGTTGTCCAAACGCGATCAGGCCGCGCTCGTTCCGGAAATTCTGGGTCAGCCGCATTACCTGAACTTGCCAGCAGAAGTGTTGGAACACGCGCTCACAGGTCAGTTTGTCATCTCAAAGGATGGTGAACTGCGCCAGACAGAGAGCTTTGTCGAGTTTTTCAATGGCAGCGCGAATTTCCCCTGGCGCAGTCAAGCCGAGTGGATCGGGCGTCAGCTTGCCGCTCGCACCGGTTTAGACGCGCCGGAAAGCGCAAAGGCAGCGCGGGCGACTTTCCGATCCGACCTTTACCGTGCTGCACTGGCTGGGACAGCACCAAATCTGCCGTCGGCCAGCGCAAAGGTGGAGGGTGCTATCGCCGCGCCAATCTTGGCAGGGTCAGTCGGGACACCGCTGATTCTCGCGCGCAATCAGTTCTTTGACGGCCAAAGCTTTGAGCCTATCGGATAGAACCGCTTGATTTTTGGGCAACACGCAGGGTCCTGATGCTGCAACCGCGAAGACAGGCCTGTTTTCTTGGAATTATGTGGCCAGTTGGGCCATTGTTCTGCGCAGAGCAGCGCCGCTCTGTTCCTCCCAGCGCCCGACGTCCGGGCACACACTTAAGCAAAGCCGCTTTGAACCGACGATGTCAGGTCGTCCGGTCAATGCGGCTTTTTCATTTGGCGCACCCTCCCGCGCCAGAGATGAAAGGATATTCATTCGATGTTTGCCAGGACTACGATTGTCGCGGCTGCGCTGAGCTTGCTCGCTGCGCCTAGCTTTGCTGAATTGCTCGATCTTGAAAAAGACGAGCTAACATTCGGCTTTATCAAACTCACCGATATGGCACCACTCGCTGTCGCGTATGAGAACGGCTATTTTCTGGACGAAGGGTTGTTTGTAACGCTCGAAGCGCAGGCCAACTGGAAAGTGCTGCTGGACGGCGTTATCGACGGCACCTTGGATGGCGCGCACATGCTGGCGGGGCAACCGCTTGCTGCCACTATCGGTTATGGCACCGAGGCGCACATCATCACACCGTTTTCCATGGACCTGAACGGCAACGGGATCACCGTGTCGAACGAGGTCTGGGACATGATGAAGCCGAACATCCCGACGATGGATGACGGCCGCCCGCAACACCCCATTAGTGCGTCCGCCCTCAAGCCCGTGGTCGAGGACTTCAATGCAAAGGGTGAGCCGTTCAACATGGGTATGGTGTTCCCCGTGTCCACCCACAATTACGAACTGCGCTACTGGCTTGCAGCTGGCGGATTGCAGCCGGGTTACTACAGCCCCGAGAATATTTCTGGCCAGATTGGCGCGGATGTATTCCTGTCCGTGACACCGCCGCCGCAGATGCCTGCGACGCTGGAGGCAGGTACGATTCACGGATACTGCGTCGGCGAGCCGTGGAACCAGCAAGCCGTGTTCAAAGGGATCGGCGTTCCGGTGATCACCGACTATCAGATGTGGAAGAACAACCCCGAGAAGGTCTTTGGTATCACAAAAGAATTCGCGGAAGAGTACCCCAACACGACCAAGGCCGTGGTTAAGGCGCTGATCCGTGCTGCGATCTGGCTGGACGAGAATGACAACGCCAATCGCCCCGCCGCGGTCGAGATGTTGAGCCAGCCGAATTATGTTGGCGCCGACTACGAAGTGATTGCGAATTCCATGACCGGCTTTTTCGAATTTGAAAAAGGCGACAAGCGCGACATTCCCGATTTCAACGTGTTTTTCCGGTACAACGCGACCTACCCGTTCTATTCCGACGCGATTTGGTACCTTACCCAAATGCGCCGTTGGGGCCAGATCGCCGAAGCCAAGTCCGACGAGTGGTACTTTGAAACGGCGAAATCTGTTTACCGGCCCGACATCTACCTCGAGGCTGCGCGCCTGCTGGTTGACGAAGGCATGGCCGACGAGGCCGATTTCCCGTGGGACAGCGATGGCTTCAAGGCACCAACGCCAGCCGAAGATATCATCGACGGGATCACGTATGACGGACGGGCACCAAACGCGTATCTGGAAAGCCTGCCCATTGGCCTGAAGGGCCAGCAGATTGTCGTCGGCAACCAAGTCCAAGGCTGACCAAGAGGCCCCGGATCCCGTCCGGGGCACCTACCACCCTACAAAAAGCCTTCCGGCGTCACGCCGGGACCTCCCCTAAAGCGATCAGCAAGGACCACGTCCATGACAGCCATCGATCCAGAAGCCACAAGCGTCGATCAGGCGCGCGAGGCCCGCAAAGAGCGCCTGTTCACCCGCATTAACACCGCTGACAAGTGGTTCCAGGTTTTGGGACTGAGCTGGCTGACACCGGTCTTGAAAGCTGCGGCTGGGGACAACCCCAAGGCGCAGGCGTCCGAAATCTGGAAGCTGCTTGGCGTCCCATTGCTGGCCATCGCGGCATTCCTGAGCCTTTGGGCCGCACTCGCGCCGCAGGTGCAGACCTCCCTTGGGGCGATCCCGGGGCCGGCTCAGGTCTGGGAACAGGCGATCAACCTGCACGAAGATGCGCAGGCAAAGGCGCAATCGCGCGCAGATTTCGAAGCGAAGGTCGCGCAACTGAACGAACGGCGCGCCGAGCAGGGCAAGGATCCAATCCAGCGTGCATATACCGGGGCGCCCAGCTACTACGCGCAAATCTGGACATCCATCCAAACCGTTTTCTTTGGTTTTCTGATCGCAACGATTGTTGCCGTTCCGCTGGGCATTGCAGCGGGGCTATCTCCCTACGCGAACGCGGCTTTGAACCCGATTATCCAGGTTTTCAAGCCGGTCTCGCCTTTGGCATGGCTGCCGATCGTCACAATGGTGGTGTCGGCGACCTACGCCACCGATGGCGAAGGCTTCTTTGCCAAGAGCTTTCTGAATTCGGCCATCACTGTGACGCTCTGTTCGCTGTGGCCGACGCTGATCAACACGGCCTTGGGCGTGTCATCCATCGACAAGGATCTGGTCAACGTCTCCAAGGTGCTCAAGATGAACACCTGGACCAAGATCACCAAACTGGTCCTGCCTTCGGCGCTGCCCCTGATTTTCACCGGGCTTCGTCTGTCCTTGGGCGTTGGTTGGATGGTGCTGATCGCCGCCGAGATGTTGGCCCAGAACCCTGGCTTGGGCAAATTCGTCTGGGACGAGTTCCAGAACGGATCCAGCCAATCTCTCGCCAAGATCATGGTCGCCGTCTTTACCATCGGCATCATCGGCTTTCTGCTGGACCGCCTCATGTACGCAATCCAATCGCTCTTCACCTTCACCAACAATCGGTAAGTGCCATGTCGATCCTCAAGTTAGACAACGTTTCCAAGAGTTTTGGTGAAGGTGCACAGCGCACTGACGTCCTGAACAACATCAATCTCGACGTGAAAGAAGGCGAGTTTCTGGTGCTGCTCGGATTTTCGGGAACCGGAAAGACAACGCTGATCAATCTGCTCGCAGGGTTGGAAAAGCCGACGCGGGGTGCTGCGACCTTCAAGGGCGCAGAGATCAAGGGGCCCGGGCCGGAACGGGGCGTCATCTTTCAAAGCTACTCGCTGATGCCGTGGCTTACGGTGAACGGCAACGTGCGGCTTGCCGTCGATGCGATCTTTCCTTCCATGCCTGCGGCGGAAAAGGCTGCACTGGTCGACAAATACGTCCAAATGGTGGGCCTTGGCCACGCAACGGGCCGCAGACCGGCCGAACTGTCCGGCGGGATGCGGCAACGTGTGAATGTTGCACGTGCGCTGGCCATGAACCCTGAAGTGCTGCTGCTGGACGAGCCTTTGTCGGCGCTTGATGCGCTGACGCGCGCCAATCTCGCGGACGAGATCGAGCAGATCTGGGAAGCGGACAAAAAGACTTGTGTTCTGATCACCAACGACGTGGATGAGGCGATCTTGCTTGCTGACCGCATTATCGCGCTGAACCCCGACGGGACGTTGGGCGAGGAATTCACTGTTGAAATCCCCCGCCCGCGCGAACGTTCTGCAATGAACAACCATCAGGGCTTCAAGGACCTGCGCGCCGCCGTAACGTCTTATCTGATGGATGTCGGCATTGCCGCCAAGGTCGAGGGCACGAAATCGCTGCCGGACGTGACGCCCATACACGGGGTGCCAACCGCGGTCGCCAAAGCGCAAAAAGGCTTGATCGACAACCGGTTTCTGGACTTTTCACAGCTTCATAAAATCTACCCGACGCCAAAAGGCCCGCTCACGGTGGTCGAAGACTTTGACTTCAAGATCAACAAGGGCGAGTTCATTTCTCTCATTGGGCATTCCGGTTGTGGCAAGTCGACTGTGCTGACAATGGCCGCCGGTCTCAATGACATCTCGAAAGGGGCCATAAAACTTGACGGTCGCCATGTTGAGGGCGCCGACCCCGAGCGCGCGGTGGTCTTTCAAGCGCCGTCGCTTTTCCCTTGGTTGACGGCAAAAGAGAACGTCGCCATCGGCGCCGACCGTGTCTACCCCCGTGCGTCCCAAGCCGAACGTCAGGATGTCGTGGAATACTATCTTGAGCGGGTCGGCCTCGCCGATGCAATGGACAAGCCCGCGTCGGCGCTGTCGAACGGCATGCAGCAGCGGGTCGGTATTGCACGCGCCTTTGCCCTGTCGCCAAAATTGCTGTTGCTTGATGAACCCTTTGGGATGCTGGACAGCCTGACGCGCTGGGAACTTCAGGAAGTTCTCATGGAAGTATGGAGCCGCACGAAGGTTACGGCCATTTGCGTCACGCATGATGTGGATGAGGCGATTTTGCTGGCCGACCGTGTTGTCATGATGACAAACGGCCCGCGCGCGACCATCGGCAAGATCACTGATGTGAAACTGCCGCGCCCACGCACGCGCAAGGCCCTGCTCGAACATCCCGACTACTACACGTACCGGCAGGAAGTGCTCGACTTTCTGGAAGAATATGAGCATGGCGCGACACCCAAAATACCCAAACCCGCGGCAAGTGAGGATACGCCAGCACAAAAGCCAGCGGTGGCGGCGGAATAGCTCGATGACACGCGAACGGCTCGTCGTCATCGGCGCAGGAATGGCGTCAGGTCGGGTGCTTGAACACCTGACCAACGAAGACGCGCCATATGACATCACCATATTCAACGCCGAACCCAGGGGAACCTACAACCGGCTGATGCTGTCGCCGGTTCTGGCTGGTGAAAAAACCTTTGAGCAGATCGTGACCCACGATGCGGCGTGGTATGCACAACGGGGGATCACAACCCGGTTCGGAGAGCGCGTGTCCGGCATTGATACGCAATCCAAAACTGTAACGGGCGAGAAAGGCGAGGTTGCTTATGACAAGCTGCTCCTTGCCACGGGGTCGAACCCATTCATCATTCCGTTGCCGGGACACGACCTCGAAGGGGTCATAGCCTACCGGGATCTCGAAGATACGCTGCGTATGATAGACCTACCCCAGGGCGCGCGGGTCGTCGTAATCGGCGGCGGCTTGCTGGGTCTGGAAGCTGCTGCTGGCATGGCGGCGCGGGGTATCCAGGTCGACGTCGTGCATATTATGGGCCACCTCATGGAACGTCAGTTGGACCCGGAGGCGGCCGGTCTTTTGCGCCAATCACTTGAGGCGAAAGGCATTCGGGTACACTGCGATGCTCACTCCGACGCTATTACAGGTGAGGACGGGCACGTCACCGGCCTACGGCTCAAGGACGGTTCGATGCTGCCCTGTGATCTGTTGGTGATGGCCGTCGGGATCAGACCGTCCGTCGCTCTGGCCGAATCAGCCGGGCTGAATATCGGCAAGGCTATAATCGTTGACGACCAGATGCGGACCTCAAATCCCGATATCTTTGCTGTCGGGGAGTGTGTGGAACATCGCGGTGTTCTTTTTGGCCTCGTGGCGCCCCTATACGATCAAGCGAAAGTTCTGGCCGACACTTTGATGGGACGGCCCGCAAAATTTGCTCAGAAAACTCTGGCGACAAAGCTAAAAGTCACCGGCTGCGATTTGTTCTCTGCCGGTGATTTTGCGGATAAAGACACCCGTGAAAACGTGATCTACCGAGACCCAGCGGCAAACGTTTACAAGCGACTGATCATTGAGCGCGGTCGTCTCATCGGCGCTGTGATGTACGGCGACACCGCCGATGGCGCGTGGTTTTTTGATCTGATCCAAGACGGGCGCGACGTCTCAGACCTGCGCGATTGCTTGATGTTCGGGCCAGACTACAGCGGTTCAGTTGACCCATTCCCTCGCTCAAGCGTTGCCGCATAATGGACGGTGGCGCCCTCCCCTCCCAGCGCTCGACATGTCCCTACTGTGGCGTCGGCTGCGGCGTTCTGCTGACGCCTGACGGCAATGGCGGGCTGCTGGTCCAAGGCGATCCAGAGCACCCGGCCAATTTTGGCAAACTCTGTTCAAAAGGCAGCGCGCTTGGCGACACCGTGGGCGAGGCCGTTAACCGCGGCTACCGCCTGCGCGCGCCGATGATGCACGGCCGGGAAGTCAGTTGGGACACGGCACTGCAAGAGGTTGCCGACCGCTTCAAGGCAACGATTGAACTGCATGGTCCCGATGCCTGTGCTTTCTACGTCTCGGGCCAACTGCTGACAGAAGATTACTACGTCGCCAACAAGCTGATCAAAGGCTTTATCGGCACAGCCAACATCGACACAAACTCGCGACTGTGCATGGCCTCGACCGTCGCGGGCCACAAGCGGGCCTTTGGCACTGACACCGTTCCGGGAACCTACGACGACCTCGATACAGCGGATTTGGTCGTTCTTGTTGGCTCAAATATGGCGTGGTGCCATCCCATCCTGATGCAACGGGTCCTGAAGGCGCGCGCGACGCATGGTACGCGCATCATCGTCGTGGACCCGAGGCGCACGGCCAGCTGCGATCAAGCGGACATGCACCTCAAGATCGAGCCTGGCAGTGACGTTGCCTTGTTCAACTACCTGCTAAGCGAGATCGACGCGCGCGGCGCCACTCAGCAAAGCTATCTAGAAAACACAAACGGTTTCGCCGCCGCACTTGAGGCAGCCCGTGCCGACCCTGTTGGCGTGACCGGGCTTTCGAGCGCTGAGCTCGTCGCCTTCGCCGACGACTGGATCGGGACGGAAAACGTGGTCACTGTTTTCAGCCAAG
>JBCBCS010000116.1:0-10544 GCA_038530475.1 Pseudomonadota bacterium
CATCCCGGCCGCCGTAATTGATGGCAACTGTCAGATGCACCTTGTCGTTCTGCGAGGTGAGCAACTCCAACTCATCCATCAGCGCGACCAGTTTATCGTCGAGCCGGACCCGGTCGCCGATAAATCGCACACGAACGCCGTTGGCCAGCAAATCACGGGCTTCGCGTTGAATGTAGCGCCGGAAGAGCTTCATCAGCCCGGCCACTTCGGTCTGGGTGCGTTTCCAGTTCTCCGTCGAAAAGGCAAAGATTGTCAGGTATTTGACGCCTTCATCAGGACAGGCCTCAACAATTTCCCGGACGCGCCTTGCACCCGCATGGTGGCCAAACAGCCGTGGCCTTCCCCGCATCTGCGCCCAGCGGCCATTGCCATCCATGATGATGGCGACGTGGTTAGGTCCGGTCTTCAAATCCTTGGCCATATGCTCGACCCCCGTCTTTTTTCTATGTTCCCTAAAACGCGCGGGACACTTTATACGATACGGCCCGCAAGATGCGGGCCGATACTTTAGACTTGCATGATTTCTTCTTGTTTTGTGTCCAGCGCTTCATCGATCCGCTTGATGAAGGTGTCGGTCATTTCCTGCACTTCACCTTCCCAAATCTTCTGGTCGTCCTCGGACATGTTGTCCTTGGCCTTCTTGATCTGTTCCATCCCGTCGCGGCGCACGTTGCGCACGGACACACGTGCGCTTTCGGCGTATTGACCGGCAACCTTGCTAAGTTCACGGCGGCGCTCTTCGTTGAGCTCTGGGATCGGCAACATGATGATTGTGCCATTGAGCTGCGGGTTGATGCCCAGTCCACTTTCGCGGATCGCTTTCTCGACCTTGCCGACAAGGCCTTTGTCCCAGACATTCACCGTCACCATCCGAGGCTCCGGCACATTCACGGTGCCCACTTGGTTGATCGGCGTCATTGCGCCGTAGGCGTCGACCATCACAGGTTCCAGCATTGATGCTGAAGCCCGGCCAGTGCGCAGAGAGGCAAATTCCGTGCGTAAATTGGCGATTGCCCCCTCCATCCGGCGGGTCAAATCGTCCGTGTCCAACATAAATTCGTCTGACATGTCTTCTGCTCTTTGCTGACTTTTGCCCGATATACCGTCAAGTTATGGCATTTGTATAGCAGTGCTGTTCAGAAGATGTGCAGATGAGCGAAGTTTACTCGACGTGGCAAAGCGGTGGACGCGCCACGCCCTTATCGTCTGAGCGGTCCCCATCACGCCACCCCGCGCCAACTGTGATAAGCATCCATTCGATCCCGAGTAGTGCATTGATTGCAGGTTGCGCGTCCTCGTCCCCCATCGGGTCAACGCCCTGAGCGCGGATCGGGAACATCGGATCTCCGTATTCGCGGTAATCACCACACACCGAAACGGCCTGCGACGCGCGGACCCAATCCCCAAAGCTTGCCACCAACACATCATGGCTGCGGCGGATGTCGTCAATGTTGGGAAGGTCAGCGCAATTGCCCGATAGCAATTGCAGCCCCGGCGGCGTCCTTAGCGGGTTGTCGGAATACATCCGCACCTCGCCCGAAATTATGGCGGCCGCCATGAACTGCATGTAATCGCGGTAGCCGGCCTCAACGTCGCCGCCATTCAGAGCAACAAACCCGTCCATGCCTGCCCTGAAGAAACATCCCTCATCAACATAGGTCATATCACCGATCGTGTATTCCTCACGAATGTAAGGGGCCATCGCCTCGATTTCAGGATCATTCACGGACCAACGACTTTGGATATCAGGCAAACGGATGGTGCAGATGCTGTCATCCAGCACGATGTAATCGCCCTGACGTTCCGCCACTCCCCGCGCCAATGCATCATCCAATATCGCGTTCGTATAGGGTTTTAGAAACCCGGCGTTGGCCAGCGCATCCCGCGTGTCCTCGCTGACGGTGCAGCCATGCCCGCCAAGGAATTCAAAGGTCCGCTCATCCGCTGCCGCCGGAGCCGATGCAGAGACCAAAGCGCACAGAACCCAAACAGCGCGCATTAATCCTTGACGACCGTCGATGTTCCCGACCCGCTGAGGATGCCACGGAAACCGCCCGGTTCATCCAAAGAGAACACCACAATCGGCAGCGAGTTTTCGCGGGCCAATGCAATCGCGGAGGCGTCCATGACGCCCAGATGCTGGGCCAGCACTTCGTCATAGGTGATCGTCTCATACCGCTTGGCATCGTCGTGCTTTGCAGGGTCCTTGTCATAAACACCATCGACCTTGGTGCCTTTGAAAATCGCCTCACACGCCATCTCGGACGCGCGGAGCGTCGCGGCGGTGTCGGTAGTGAAATACGGGTTGCCCGTGCCAGCGGCAAAAATGCAGATCCGTTTCTTTTCGAGGTGCCGCACAGCGCGACGGCGGATGTAGGGCTCTGCCACTTCGTTCATCGTGATGGCTGAGATCACCCGCGTGTGGATGCCCTGCGCTTCAAGCGCGCTTTGCATGGCCAGTGCGTTCATGACCGTGGCGAGCATACCCATATAGTCAGCGGTGGTACGTTCCATCCCTTGGGCGCTGCCCTGCAGCCCACGGAAGATGTTGCCGCCGCCGATGACCATGCAGATCTCGACACCCAGATCGTGGACCGTCTTCACTTCCTTGGCGATGCGTTCGACGGTGGGCGGATGCAGCCCGAAGCCCTGATCCCCCATCAGCGCCTCACCGGAAATCTTGAGCATGACCCTCCCGTATGTGACGTTTTCACCTTCGGTCATGGGACGCTCCTGTCTGTTCTTCCGCTGACGGGCAAAATGTCGGAAAAGACGGGGGCGTGCAATGGGACAAACGATGATCGAGCTTAGCGAAATTTCGAGCGACAGGCCGGTTCTGATTTTCGGGCCGACGGCGACCGGCAAATCCGGCCTCGCACTGCGTATCGCTGCGGCACAGGGCGGTGTCATCGTCAACGCGGACGCCTTGCAGGTCTATCAGGGGTGGAAGGTTTTGTCGGCGCAGCCTACAGCAGAAGACTGCGCCACGGCGGCCCATCTTCTTTATGGTCATTTACCGTTCGGCGCGCCCTATTCTGTTGGCGATTGGCTCCGCGAGGTCACGCCGATCCTTGAGACCCACAAGGCCGGAGGACCGCGTCCAATCATCGTGGGCGGGACAGGGCTGAACTTCACAGCGCTGACCGAAGGGCTTGCCGATATTCCGGCCACGCCGGCTAAGGTGCGGGCTGAGGCGAATGCGATCCCCCTGCCCCAGCTTATCGCTGATCTGGACGCGAAGACCGCCGACGGCCTTGACCTTCAGAACCGCGCCCGGGTGCAGCGCGCCTGGGAGGTGCAGCGGAGCACGGGGCGCTCGATCCGCCACTGGCAGGACAGCACACCACCGCCGCTTTTGCCGCTGTCGGATTGCACGGCTATGGCATTGACGCCCGATGTCGACTGGCTGAATGACAGGATCGCCCGCAGGTTTGATCTGATGATGCAAGCTGGCGCAGCAGATGAGGCCCGCGCGATGCTGCCCCGCTGGGACCCGGCTGCGCCGTCTTCCAAAACAATCGGTGCGGCAGAGATGATCGCGTTTGTGCAAGGCCAAATTGGCAGCGATTCGCTCAAGGAGGCGGTGATCGTGGCCACGCGGCAATATGCCAAGCGCCAGCGCACCTGGCTGCGGTCCCGGATGAAGGGGTGGCGGCATGTCGCTCTACCAGATGTAGGCCGCGGCGGATAAAGAACGCTCTACTCAGAAAATAAACGTTGTTTGTCAGGCATCTGGCGGCAAGTCTGGCACAAAACGAACATCTGCTTGCTGCCATGAAAGACCCTGCCACATGATTCAGACGACCGAATCCCGCCTGACCCTGACCCCGATTGCCCAAAACAAAGCCCATGGGAAATGGCGCACGGAGGCGATGCGCTCCCATGACGCGCCACGGCTCATTTTTGTTGGAAAAGGACAGGGACGGATCACGATCGCCGGTCTCACCCGCGGCTATGGGGCCAACAACCTCATCTTCATCCCGGCCAAGACGATGTACGGGATGGAGGTCGGACCAACTGTCTATTGCCAGATGCTCACCATTCCCAATGCGATGGCCACAGAATGGCCCGACACCCCCGTCCACATGCGATTGCGCGATGTCGTGGCAATCAAGGAATTTGCAGTCCTGCTCGATGCGCTTGAGCGGGAGCTGACATCCACCCAGCACGGATCAGACCGTGCAGCGTTGTATCAGCTCGGATTGCTATCGATATTCTTTGAACGGCAACTGGCCGACCGAGAGGCCGAGCCAAAGGACAAGCGTCACGACACCGCCGCCGCCCGGCTTGTGGCCGCGTATACGGATCTTGTCGAACGCCACTACGCGGATCATCTCGGCGTTCAGAATTATGCTGGCATGCTTGGTGTGACGCCGACCCATCTGACCCGTTGCTGTCAGCAAACGGCCGGGCGTTCGGCGCTCAAGATCCTCAATGATCGGATCTTGTTCGAGGCCCGTTTGCGACTGCGCGACAGCACAGATCCGGTGCGACAGGTCGCAGAAGACCTCGGGTTTGGGTCCGCCGCCTATTTCACCCGCGCCTTTCAGGCCCGCACTGGACAAACCCCGACCGATTTTCGCAAGAAAGGCCCTCTGGCTGACGCTTAGGGAAAGCTGACTACGTATGCAATTGCCGCGCTGCAGCATCACGAAGTTTCGCCTTGTGGCCTGTTTGCGACCATGACAACGTCGCAAATGTGATCTGATTTGCCGATTGCAGCCGTTGACCCATAGGCAAAAACACTGCCCAATGCGTGACGGGACCGGGAGACGAAGGGACGGCAGGCCACCACCGCCACGCCGAAAGACACTCCGAACCCACCAAATATAAAAACGTGTCATCAGGGAGAGAACACGCATGACCAAGCAAACACTTACAGGGGCCAAGTTGCATCCTGCCGTGGACGTCTACGTAAAGGACGCCAAGGCCGGAAAGCTAAGCCGCCGCGAATTCATGGTGCGCACCACCGCGCTCGGCGTGACGTCGGCTGCAGCTTATGGCCTTCTGGGTCTTGAGCAGCCCGCCGCTGCCGCAGGCCACGCCCAGCAGGGCGGCACCATGCGCATGCAGATGGAAGTGCGCGCACTTAAGGACATCCGCGCCACCGACTGGACGCAGATGGCGTTCGTTTATGCGGGCTGGCTGGAATACCTCGTTGAGTATAACTCCGACGGTTCGTTCGAGCCGATGCTTCTGGAAAGCTGGGAAGTGAACGACGACGCGACGCAGTACACGCTGAACGTCCGTCCGGGCGTAAAGTGGAACAACGGCGACGACTTCACCGCAGAAGACGTGGCCCGTGTGATGACCGACTGGGCCGACAGCACCGCTGACGGCAACTCCATGGCCGGTCGTTTCTCGGTTCTCGTGGATGCCGATACCGGCGTCGCCCGCGAAGGCGCCATCGAGGTCACCGGTCCGCTTCAGGTCACGCTGAACCTGCCGAAATCCGACATTACGCTGATTGCTGGCATGGCCGACTATCCGGCAGCGATCTACCACTCTGGCTTTGACGGTGAAAACCCGCTCAACGACCAGGTTGGCACCGGCCCGTACCTGTCCGAAAGCCACGAAGTGGGCGTAAAGTCCGTGCTCGTGCGCAACGAAGGCCACGATTGGTGGGGCTATGACGCAGGCAAGGGCGCGTTCCTCGACCGGATCGAATACATCGACTACGGCACCGACCCGTCTGCATGGGTGGCCGCTGCTGCCGCTGACGAAGTCGACATGACCTATGAAACCGTTGGTGACTTCGTCGAAGTCTTCGAAGGCATCGGGTTTGAGCGGTCCGAAGTGGCCTCTGCCGCGACGATCGTCATCCGTCCGAACCAGGAAGCCGAAGTGGACGGTATGCGCCCCTATGAAGACGTCCGCGTCCGCCGCGCCATCCAGATGGCCGTCGATAACGCTGTCTGTCTTGAGCTGGGCTATGCCAACCAAGGTGAACCGGCCCGCAACCACCACGTCGGCCCGATGCACCCGGAATGGGCGGATGTGCCACGTCAGCCTTATGATCCGGCGGCCGCAATGGCGCTTCTGGAAGAAGCTGGCATGGCGGATTTCGAGTTCGAAATCTTCTCCATCGACGATGACTGGCGCAAGAACACCACTGATGCGGTGGCTGCTCAGATGCGCGACGCTGGCATGAACGTGAAGCGCACGATCATTCCGGGGTCTACGTTCTGGAACGATTGGACGAAGTATTCCTTCTCGTCCACCAACTGGAACCACCGTCCGCTGGGCACGCAGGTGCTTGGTCTGGCCTACCGTTCCGGCGAAGCCTGGAACGAATTTGCCTACAGCAACCCTGAGTTTGACGCCCTGCTCGACCAGGCCAACGCGATCGCGGATGCCGATGCACGCCGTGAGGTGATGGCCCAGATCCAGCAGGTTCTGACGGACGACGCTGTGACGATCCAGCCTTACTGGCGCACGGTGTATCGTCACGCCAAGCCGGGCTTTGTTGGCTGGGATATGCACATCGCGTACCTGCCGCAGATCTACAAGATCGGAGTCGCCGCTTAAGGCATAGCAAACAAGGGCCGCCCGGATCATCCGAGCGGCCCTTTCAGTACCCGAAATAAAGATCGCCCCCGCAATCGGGCGACGCAGCCAACAGGGGCTCATTCATGGGACTTTTCATTCTGCGCCGGATCGGAGTCATGCTCCTGACGGCGTTGTGCCTGACATTTATCGTGTTCTGGTTGACCAATCTTTTTCCAAACCTGGAAAAACTCGCCAAGAACCAGGGCAACAACCGGATGGAAATCCACGAAGTCTCCAACTGGCTGTCAAACCGAGGCTATCGGTCCCCCGCTGACCCTGCCCTCATCGAAGCGTCTCGCCGGGACGAGATCGAGGATGCGGAGTTTGAAGATCAGATCACCGGCTTCGACCCGCGCCTGCTGCGCAATTATGGTGAATGGCTGGGGGTCTTTCCTGGCTACGTGATCGAAGGGGCGGACGGCACGACCCGCGCCCGCTGTGCCAATCACAGTACTCCCGACGAAGAGACCGCAAATTTCTGCGGCATCCTGCAGGGCTATTGGGGCTTCTCAACTGTCTTCAAAGAAGATGTCGGCGGCATCATTGCCACCCGGCTTGGCGCCACGGGCAAGCTGATGTTTTGGGTGATGATGTTCATGGTGCCCGGCGCGCTCCTGATCGGTGTGCTGGCAGGCATGCGCGAAGGATCCCGCACGGACCGGTCCCTGTCGACCGTTTCGATCCTGTCGACGGCCACCCCCGAATACGTCTCTGGCGTGATCCTGATCGCGGTCTTCGCCACCCCACTCTTTGGGATGCAGTACTTCAAGGGCACCGCGAACTCAGCCGTGGATGATGCCACGTTTGAGAACTTCTTCCTCCCAGTCATCACCATCGCGCTATACGGCATGGGATACATCGCCCGGATGACCCGCGCCTCGATGACTGAGGTGATGACCGCGCAATACATCCGCACCGCGCGGCTCAAGGGCGTGGCCTTCCGCACCATCGTCTGGCGGCACGCCCTGCGCAATGCGCTGATCGCACCATTCACGGTCATCATGTTGCAATTCCCATGGCTGCTGAACGGCGTCGTGATCGTGGAGACCTTGTTCAACTACAAGGGCTTCGGTTGGACGCTTGTGCAAGCGGCATCAAACAACGACATCGACTTGCTTCTGGCTGTGTCGGTCGTTTCCGTGCTCGTGGTGCTGATCACGCAGCTGATCTCGGATATTGGCTACGTCTTCCTCAACCCGCGCATTCGCATTTCTTAAGGAGCCAGAGACATGGACACACTCACCTGGACCGGCTCCTTCGGAGCGCTCTACATCCCGCTGATGACCTATGGCTGCGCGCTGCTGCTGATCGGTCTTGTGGCGCAATTCATCCTCGGATTCTTCGCCCCGGAAATGACCCTGCACGCCAATCCAGACGGTACGGCACAGACCCGTGGCGGCTTTCTTGGCGCGTTGGAAAAAGGCAACGTGTTGCTTTTCCTGCTGCTGCTTGCGTTCGTCGTGGGCTATCTGGTCGTCTCTTGGTTCGTGCCTTTTGGCGCAGCGGGCATCGTCGGCGAAATCTCAAAGCGGTTCCTGCCGGTCTGGCTGTCATTGATTGCCACCTTCGCGGTGTCGATCATGTTCAAGAACCGCCTCGGGCTCTACGGCAAGCTTTTCAATTCCACAATCGGGATGATTGGCTACGGCCTTGTCATGTTCTGGGTGTTCACGGCCATCTATGTGGGCATCTTCGACCTTGTCGGGACCCACGACCCACTGAGCCAGATTTCGGGCCTGAAGAACGAATTGCCGGGTATCATGGTCCCCGATGCTGAAGCAGAAGGGCTATACACGCACTACCTTCTGGGCGGTGACAACCTCGCGCGGGATATCTTCAGCCGGGTTGTTCAGGGCTCCGTCATCGTCATGATGATTGCGCCTCTGGCAACAGTCTTCGCCTTCATGGTCGGGATTACATTGGGTCTGCCGGCTGGGTACTATGGCGGCACACTGGACACTGTTCTGTCGTTCCTCGCGAACCTCATCCTCGCCTTCCCTGTGATCCTGCTCTTCTACCTTCTGGTGACACCGGAAATCGTAGCGACAGGCTTGCCCAACTTCATGGCGGCCTTCCTGTTCATCTTCCCGCTGGTCTTCTTCGCGGTGCTGATCAACAGCCGCTTTAAAACGCAACCGGCCAAGAATGCGCTTTATCTGGCATTGGTGCTTGTCCCCCTTGGGATCCTCTACATGAGCGTCGTGTCTGAGCCGTTTACACCGCTTCAGATCTGGCCAGCTTCACTGGACTACATCTCAATCCCCGGCGGGGTACTGGTGGTGTTCGTGTCGGTGGTCTTCGTGAACTCGCCCACCGTGTTCAGGATTGTTCGTGGCCTCGCGCTCGACATCAAAACGCGCGACTACATCTCAGCAGCGCGGACACGGGGCGAAGGCCCGTGGTACATCATGCTCTGGGAAATCCTGCCCAATGCGCGCGGCCCGCTCATCGTCGATTTCTGCCTGCGGATCGGCTACACAACGATCCTTCTGGGCACGTTGGGCTTCTTCGGGTTGGGACTGCCACCGGAAAGCCCGGATTGGGGCTCGACGATCAACGAAGGCCGGCGCCTGCTGCTGATCTACGTGCATCCGGCCCTGCCGCCCGCTGTCGCGCTGCTGAGCCTCGTGCTCGGTCTCAACCTGCTGGCTGATGGTTTGCGCGAAGAGAGCCTGAAAGACTAAGGGCGACCCCCTGAACGACAAAAGCGCGGGCCCCTCGGTCCGCGCTTTTCGTTTGGCCTGATGGACGGCTCACTGCCCCCAGATCACCCGCACGTAATTCTGTGTCTCACGGTAGGGCGGCACGCCGCCATATTGTTCTACCGCCCCCGGCCCTGCGTTATAGGCTGCCAGCGCCAGACGCCACGACCCGAAGGTGTCATATTGCTCACGCAGATACCGCGCCCCTCCGTCAAGGTTCTGATAGGGGTCATTCGGATTCACCCGAAGATAGCGCGCCGTTGCAGGCATCAGTTGTGCCAATCCCAAAGCCCCGGCATGGCTCACCGCATTGGGATTCCACGCGCTTTCCTGCTGCACCAGCCGCAAAAAAAGGTCCTCAGGGATATTGTTCCGGCGGGCCGCCGATTTTGCCATCTCAAGGAACTGGCCGCGATAACTGCCGGTGTATTGAGGGCTGGCATTGGCGGATGGGACCTCGACGCGAGGTGGCTGGAGCCTGACGGAATTGGCATATTGCGACGCGGCACGGCCATCCAGAACATCAAGCTGCGACGCAAAAAGCGTCGTGCGGTTGCGGGTCGAAAGATCCTGCGCAACTGCCGGGATCGACGAGCCGATCAGGGCTGAAATGGCGATCAAAACTGTCACTCGCATACGCGTTCCCCCAAGAACTGGCGTGACGTTAACGAATTTCTCCAACAAATCCAGACTTAGCGGTGCATGCGCAAGGTCCAAGCACATTCCTGCTTGGACTTTTGCCTTTCATTAACCAACCTCGGGTGATGTAACGGAGGACAACCAAGAATCGAATTGGAGGGGGCGCATCAATGGCCGGTTCACTCAACAAAGTCATGCTGATCGGAAATCTGGGTCGCGACCCGGAGGAGCGGAGCTTTCAGAACGGCGGCAAGGTCGTGAACCTGCGCATCGCCACGTCCGAGACCTGGAAGGATCGCAACACCGGCGAACGTCGCGAGAAGACCGAATGGCACTCTGTCGCGATCTTCTCTGAGCCTTTGGGCCGGGTGGCGATGCAATATCTCAAGAAAGGCTCGAAAGTGTATCTGGAAGGCCAGCTCGAGACCCGGAAATGGCAGGACCAATCCGGTCAGGATCGCTATTCGACCGAAGTTGTCTTGCGTCCCTACCGCTCTGAGCTGACCATGCTCGACGGTCGTGATGGCGGCGGCGGTGGTGGTGGCGGCGGTTACGTATCTGACCAATCCGGTGGCGGTTATGGCGGCGGCGGCGGTGGGTATGGCGGCGGTGACCAGGGCGGCGGCTACGGTGGCGGTGGCGGCGGCGGCTCCG
>JBCBCS010000117.1:0-10529 GCA_038530475.1 Pseudomonadota bacterium
GGACTACTACGACATTTACGGCCAGCCAGTGACAAATCCGCGTGACGATCGGTGCGGCCATCTCCTTGCCCAATGCAAACTGCGCTTTGGCGAGAATGAGACCCTTCCGTTTGAAGGCTTTCCAGGCGTCGGCAAGTTCAGGGCAAATTGACAATGGCAAAGATCTACCATCCCGACTTCTTCCGCAGACCAGGGCACCCCTTCACTCCGCCTGTTCTCGCCGAGGCCAAGCGTCATGCCGCCCAGGATGCGCCGAACGAGGCCTGCGGCTTGGTTGTGAGCGGCGATTATATCCCATGCGCCAATGTGGCCGACGATCCCGCGTCGCAGTTCAAGATCGCGGCAGAGGAATTGGCCCAGGCCTACGCCTCGGGCACGCTCGAAGGCGTGGTCCACTCTCACCCCGGTGGCCCGTATTGGCCCACACGTGCCGACATGTTGGGCCAGCTTGAAACCCAAGTCCCCTGGGCGATCCTGGTGCCTGGTGAAGAGACTGCCGAGCTGGCCTGTTGGTGGGGTGGCAAACGGCCTCCGGTTTTCACCTCGGACGGCCTGCACGTGCCGCGCGCTTTCCTACCCCAGGTCAGCGATTGCTACAGCATCATTCAAGATTGGTTTCTTGAGGCACGCGGCGTGGCGTTGATGGACATGCCCCGCCAGTGGGAATGGTGGAAAGACTTGGACACCTACGGCAGCCTCTATCTTGAGAACTTCGAGCAAGCCGGGTTCGAGTGTGTATCGCAAGACCCGGACGCCTTTGCCAGGCTTGCCGAGCCAGGCGACGTGTACCTTATGAAAATCCGCTCCAAGGTGCCCAACCATGGTGGCATCTATTTGGGGGAAGGGCTGAACCTTGAGCACATTGAAGGGTGCTTGTCCCACCGTGAGCCGATGGCCCGCAAAGTAAAGCACATCACCCATCTCATGCGTTACCGGGGCTGAAATGATCCGCGACATTTTCCTACATGGCGCGCTCGGACAGCGGTTCGAGCGCCATATCCGCCTGGACGTTGTCAGCCCTGCAGAGGCGGTGCGTGCACTGAGTATGATGCTGCCTGGTTTCAACGATCACGTTGAAGCCAGGAGCTATCAAGTGTTCCGGGGCTGTGCCGAGGATGGGGTTTCGCTGACGCCGCAGGATCTGCACATTCGCTTTGCCGACACCGAAACCGAGCTGCACATCGTTCCAGAGGCCAGCGGAGCCAAGCGCGGTGGTTTTGCCAAGGTCATTACGGGCGCGCTTTTGATCGCAGCGTCCTTTGCCATTCCGGGTGCGGGCGCATTCCTGGGAGGCGCGCTGCCGCGCATCGGAGCTAGCATGATCTTCGGCGGCATAGCTCAGGCGTTCAGTCCGCAAGGCAACACCAACTACGAAGACCGCGAGCAGCCGACCTCGGACCTTTTCACAGGCCCTGTGAACGTCTCAACGCCTGGCGCGCCTGTCCCTGTGCTGTTTGGAGAATGCGAGGTGGGGTCCGTGGTGATCTCGGCTGCCATCCACGTCGAAGACCGCGCGTCTGATGAGGTCACCAATGAAGCATGAAGCCATCTCGATCAGTGGGTCTGGCGGCAAAGCCGGTGGCAGTTCACGCACGCCTTACGAGGCCCCCGATAATCTGCTTGCGGATTCGACCGCATATTTGATCGACGTCGTATCGGAAGGCGAGATTGAGGGCTGGGCCGACCCCGAAAACCCAGGCACATGCATATTCTTCGATGACACACCGCTGCAGAACCCGGATGGCTCGTTCAACTTTGAGGGCGTCGAATACTGGCTGCGGACTGGCACGCCGGATCAAGAGCCGGTCCCTGGATTCAGTGCTGTCGAAAGCGAGGTCGCGGTCAACGCACAGGTTGAGCAGGCCCAACCGATCGCGAGGTCAATCGCTAGCACTGATGTGGACGCCGTGCGCGTCAAGGTTGGCGTAACCAATCTGTCGGAGCTGGACACCAGCACGGGGGATTTAAACACCGCGTCCGTGTCCTTTGATGTCCAGCTTCAGCTTGGCGCGGCGGGCTTTGAAACCGTTGGGTCGTACACCATCGACGGCAAGACCACGTCTGGTTACCAGCGGACCATTCGGGTTGATTTGCCCGCGATCCGCCCGGCGACCATCCGGGTTGTGCGCACAACACCAGACAGCGAAAGCAGCAATCTGCAGAACGACCTGGTCTTTGTCAGCTACACCGAGGTCATCGACGCCAAGCTGCGCTATCCCTACACGGCCTACGTCGCCTTGGCGGTTCCCGCCGCTGCCTTTGGCGGTCGGGTACCGCGAAGGAGCTATCGCCTCAAAGGCATCTTATGCCTTGTGCCCAGCAATTATGATCCGGTGTCCCGCACCTACGATGAAAGCACCATTTGGGATGGCACGTTCAAGCGTGCGTATACCAACAATGCAATGTGGGTCTCCTACACTGCATATCTGGATGATCGATGGGGGCTGGGAGAGCGCATATCTTCTGACATGCCCGACAAGTGGGCGGCCTATCAGATCGGCAAGTACTGTGACGGGATGGTTCCGGACGGGCAGGGCGGCATGCAGCCCCGCTTTACGATCAACGGTCCGCTCAACACACGGCGCAAAGCCTATGAGGTGATCACCCAGCTTTCTGCTTCTTTCCGAGGCGCAACGTATTGGGGGGCGGGTGCGGTTGTCCCTGTGCAGGACGCACCCGCTGATCCGGTCAAGCTGGTGACCAACGCGAACGCCAAAGATGGTGTTTTCGAGTATTCAGGCACGGCACTCGACGCGCGCAAAACCGTTGCCGTAGCCAGCTTTCGACACCCCGAGGACCACTTCAAGGTCAAGGCAGGCCTTGTCTACGAAGACCAGGCAGCGATTGCCAGGTTCGGTCGGCGTCAAACAGACCCCACGTTGCCTTTCACCACAAATCGCGGTGAGGGCCTCAGGGCGATCAAGTGGGCTATCGACACCAACCTGACCCAGACCGAAACGGTGGCCTACACCGCTGGGTTAGATCATGCGGGCGTGCGCCCCTACGATGTGGTTCTGATTGCCGACAAGCACCGCTTGTTCTTTCGAACTGGTGGTCGCATCGCCGCCATTGGTGCGGATGGTCGTTCTGTCACGCTTGACGCGCCTGTCGAGATCCTCGCGCACGAGGATTACAAGATCCTGATTGCGGACGCGTTTGGCGCGCCATTTGAGGCGGAGGTGCTGACCGAGGAGGCCGCGTCAGCGGTTGTGCTGGATCTGGTTGCCCCGCTTCCGCCATCCGTTCGAGCAGGCGCAGTCTTTATGATGAACGCGACGTCTGTCGCCCCGCGTGAATTCCGCGTCATGTCGAACGTCAAAGAAAAGCAGGAACGCAAGATCACAGCGGTGATCAATGACCCTGACAAGTACGCCCGAGTTGAACAGGGCATCTTCGTGACCGACGAAGACCCCTATGTGCTGCCCGTCCAGGTTCTCCCGTCTCCGCCTGCGGCGGTCGATCTGCAGATTTTCCTGCGCCCAGATCCCGGCTCGAAATCCAAGCTCTCAATCCTCGGGAGCTGGCCGCGCGGCTCGGATCCTTTGGTCAATCGGTACAAGGTTCTTATCCGCGAGCCAAAGACTGCTGGGTGGAGAGATCTAGGCGAAACGCAAGAAACCAGCATTGAATGGACGCCCCAGCGCGATCATCCGGGCATATACCAAATGCGTGTGCATGCGATCAATGCATTCGGCGAGATCTCGGGGTTCACACTGGGTGAAGTCGAGAACACCAACACATTCGAGCGGCCTTCGATCCCGACTGGATGGGTTGGCGAGCCTGGCCATGACACGATCACCTTGACCGGCAATCCGCATCCAGCGCCGGATTTTAAAGCGTTCAAAATCTACGGTGCGGCGGATGATGATCCGACCTTGATTTATGTCGATGAAACCCCGGCCACCACTTACGTCCGGCGCGTCCTTGTGGATGGCTCGACCATCACGCGCTACCGAGTGACGGCGCTCAATCACAATGGCGATGAGAGCCTGCCAACCAATTTCATAGATGTGGTCCCGACGCCGTCAGGGTTGCTGGACCTCGATGTCCAGGTTTCGAACGCCATTGCCTATGCAGGGGCAGCAGCGGATTCCGCTGCCGATGATGCCCTGCAGGCGCTCACGAAGGCGCAGCAGGTTGAAGTCGATCTGGGACAGGCCGTTACCGATTTGACGTTGGACTACACGGTTGCACAGGATGCCGCGAACGATGCAGGGCAAAGCGCGGGTGTCGCCAATGGTCATGCCGTATCAGCTGGCCAAAGTGCTGCGCTGGCAGCGGCCAGTGAAAGCATCGTCGCAAATGCTGCGCTGTTGCTGAATGCCCCCCTTGTGGGGGACGGAACAGGTTTAACCGAGCATCCTGGCGGTTTGGACCCATACGCTGTTTCGGCGTCGCGTATCGTCAGCGAAGACGGAATTGGCAACGTCTATCAGCGGACTGGGTTTTCAAACATTTGCCCCAGGGTCCTCATTCCGGCAATTGCTGGAACGAAATATCGGTTCACTGCGCTCGTTCGCATGATTGTCAACAACGTTGGCGGGCAGAACAGCAACTTTTTCATTCAGGGCACAGCTCTTGATCAGACCGGACAGATCCTCTCGTACATAGGGCTGCCGGGTTCTGCTGGTTCCTTTTCCAACGCTCGGATTGCGGATGGATGGATAGAACTGACTGGTGTCTTTGAGATTCCGGCCGATCCTCCTTACGCATTCATTCGCCCACGTGTTTACCACGGCTGGGTTTCCGGTGGCCCAAATTCAGATGGCACCTGGCAATTGCGGAAGTTCACGGTCGCCGACGTCACCGACACTGAGGCTCTCAGTGCCGAGGTGAACCTGTTGCAAATTGCGCAGGCTGACACAGATGGATTTGCAGCTGCCTTTGCTGGCCTTACGGCTGAAACCTCAGGTGGTAACATCGCGGGATTTCGCGCAACCTCTTGGGAAGAGCCTGACGGATCAGGCGGTGCTACACTGGAGCTGCTCGGCGACGTAATTGCCCAAGGTTCTATGAGCACAAACAGATTGACGGTTGGTCTCGGCGGCAATCTGTTGGGTAACACGGACTTCTCGGACGGGCTTGCGGGCTGGGCATTCGCCACCAACAACAGCGATCAGGCGAGCGCGACAACCATTCGCCTGCGACTGGCGGGGCAAACTTTTGCAGGCTCATACTTTCCGACCCTTGCTGTTTATCAGAACAACGAAGTCGCATCGGGCTTTGCGACTGTGCGCTACAACCCAATTGTTGAGGAGGGAGTGCAGTCAGTTGGCGTGCCAGTCGCGGCTGGTGAATGGCTCGAGATCAGCGCGCATATGTCGGCACACAGGTGTATCTGCCAGTTGCGGATTGAGTATTTCGATGTGAACGGCGTCTCTCTGGGCGCGTCGCCTGTGTTGAGCAGCCTCAATGACGTTCGATCATCAGACAACAACCCTGATCTTTGGCCTGTCTATTTCGGTGTTCATGAAGCTCCTGCAACCGCTGCCTACGCAACTCCGATGTTCCGAAAGCAACACACGCTTTCGGGTGGAAACAGCTGGATGTTCGTGCACAAACCGCAATTGATCAAAACACACGCGGACGCACCGGGGCCAACACCGTTTCACCCAGGGGGCACCACTCTGATCAATGGCGATAAGCTGGCCACAGGATCGGTCACAGCGGACAAACTGGCCGTCAATGAGTTGAGCGCCGTTGCGGCTTCGATCGGGGTGTTGCAATCGGCAACTTCAGGCGAACGGCTTGAGCTGCGGGACGATGTAATCAAGGTTTACAACGCCGCTGGCCAGGTGGTCATCCAGATCGGAAACCTGGACGCATGACGATCGTCAAGCCCCGGGATCGGCTCGAAGGTTGGCAGCTCCGCGTGGCGAAAATCATCACGGAGCGTACTGAGCTGCTACCGCCGAAGTTTGGCAGAAACGACTGTTTCGTGATGGCCTCCGATGTCGAGGCGGCGATGTACGGTCACTCGTTCTGGGCGCGCTACGCTAGGTCGGGTTACACGACAGACGTTGAAGCTGTGCGCCATGTGCGCACGCGTTTTCGCAAATCGAGCCTGCGCGACGTGACAGATCGCATCCACCGACGGATAGACGGCGCTGACATCGGCTTGGGTGATTTTGCCGTGGCAGGGCTTATGCATGCCTTGCCGGTCATCTACCTCTGGGACGGCAACGTGTTTCGGACCGTCCCAAACTCGGACCGATTTCCGGCAATCATGCGCCGTCAGAACTTCCTCTATTTCTGGCGGATGTGATGGCGTACGGCATCCAAGTTCGAACATCATCCGGCACAAAGGATGTCGGGGCCGTGAAAACCCATCGGGTCGTCCACCACTTGACTGCAATGTTCTGGTCTCAGCCCGAAGGAACAGTTGTTTTTCAAGACTGGCCAGCAGGGTTTAGCTACACCGGCGGCAATCATATTTTGATCCACGCGCGCCCGATCATTCTGGATAAAAGCACACAGACGGAAAGCGTGACCCTGACGTCGTCCGAGCTGATCTGGGAACATAAGTCCAACAACACCCGCACGCGCATCGAACATGTAACGCATATCCCAGAGAGCGCGGACTATCGCTGGGGTGTCGAGTTGGCGTTTTACTTTTTGGTGGGCTAAGGCGGTGGCGATTGGTGTTGAGTTTTTTAATGACGCGGGCGACCGGGTCATATCTGACCAATTTGATCTCTTGGTCGAGACGAACCGTGAGGTGGTGCCTCATGGCCTCAAGACAGGCGACACCTATCAAAGCACCGAGCTGAAAGGCGGGGCGACGTCGACGTACACCGTGCAAACATCGCAGGACAACCGGACTGCCTATCAATATCCGCTTTTTGATCCTGCAGACACGTCCAACGTTGGAAAGCTGCTGTTTTTGGAATGTCAGCCTGGCGACCAATTCGAGATAGGGACGCTTGAGAAGAACGGCGGTTTTTTGGGGGGACCACCAGGTTTCTGGACAACGCGTGGACCCAATCTCACGGTTGTCACTGCAGAGTTGGCCAGCGACCAGCCCGCGCCGAGCGGCTATGGCCTGGCGATATATGACGGGTCGACTGGCAAGGTGCGGTGGTCGACGGATCTGACAACGTTGCAATTTGCAGGGCAGACGCGGTTCACGTCGTCGGAGATGGGTCAGTCGGTTGCCACCAAGACCATTCCTGCCGGTTCGGATGCGTTTGCCGTGTCGTTCTGGCCCGGGGCGCAGGCCGCCAATTTTTCCAAGGGTGTGTGGAAGCGAACAAACGCAACGACACTAGAGTGGACGCGCTTTAGCGGAATGAGCGCGCCCTTCATCTACCGCGAACACATCTGGATCGAACTCTAATCCATCCATCATGAAAGGAACGATGATGCGCACTATTGCAGTGGCGTTGGCGATGATGCTTGCGCCCTTGACCGCCACGCCAATGAGCAGCCCAAACCCGAACCCGCCTACGCTTTGGTTCCCGGACGAACGTCGCGACACGTTGCCGCCGAATTGCAGTCATGCGCGTATGGGCAAGAAGAAGGTTGTGATTTGCCAGGGGCAACCGGCAGATGAGTAAGGCCCAGCCCAATATCAACTTGCACGCCGCTCCGGCCCTTGAGTTGATCTATGCAACGGTTCCTGATCATGACGCCCATGCCTGGCCGATAGAGATCGTGCTTGGGTTTTTGAGCGTCGCCAACGGCGGATCCTCGTCGCGCGTGGTGCGTGCCTGTCAGATTTCGGCGGCGATCCTCAAATCGCTGCCGGTCGATCGGTTTGAATTCATCAACGCGAACTACGTGATACCGGCGCTGGTGACTGAGGCGATCAAAGCCATGGGCGACACGGTGGTCTGGCCAGAGCGCAAGTCACCGATGCGATGGCCTGAAGCGAGCCAAGAGGATCTGGATGCCTTCAGCGTCGCATGCAGTGCCGCGTTGAGGGCATATGTGGACGCTCAGGCACGCCAGGTCATTGATGCTTCGCCGCGTGCTTTGCTGCGCCAAGCATGGTCTGGTCTATCCGCGCTGCAAATCCTTGGCGAGGAGACGCCAGATCCTGCTGATCATCCGTTTGTCGAGCGGTACCGCGCCAAAGCGGACCTGAGTGACCTCAAGGGTGCGGCCACCGCTATCCTTGAGACAGGCCGCGTATGGGCATTGGCCGACACCTGGCTTGATACCCTAGCGGATCAGGCCGCTGACCGCATGGCAAATGCGCAGAGCATCGCCGAGGTCAAGGCGATCCACGATGAGGCGCGAAACAACGTCGATCAAGTGGTCGCCCAGGTGTTGAGCGGTCAAGCCGCAGCCTAAGACACAATGCCTCGCGGTCCCGCGCGGTAACGGCAGCCCGGCTTTTGACCGGGCTTTTTTTATGGAGGAAATGCAATGCGTAAGTACATCGTTGACGACTGGTTCAAGGCTCTGTTCTTGGGTTACGCGTCGGTGTTCAATCTGATCGCGCTGGCGATTTTGCTGGGGGCTGAGTTCATCTACAGCCGCTATGGCGTGGACTACGATCCCTACATTATCGGGTGGGTGGCCGTGGCGCTGAACCTGTTGGTTTGGTTTGGGCGTGTCATCAAACAGGATGTGCGCACGCGCGTGATGCGCTTCGCCGTCTTCGGCATCGTTGCTTTGGCCCTGGGGATGGGTGTTGGGCGCGCCTATGCGATGGAAGTTGGCCCCCAACTGGTCGAAGCACCGGAGCGTGCCGAGGAAGTTGCCAAACCCGATACACTGTGGGGGCGTGTTGCTCCGCTCTCGGTTCCCATGGTGGCCAAGTGGGAGGGCAAGCACGCGTGTCCTGACAACGCTGCATTGCACTGCAGTTACCTCGACACGCTTCCCAACCCTAACCTTTGGACGGTTTGTTATGGTCATACGCGCACTGCCCAGCCGGGCCAGCGCTTCACCGAGGCGGACTGCCGCGAAATGCTTGGCCCTGAGTTGCGGGAATACTGGGAGGGCTGGCTCGATGCTGTGACGCGCTTTCGCAGTGAAATCCCGGAACCGGTTCACGCTGCAGCTGCGTCGCTGACCTACAACATTGGGATCGGCGGGGCGCGCAAGGCGAGCATGACGACGGCCATCAATGCTGGCGACTTTGATGACGGCTGCAAGCGGATGACCCGCTACAACAGGTCAGGAGGCCGCGTCATTCGCGGCCTGGTCAACCGCCGCCAGTACGAGTTCGGCGTCTGCATGACGTGGCGCGAGTACACCTGATGTGGATGCGGCTTCTTACTTCAAAAGCGGGCTGGGCTGTCGGCGGCCTAGTCCTGTCGGCAGTCTGGATTTTTGGTCTGATCCAATACGGCCAGTCGATCCAAAAGGCCAACCAGGCCGCTGAAAACGCACAACACTACATCGAAGGGACGAAAGATGCGCGTGACGCTCTTAATGATCTGCCTGACAACGCAGTTGATGGCCTGCGATCCCTCCCGTTCTGAGGGCCGTGCCGCTGGTATCCTTGACGCGGCCAAACCCGAGGCGGAAGCCCACCGCGACGCCCTGGTGTCCGGTGACATCGAGGCCAGCCAGCAAAGTGGCTTGCGCCTGCTCACTGTCCTTTCATGCTGGTGGACGGAGTGCGGGCAATGAGCGGAGCCAATGACACTCGTCACAGCTCATTCTCTGCAGACGAGCGTGCCACATTGCATTCCTTGGCCGAGATGTTTTCCGACAAGGACGATCGCGATGAACTGCGGCGTCTTGTTCATGACGGCACCACACTGCGTGAGATCATCATGGCCTACAAGACCAAGCACCGGGTGGTCAGCACCCTGAAGGCTGTCGGGGCCTTCGTCGTTCTTGCGAGCGCCGTCGTGGCGGCGCTCAAAGGTCTCATTCCCTGGCTTACAAAATAGGAGGCCTCTATGGCTTTTCACGACGACGTATCGTTGCCGAGCGGGCAATGGAAAGAGGTAACAAACGCGGATGTAGAGGAGATCCGGATCCAGAACCGTTCTGGCTATCAGGTTCTTCTGCAGCGCTCTGATGATGCTGAGCCTTCCGCTGCTGGCGGCGCGCTTGAAATCGGTTCCTCGCTCGTTCTTTTTCACGAGCGGCTAGACGTTGCCTGGCCGGGAGCATCTGGCAGCCGGGTCTGGGCGTTTTGCGAACACGAAGCCACCTTGTCGGTGTCGCATGCATAACGTCGGACTGCGCTCTTTCGGCAATTCGCTTGTGGGTCCTTATCGTGGTGTCTGAGCCGACCGCGCCATAGCGATCAGCAAGTCTCTGAATTCAGGCGGGGTGGCAATGCGGATTGACGCGTCTTTCCCGCCACCCTTGAACGCCATCACGCCAGCCTTGCGGCAGTATTCGCGCCCATGCTTTTCCAGCGCTTTTGGCGGGAACATGTCGTCGGTCACAGGGTTCACGCCCCAGCGCAATTCGGGCAGGGGATCGACGCCCACGGCATAAAGCCATGTAGGCTTGGGGCAGTAGTGACCGTATTGGCCTTGCTCGACACGACACGTCCAGCCAAAGCCGTCGCCCGCCTCGACCCAACCGCCTTGGCGCGGGGGCTTGGTCAGTCCGAA
>JBCBCS010000118.1:0-10485 GCA_038530475.1 Pseudomonadota bacterium
CTGCTGGGGCACGGTGGTCGCGGCAGAATTGGTCGCGGCCACCGTGCCCCAGCAGACACCCATGGCGACCCGTGCGCCGGTGAAGATTTCCGGCAGCGAATTCGGGATGATCACATGACGCAGGATCTGCCAGCGGGAGGCACCGAGTGAGTAGGCGGCATGCACCTTGGTGATGCGGACGCCGGACACGCCGGCCCGCGCGGCAATCGCCATGATCCAGAGCGCGGCGAGGAAGAGCAGGAAGATCTTGCCGACCTCACCAATGCCGAACCAGATGATGACAAGCGGGATCAGGGCCAGTGGCGGGACCGGGCGCATGAATTCCACAATCGGGTCGAACCAGCCCCGGAACCAATTGCTCAGCCCCATCGCGTAGCCCAGCGGGATGCCGACGATGGCGCCGAGCAAAAAGCCAAGGATCACCCGGAAGAGCGAGAAGCCCAGATGCACCGTCAGATAGACGTTCTGGTAGCCATATTTCGCGATCTCGATAAAGCGGTTCCAGACGACCTCTGGTGCGGGCAAATAGAGCGGCTGCATCTGCCAACCTTGATTGGGCACCACGTTGATCGTCCCGCGATCGGTGACCGCAACCCGCCCAAAGTCGAGGTCAAACGCAGGTGCTGTGTCGATCAGATTGCCGTTCTCATCTTCATTATTAGGATCAAACTGGAATTCCTGTCCGTTAATCGCAACCAGCCGCGCGCCGTCGTTGCGGCGGTCGACTTCGTCGTTGCGGTCCCATGTGACAATTTCAGAGCGATATTCGACGATCTCAATGGAATCGTTAAGTGCCAGACCATCGCCCGGCTCAACCTCAAAATCGCTCTCTTCGGTGCCAGCTTCGAGGACGCGAACGAACACTTCAGCATCGTCGCGCTGTCCGTCAGCGGATTCGAGCGTGTAGGTAAAGCTCGTCTCACCGATGAAGGGGCCCGGCAAATGCAGGAAACGCGGGATCAGGCTTGAGCCCGTGTAGCTGCCCCAGATCACAAAGATCAGCACGACCGAGATAATGGATGCGGCGAATTCAGAACGCACTGCGCTTTCATCGCCGAACGTCACCGTCTTCAAAGACGTGAAGTCGCGGGTCGGGGTCAGGAAGGTCTTCACGCTGCGATAGATCAGCATGAACAGAAGGATGATTCCGACATAGACTGCGATAGCAGGCAACGCGCCCAAAGCGGCAAGGAAGACATTCTGCGTCTCGGTCCAGAGTTCCGAGAAAAGCATGCCAAACTGGTTTGAGAAGACCTGCCAGCCGGTAGCGACCTCACACCCTTCGGGTGAGACAAAGCTCTCACCGATGACTTGCCCTTCGGGCAACGGGTTGGATCGCAATTCGGTGGTGGTTTCACCCAGACGTTCCTGAGTACAGAGGAGATTGACGAATGACATAGCCTATCCCTCCCCTTCCGTGCGGCCCATGATTTCTTCTTCCATGTCCCAGATCATGGTGAGGATCTCTTCCTTGGTCGGATTGTAATCGGGATGGGATTTCACTTCTCGCAGGTCAGCACCGACGCCAAGCTCTGCGAAGGGCAGATTGTATTCCTTGTGGATGCGACCCGGACGCGGCGCCATCACCAGCAGGCGTTCGCCCAGCAACAGAGCCTCCTCCACGGAGTGGGTGATGAGGATGATCGTCTTGCCGGTCTCTTTCCAAAGCTTGAGGACCAGACCTTGCATCTTTTCGCGGGTCAGCGCGTCAAGCGCGCCCAGCGGTTCATCCATGAGGATCACGTCGGGGTCATTCGCGAGGCAGCGGGCCAAAGCCACACGCTGCTGCATCCCGCCGGACAGTTCATAGACCATCTTTTCCTTGAAATCCTGCAGGCCGACCACGTCGAGCAGATGGTCCACATTGCCCATGTAGTCGCTCTTCTTTTTGCCGGCCATGCGCGGCCCGAAGCTGACATTGTCGCGAACGGACATCCATTCGAAAAGTGCACCTTGTTGGAACACCATACCGCGTTCCTTGTCGGGGCCTTCAACGGCGTGATCATTGATCCGCACCTCGCCGCCTGTGGGGGCAAGGAAGCCTGCCACGATGTTGAGAAGGGTCGTCTTGCCGCAACCTGACGGTCCCAGAACGCTCAGAAGCTCCCCCTGCTTGAGGTTGAGCGATACGTCCTTGAGCGCCTGAACATGGCCGCCATTGGGCAATTCGAACCGCATGGAAATATTGTCGATGGCCAAGCCGGACATGGTGGGCCTCTTAGGGATCAAGGTGGATGGGAAACTAAGATATACGTGAGGGGCCGCGACGACCGCGGCCCCTCGGGTCTTGTTTACATGTCGTTGGCGGATGCCAGCGGACCTGTGTTGATGTTGGACTCGTAGCTGTCCAGGGACGCATCGATGGAACCGCTTTCGACGAACACGTCAGCCACACCCTTCAGGAAGGACGGAGCAGCAGCGCCGAGCCATGCGTCACCCAGCTGGCTGTCCACGTCCGGGAAGACGAAGGTGGCCATCGTGGCGGCCGTTGCATCGACATCCATACCGGCGTCGTTGGCGATGACCGGCAGCATTTCGTCCTGCATGTCGCCAGCGTTCCACATGGCGTTGGCTTCCGCCGTCACCGCGAGGAATTTCGCAACGGTTTCTTCGTTCTCAGCGATCCAGTCCGTCGGGCCGGAGGTCACGTCGAAGACGAGGATGCCGAGCTCGGTCTTTTCGTCGCCGGTGAGTAGCGTGTTGCCATGCTCAAGCGCGCGGCGCAGCGAGCCACCCCAGCCACACATCATGTCGACGGAGCCCTGAGCGATTGCAGCAGCGCCATCGGGCGGCGCCATGTCAACGATTTCGAGCGACGCGAGGTCCACACCGAAGTGGTCCATCTGACGCAGGAAGCCGTAATGAGCAGCCGTACCGAGCGGCACAGCAACCTTGGAGCCTGCCAGATCACCAGCGGTGGAGGCATCGATTTCGAGGTCAGAGCGGACGACGCAGTTGTCGTTGTCAGCGTAGGACACAGCGACGTCGAGCATCTGCAGGTCCTGACCAGCGGAGGTCGCGACCACGAACGGCGGCACACCTTGGGACACGCTCAACTGAACGTCGCCGGAGGCCATGGCTGCGGACATCGCGGTGCCGGTGTCGAAGGACACCCAGTTGATTTCCATGCCGAGGGCTTCTTCGTAGGTGCCGTTGACCTTCGCAAACTGGAACGGCATCGGCCATTCAAGGAAGTAGCCAACCGTGATGGCGTGACCGTCGGCCATGGCAGCTGTGCCGCCCATGGTGGCCACGGCGCCGAGCAGGGCAGCGCGCAGAGTTGTTTTGATCATATCAGATCCCCGTTGTTTGTTGCTTTTTGTTCAGCGCCACATCGCGCAGCGCCCTTTTCAAGCATCCCCCGCCGTCTCACGAAACCCGTTCTTCGGCTGCAAAAATGCAGCTTGAGGATAGGAACCGAAGCGACGAAGCGTCAATCCTCATACTGACTGGTCTCAAACGTTCATAAATTTTGGACTTATGGGTGAAATAAAGCATACAATTTCAGTTGGTTGGAAAGAGCGCTCCGGTCAATCCCGCTCACCGGGTGCCTGATTTCGAACCACTGACAGCCGACTCCGCGGCTCGGCGGCTCAGTCTGGCTTGGCGTAAGGGCGTTCATGTGCGGGATGGTCTGACCGTATCGCAACCTTGATATTGCGAAAGATTATGATCAAAACTCGTTGCCCTCGTCTGAACAATCGGCGGTCTCGCGCTGAGACACACACCAAAGTTCTTTGAGGCTCCATAACCTTGGGTTAGCCTTTCCGTCGGGGAAGGCAAGCCGCCCCGTGTGCGTCGGACAATTGCGTCCGGGGAGGAAGCCATCGGCGCGTGAAGCTCAAATTGAGTTTGCAGCAAAACTGCATAGTTTGCAGTTTTTTTGGGAGGAATAACATGAACCTAAGACCAGATCCGACATTTTACGCATCTCCAAGGATCGCAATGGAAGCGCCGGTTGAGAATTATGGCTTCACCGTCATGCTCAGCGCTGACGGCTCACAATCCGACGGAATCGCGGTCGTCGACCTGAATCCAAAATCAGATACCTATGGCGAAATCGTGCATCAGGTCATCGTGCCAACCAAAGGCGACGAATTTCATCATTTTGGCTGGAACGCCTGTTCCTCCTCGCTGTCCCCGCTGTCGGGTCATGCCTTTCTTGAACGTCGTTACCTGATCGTGCCGGGTATCCGGTCGTCGCGCATTTACATCATTGATGTCAAAGAGCCGCTGAAGGCGAAGATCCACAAAGTGATCGAACCGGAAGAGATTTTTGAGAAGACCGGCTATTCCCGCCCGCACACGATCCATTGCGGCCCCGAAGGCATCTATGTCTCAACCCTTGGCGGTGGTGGCGAGGATGGGACTGATGGCCCTCCGGGCATTTTCATCATGGATTGCGAAACGTTCGAAATCATCGGCCAGTATGAGATGGATCGCGGCCCGCAGGACAAGCATTACGATTTCTGGTGGAACCTGCCGCAGAACTACATGGTAAGTTCCGAATGGGGTCTGCCGCCGCAGTTTGAAAACGGCGTCGTGCCAGAGGATCTGCTGAGCAACAAATACGGCCATTCGATCCATTTCTGGGACCTGCGCGCACGCAAGAACGTCCAGACCATCGACTTTGGTGAGAACTACCAGATGGCACTGGAAATCCGTCCTGCCCACGATCCCAAGAAGTCCTATGGCTTCTGCGGTGTGGTCGTCGACACGACCAACCTGCAAGGTGCGATCTTCACATGGTGGCGCGATGATGACGGCAAATGGCAGGCCAAGAAGACGATCACCATCGATCCGCGTCCTGAGAAGGCCGAGAACCTGCCGCCGCTTCTGCAGGGGTTTGAGGCTGTGCCGCCGCTGGTGACGGATATCGACCTCAGCCTCGATGACAATTACCTCTACGTGTCTTGCTGGGGTCTGGGAGAGTTGCATCAGTACGACGTAAGCGATCCGATGAACCCTGTGCTCGCCGGCAAGGTGGAGCTTGGCGGGATCGCGCGCGGGGCCAAACACCCCAATGGCAAGCCCTTCGTATACGGGCCCCAGATGGTTGAGATCAGCCGCGACGGGAAGCGGGTCTACTGGACCAACTCGCTCTATTCCACATGGGACGATCAGTTCTATCCGGATGACGAAGGTGGTCAGATGGTCATGGCCCACAATGATGAAAACGGGTTCCACCTTGATCCCGATTTCTACATCGACTTCCCCAAAGGCATCCGGTCCCACCAGATCCGGCTTGAGGGCGGGGATTGTTCGACCGACAGCTTCTGCTACCCGTCGGCCTGACCTGAACCGGTGGGATTTGAACTGACATCGATGGCGGCGCTTTGGGGCGCCGTCATCCTGTCTGGCGTCTATCACGGGCTGAACCCCGGGATGGGCTGGCCGCTGGCTGTGTCATCCGCATTGATGGAGCAGACACCCAAAGCGATGCCACGGTCCCTCGCAATGCTCGCCACCGGGCATTTCCTGGCGATGATCGGGATATTGTTGCCGTTCTCGCTCATGGTCGTTTTGGTGCAATGGGAAGTGGAAATCCGCGTGGTCGCGGGCCTCATCGTCGTGGCGATGGGGGTGTATCTGCTTATCAACCGCCGACACCCCAAAATCCTCGCCCGGATCCATCCGGCGAAGCTGGGGTTGTGGTCCTTTCTGGCCGCGATGGCGCACGGCGCGGGGCTGATGCTGGTGCCGATCTATCTGGGGCTCTGCGCGATTGCGCCGGACGACACCGGCCACCTCGCCGCGCAAAGCCTGATGGGCAACAACATCGTCACCGCGTTCCTTGTCGCCCTTGCCCACACGATCGCGATGACGCTGGCAGGCGGCATCATCGCGGTCGTCATTTATCTGTGGCTGGGGCTCAAGTTCCTGAGCAAGACATGGCTGAACCTTGATGTGGTCTGGGCGGTGAGCCTGATCCTCGTCGGGGGGTTCGGGATCAGCTCAGCAACCGCGGGTCACTGATCGTCCAGCACCTTCTTGGCCACCCGGAAGCATTCCAGCGCCTGCGGAACGCCGCAGTAGATGCCCACAACATGAATGATCGCGCGGATCTCTTCCTTCGTGACGCCGTTGTTGATGGCACCCCGGCAATGGATTTCCCATTCGTGCATCTTGCCCAGCGCACCGATCATCGAGAGATTCATCATTGAGCGGGTCTTGGCGTCGATCGCTTCATCGCCCCAACCAAAGCCCCAGCACCATGCTGTCATCGCTTCCTGAAAGGGACGCGTGAAATCGTCGGCGGCGGCAAGGTTCTTTTCGACATATTCGGCCCCCAAGGTGCGCTTGCGCTGCTCAAGCCCGATCAGAAACAGGTCTTCGTCAAATTCGCTCATGGTTTATCCCTTCAAAGAAATCGCAATGTTTTTTGTCTGCACGTAATTCCAAAGCGCCTCACGCCCCTTTTCGCGGCCGTAGCCGGATTTTCCGTAGCCGCCGAAGGGAGTCTCCACCCCACCCGCGAACCACTCATTGACGAAGACTTGGCCCGCGCGGATGTGGCGGGCTGCATGGGTCGCCCGGTCGAGGTCTTTGGTGAATACGCCGCCCACAAGGCCATAGGGCGTGCCGTTGGCGATCTCTAAGGCCTCGGCATCGTCCTTGAATGACAGGACTGAGACGACGGGCCCGAACACTTCTTCCTGAGCGATGGTCATATCGGATGTGACGTCGCTCAGCACAGTGGGTTCGAGGAAGGCGCCTACATTGCCGACCTTGCGACCACCGGTGATGAGTTTCGCCCCCGCCGCTACCGCATGCGCGACCATCCCTTCGGCGCGATCGCGCTGAGGCTCCGACACCATCGCGCCCATCGTCGGCCCGTAGTCTGGCTGCTCGAACCCCGCTTTGACGGTCAGGGATTTGGCGACGCGTTCCATCCGGTCGACAAGCTCATCCTTGACGCTGTCATGAACGATCACGCGGCTCATCGCGGAGCAGACCTGGCCTGCGTTGAAATAGATACCCCAGCGCACATCATTCTCAAACGCGGCGAGGTCCGCATCCTCGTGGACGATGGCCGCGGATTTGCCGCCGAGTTCAAGCACACACGGCACCACATTCTGCGCCGCTGCCGTTGCGATTGCGATCCCGGTTTTGACGGAGCCGGTGAAGACGACCTGATTGACAAGCGGGTGCGCTGACAAGGCGGCTCCCGCTTCATGCCCCCAACCACACAGGATGTTCACCGCCCCTTTGGGCAGACCGACCGCTTCGGCAGCATGAGCAAACCATGCGTTCGTCAGCGGCGTCAGCTCTGGCGTTTTGACGACAACCGTATTGCCCGTGGCGATTGCGGCGGACAAGGACCGCGCGGTCATCTCAAGCGGATAATTCCACGGGATGATCTGGGCAGAGACGCCGAAGGGCTCATAGGTGGTGAAGTCGAAGTAATTCTTCCCGAGCGGGATGGAGCGGCCTTCGACGGTTTCCGCCTGATTGCCATAATATTCGAAATAGCGGGCGGCGCCTTTCACTTCGATATGAGCCTCCCAGAGCGGCTTGCCCTGTTCCAGCGTCAGGACCTCTGCAATTTCATCGGCGTGATCCAGCAAGTAACGCCCCATGGCCTGCACCATGCGACCACGTTCGACGGGTCGCAGATCACTCAGGACACCGCTGAGGTGCACCCGACGTGCCGCCGTGACCGCGCGGTCCACGTCGCCTGCATCGGCACAGGCCTGCGTGGCTATGACCTCACCGGTGGCCGGGTTTTGGATGTCGATGCGACCTGCCCCACCGTCGACCCACGCGCCGTCGATATAGTTGCGCCAATACTCCTGCATCGCGTCCTCCCGTCCCCTGCAGCCTGACGCGACTGAAAACGAAGGTTCAGCCCAGCGCAAGCAGGATCAAACCTGCACTGCCAATTGAAACGCCGAGCGGGTAACGTTCCCCCGGTCTCAGCGCCTTCCACGCACTGTCTGGTCGCCCGATCGCCCGCCGCAAGAGCAACAAACACACGATGCCGCCAAAGGTTGTGCAGCAGAGCAAAAAGGCAAAGCTCAAGAGCTGATCTGTCGGCACTGACAACAGCAAAGCCGCCGTCACTTTAACGTCGCCGCCACCCACAAATCCCGCAGCGTTCGCGGCCATCCCGCCAAGAAGCACCAGTAGTGCCACGCTGACGGGCCAAAGCAGATCAGTCCATTCCGCTGCTCCGATCGCACTGCCCAGGAACACCGCAACAAAGCACAACGCCAAAACGTTGGGCAGACGCATGAAACGCAGATCGTAAAGGACAGTGGCTGCCAAGAGGGGGGCCAGAAACCACGCCGGTGAAAAATCAATCGCCATGCGCCCCAGTTGTAGCGATTCTCCTTCCTGCAGAAAGGTCGAACTTGATGCGCAGAATCGGGTTCAAGGACACGTTTACGCAAAGGGCCCGCGCGTCCACGTTCTTAGAACAAGGCGCGTTCTTGCCGCCACGGTGTCATCGATGCGCGCAACCATCCGCGCTGTCATACTGTCGCCTTCATTGGCCTGATTTGCGGCATGACCCCGTACGACCTTGGTATGATTGGGCTGCCACCAAGGGTCTTACATGGGGCCGTGCGACCGTCGACGGATATCAGCGCCCATCAGTTTCGCTCACGTTCAGGACATGCCGGGTCACACCGACCCCACACCCTGAAACTGAAAACGAAGCGAGACACCCCAATGAAACCGACCCGAAAAGCCATCCAACTCTTCGCCCGCACCTTTGCCAAAGACGAAGACGGCGCAACCGCAATCGAATACGGCCTGTTCGCCGCCCTGATCGGCGCGGTCATTGTCGGGACCATCGCCACGCTCGGCGGTCAGACCAATGCGGGCTTCACCACGATGAGCGATGCGCTCACCGCCGAAGGCATCACTGACCCGTCCTAACACAAACCAAACGATCGCCGTGCGCGTCCTGCCAAATGCGCACGGCTTAACCACTTCTTTCAGCTCGACGATGCACAAGGCGGGAATGACATACATGCCCTTTGACGCAACGAGTCCCCTTTTCAAGCCGGACATGGCCTATGTCAGCTCGGACGCCGGTGCCAGATTGGCGAGGTCCGTTCTGACGGCCACCGGGTCCAGCGATCCGGTTCTTCATGGCGGTGGGCTGTCCGGTGCCGCGCGTGTCGCAACTGCGAGGTTTGCGGGGAAGGTCATTCTGGCTGAGCTGGGAACGCTGTCCGTTGAAATGGCATGCGAGTGTCTTGAGGAGCTCAAGGATGCCGACGCAGATGTCATCGTCTTAGGTGACCTTGATGATCTGGCGTCTTACCGCAGGTTGCGACAGGCAGGCGCGTTGGAATACTTCTCGGTCACGGCCAGTGCCGATGATATCCTGTCGACATGGCCGGCGCCCGCGGCGCCTTTGCCTGAGCCACACGTTGATCCGATCAAATCGCCATCCGTTGCGGTGGTCGGATGCACGGGCGGCGTCGGGGCAAGTACACTTGCCCAAAACTTCGCCGTGCACCTTTCCGCCCTCAATCGCAGCCCACTCAAGACGGCTTTGCTGGATGCGGATTTGGTGTTCGGAACGCAGGCCATCGATTTGGACCGCGATGAAACGCGGGGGTTTTTCGAAGCTTTGATGTCGCCGGATCGGATCGATCACACATTCATCAGCGCTACGATGGATCAGATCTCCGACACTTTGGCATTCTATTCCAACCACATTCACATCGGCCAATCCGCGGATCAATACGAGGCTGGCTTGATGAGCCTGATCCCACGCCTTCGCGATCATTTCGACCTGGTCGTCACAGACTTGCCCCGGACAACGCTCTTGAAACGTGCCGAGCTTGCGACGCAATTCGATGTGATCGCGCTGGTCCTGCCACCGGGCTTTGCCGGAGTGAACGCGGCGACGCGACTGATCAATCAGATCAAGACGGAGAGCAGCGATACCCTGATCCTGCCGGTTCTCTCGGACTTGCGCAAAGACGCCTCACTGTCCGTCAAGGACATTGAAAAGACGCTCGGGCTGTCGATCACGGCCCAATTGCCGCGCTGTGACGCCGCTTTGGCCAAAGCGCAGCGCGCTGGCGTGCCGCTGGTTCAACACCAGCGCAAATCTTCAATGGCAAAACCGATCGAGGCGATCTGGAAAGACGTTCAACGGCACCGGACAGACCGAAAATCAGATCCATCCGACACCGCACCGAAAAGTATCTTTGGGAGGTTTTTCAAATGACCGCGCTCCTGCAATCTGAACCGTCAGCCTCGCCGCTGAGCCAGATCATCGCAATTGCAAAGGAAATCGATCCCAGTGTCATGGCCGTGGAAGAACGGGCCAATGTGGCTGTGACCCTCTTTATGGAAACACAGGACGAGGCTTGGTCCCTTAAGGATCAACGAGCGATCCTTGCGGATGCGGTCGATGCGCTGACCGCTGGAGATGTTACACTATCGGAAGCCGCCGCCGCACTGCCAGAGCCTTCCCACACGACCGCACCTACGCCGGACACCGAACCGGTTCAGCGGACC
>JBCBCS010000119.1:0-10469 GCA_038530475.1 Pseudomonadota bacterium
GGAGTTCAAGATGGGAGTCCAGCCACACCTGTCCGTTCCAGACGGGCAGCATCAAGTTACGTTTATACGGATCGGAAGCGAGGACGCGGAATCTGTCGAAATTTCCGAAATTGACCCAACCTACGAGAGGGCGCGTCACTCCTGAATGCGCTTGCGGGCAGTCCGCGTGCATTCCATGATATGGCATGCCTGAGGTGACCCTGAATCTACCGACCGAAGACCACACGATCACTTTGGCTCAGGCTCTGGCCGAGACCTCAAGGCCGGGCGATTGCCTCCTGCTGACGGGTGAAATCGGATCGGGAAAATCGTTTCTTGCCCGCGCATTCATAAGGTCACTAGCAGGGGTTCAAGACCTTGAAGTCCCCTCTCCGACATTCACGCTCGTCCAAACCTACGAGCTTGGAAATTGCGATGTCTGGCATGCAGATCTCTACCGCCTGACCGACCCGCAAGAAGCGATAGAACTGGGTTTGATTGATGCATTCGATACGGCAATTACGGTCATTGAATGGCCAGAACTCTTGGGTGAGATGATTCCACCCGACGCTCTTAGGATTGCACTTTCGGTTGGCTCTACCAATCACAAGGCCGTCTTGACGTTCTCCGATGCTTGGACCGAACGGCTCAAGGGGTTTGTGGAAATTGCGTGATCAATTGATAGCTGAGTGGCTTGCCCAGTCGCCGTGGGCAGACCGAACGGTTGAGGCGATCCAAGGGGACGCATCTGCGCGATCTTACGCGCGACTTATTCACCCCTCGGACGAACCCCTGATCCTGATGGATGCTCCACCAGACAGCTGCGGTTCACAAGAGAGTTTCGTCGTCTTAGCCGAGCACTTGCGGTCCCTCGGTCTCTGCGCTCCGATTGTACATGATTGGGACGAAACCCTTGGATTGCTATGCCTCGAAGACCTCGGGCCAACCGATATGGCGCAGCATCTGGTTCAATCGCCTGGGGATGAGATATCGCTCTATCAGGCAACAACCGACGTATTGCTGAAGATCGGAAGCGCGCCGCCTCCCAAATGCCTTCCAGTGATGACACCCACCGTCGCGGGAGACATGATTGCTGTGGCGTTCGATTGGGTTGCTGTCGACGCCACCGATCAAGAACGTGCCGATTTGACAGGACTGATGACCGAGGTGATGGAGAAGATCGATCCGCAACCAAAGTGTCTCTCTTTGCGTGATTTCCATTCAGAGAACCTGATCTGGCGACCCAACAAAGCCGGAACAGACCGGATCGGCCTTCTGGACTTTCAGGATGCCTTCGTCACCCACCCGGCCTATGATCTTGCCTCACTCTTGAGGGATGCGCGCCGTGATGTTGACCCCCAATTGGTGCCAATCCTGATCAAGGAGATGACGGACGACACCGAACGGTTTCGAGAGGCTTTCCATATTATTGCGATCCAGCGTAACGTGCGCATCCTCGGAATTTTCAGTCGCTTGGCCAAACGAGATCGAAAACGTCAGTACGAAGCACTTCTTCCCCGTGTCCGTCGTTACATTGCCGAAGATCTCAAACCCGATATTGCAGCACCCCTTCGGCCCCTCATAACCCGTCTTTTCCTTGAGAGTGCGTAACCATGAACCAAGGGCCTCCCAGCTCTGTCCTATTGTTCGCTGCGGGATTTGGAACGCGTATGGCGCCTCTAACCGATACGATGCCCAAGCCGCTGATACGGGTCGATGGGCGAGCGCTGATCGATCACGCCCGCGATTTGTGTCACGGACTCCATCAAGTCGCCAATGTGCATTATCGCGCCGATCAGTTGCGCAAACACCTGCATGGCAGCGACGTCCTCATCTCCGATGAAACTGATCTGCTGCGCGATACGGGTGGTGGTCTGAAACATGCGTTGCCACTACTTCAGGGAGATCCAGTTTATACGCTGAACACTGACGCGGTTTGGACAAAAGAGACGGCGCTGTCAGTGCTTCGCAACGCGTGGGAACCCGACAGAATGGAGGGACTCCTCCTCCTGGTGCGTCGCGAGAATGCGATTGGGCATCACGGAACAAGCGGATTTGATCGCGGCACAGATGGACGGCTCACAAAGGGGCCCGGTTTTGTCTACACTGGAGCACAAATCATCAGAACAGAACGATTGACCGACATCTCTGACACCACCTTCTCCATGTGGTCGCTTTGGACTGGTATGTTGCAGCGTGGCACGCTCTTTGGTGCCATTTACGACGGTCAGTGGTGCGATGTGGGATACCCCGACGCGATCCCTTTGGCAGAAGCTGTTCTGCGAAAGGGTGCCGATGTTTGAGGATCAGAAATCGCCTCGGGTCTTCGCCGTCCCGATCGGCACCGACTTTTCTGCATCTTTCCATGCGGGGCTCATCAAATTGTTTGAGCCCTTGAACCCGCTCGATGTCGCCAAGGTCAGAATTTTCGTGAACACTCGGCGGATGCAGCGACGTCTTCGGTCCCTTTTTCAAACCGGACCTACTACGCTGCTGCCGCGGATCAGCCTTATTACCGATATCGGCGAGATGGCAGGAATAGACGACATACCGCCCGCACAATCGCCCCTGCGACGAAAACTTGAGATTGCGCAGCTCGTTAAGGCTTTCTTGAAAGCGGACCCGACACTTGGCGATGAAGGCTCAGCGTTTGAATTGAGCGACGCTTTGGTCGCCCTCATGTCCGAGATGCAAGGCGAAGGTGTGCCACCAGAAACAATCGCCTCATTAGATGTGGAAGATCAGTCTGGCCATTGGCAAAGGTCACTGCAATTCCTAACACTTGTTCAGCGCTATTTCGATGATGACGAAGCGTTGGATGCTGAAGGCCGACAACGTCGTGTTGTCGAAGAACTTGTGGCCGGATGGCAAAAATCGCCACCGAAGGATCCAATTCTTATCGCGGGTTCAACTGGATCGCGCGGAACAACATCCCTGTTGATGGAAGCAGTTGCACAACTTCCGCAGGGTGCTGTCATCCTGCCGGGGTTCGACACTGAATTACCGTCGGACATTTGGAATGGGTTGCAGCCGGAAAGCAGTGAAGACCATCCGCAATACCGCTTCAAAGCATATTGCGACAGGCTCAGTATTGATCCGTTAGACATCCCGCTTTGGCACGGATCAGCCTCTGAACGGCCCGAGCGCAACAAGCTTATCTCGCTTTCTCTTCGACCCGCGCCCGTAACGGATCAGTGGATCACCGAGGGTGCCCAGTTGAACGATCTGCCAAGAGCAACCCAAGACATCGCACTTATTGAAGCTCCGACTCCTCGTGCAGAAGCAGACGCCATCGCGGTCCGCCTCCGACAAGCGGTCGAGGATGGTCAGACCGCCGCTCTCATAACGCCGGACCGCGTGCTCACCCGACAAGTCACGGCCGCCCTGGATCGGTGGCGGATTACTCCGGATGACAGCGCAGGACGACCGTTGCACCTAACAGCGCCGGGGCGTTTCCTAAGGCATGTTGCTGATCTTTTTACAGGACCTTTGACCGCCGAACTGCTTCTGGTCCTTTTGCGCCACCCGCTCACCAATACAGGTGACAGTGATCGCAATACCCACATCCTTAACACCAACGCGCTTGAACTTGAACTAAGGCGGAACGGGCCCCCTTTTCCGTCGCATGACAGTCTGCACCTTTGGGCAGAAAAATCTGCCGACAAACATCCATCTCGGCGTGATTGGGTCGATTGGCTTTCGAATTCCCTATTCGGCTTTGAGGCTGGCGATCTCTCGTTAACCGACCACGTCGAGCGTCACCTCAACGTCGCCAATGCTTTGTCAGACGGGCTCGGTGCTGAAAATGAAGGTGAGCTTTGGAAAAAGGATGCGGGACGTGAAGCGTTCAGGATCATGTCCGAGCTGGAGCGCCACGCGGATGCAGGCGGGACGATGAACGCCCATGATTATCGACGGCTCGTTCAACGCGTCTTGGCCGGGGGTGAAGTGCGCAACCCTGATATCGGCCATCCGAAAGTTCTGATCTGGGGGACACTCGAAGCGCGCGTACAATCAACGGACCTTGTCATCTTGGGAGGGATGAACGACGGCACTTGGCCAGAAGCTGCTGCGCCAGACCCTTGGTTGAACCGGTCCATGCGGCAACAGGCGGGTCTGTTGCTGCCTGAGCGACGCATCGGTTTGAGCGCCCATGACTACCAGCAAGCAGTGTGTGCCAAGAAAGTTGTAATCAGCCGCGCGATCCGTTCAGACGAGGCTGAAACCGTACCGTCACGCTGGATCAACCGTCTGACAAACCTTTTGGGCGGGTTGAAGGATCAGGGCGGGCCAGACTGCTTGGAGTCAATGCGCATGCGAGGGCAGGTTTGGCTGGAAACGGCAAAGGCGTTGTCTGAACCGACGACAAGCGCGGATCCGGCGCCACGCCCCTCACCAGCCCCACCCTCGGATGTGCGACCCAAGTCATTGTCGGTCACCCAGATTAAGACACTCATCCGCGATCCTTATGCGATCTATGCGCGACATGTGTTGAAACTGTCCAAACTGGATCCGTTGACGCAAATCGCTGACGCGCCACTTCGCGGAACTATTATTCACGAGATCCTCGAACGGTTCATTAAAGAGCAAGTTGATCCTGCCTCGCCCAAGGCCGCTAATCGTCTGATTAAGATCGCAGATGATGTCCTTGACGCCGACTGCCCATGGCCCGCAATGCGCAGTTTATGGCGTGCGAAGATACAAGGTTTTACAGGCCATTTCCTTAGCGAAGAGATTGAGAGACAGGCCAATTCAGCCAACATAGACACTGAAATTCGGGGAGAGCTTCCCTTTCCAGATCTTGACTTTGTCCTTACCGGATACGCTGACCGCATCGACCTGACTGAGAACGGGGAGGCTTTGATATACGATTACAAGACCGGCACTGCGCCCACTTCGAACCAGCAAATTCATTTCGACAAACAACTGCTTCTCGAAGCTGGAATGGTTCAGCAAGGCGCGTTCAAACCAGTAGGACGGCGGCCTACTGCCGAGGCGATGTTCATCGGACTGGGAAGCGACCTGAAAAACCAGCGCGCGCCGCTCGATAAATCTCCTCCTGATGAAACACTCCGACGGTTCGCCGGCCTCATAAAAAAGTGGCGAAACCCGGCGAAGGGATACACATCGCGCTCAGCAAACGAGCGCCTGACGCATGAAGGTCCGTACGATCACCTGGCGCGCTATGGCGAATGGGATGAAACGCATCTGCCCGATCCAGAGGATCTGACATGACTCTCGACGATGCGACCCTACGCCAGATCGAAGCGGCCACTCCAACCCAATCGAACTGGCTCTCAGCCAATGCAGGGTCTGGCAAAACGCGCGTCCTGACGGACCGCGTTGCCCGTTTGTTATTGGAGGGAACACGTCCAGAAAACATTCTCTGCCTGACTTACACCAAAGCCGCGGCGTCAGAGATGCAGAATCGTCTGTTCAAGCGCCTTGGAGAATGGGCAATGCTGCCAGAAGGAAAATTGCGGCGCGCGTTGACCGATCTGGGCGACGACACCACCATCTCCGTCGCGAATGTTCGGCGGGCGCGCACCCTGTTTGCGGCGGCGATCGAAACCCCCGGCGGGTTGAAAATCCAAACGATCCATTCGTTCTGCGCGGGAATACTACGTCGCTTCCCCCGTGAGGCAGGGATCAGCCCACAATTTCAAGAGATGGAAGATCGCGCCGCTGACCTGTTGCGAAGTGACGTCCTTGATGAGTTGGCAAACGCGGAACCGGAGATCATGGCGACGTTCGCCAAGCACTTCACTGGCGCTGAGATCGGTACGTTCCTTACTGCGGTCACTGGCCGGAAAGGTGCTTTCCTGAACCCTCCCAGCGATGCCAAGCTCGGCCTGACTTTTGATCTGCCATCAAATGCCACCGACGATGCGGTGGTCGCCACCATCCTGACGGCCCAGGATAACGTGACCATCAGCGATGTCGTCACGATATGTCAGCCCTCTGGCACGACTGATCAGAAAGCGGCAGCAACTCTTTCAAGTCTCGACCTCTCTCAACCTCTCGACATAAACGCGCTTCCTGTTCTCGAAACTGTGTTTCTCTTCGGCGACAGCGCGAAAACCCCTTTTGGGCCGAAGGTTGGAAGTTTTCCGACCAAGGCGGTGCGCGAGGCAAACCCCGCGATCACTGACGCGCTCAACGATCTGATGGAACGGGTGGCCGAAGGACGCGATTTGCGCCTGCGCTGGGAGACATACAAACGAACAAGAGCACTCTACGACTTCGCGTCAGTTTTTGTTGAACGATATGAAGCCCGCAAGACCAGTCGCGCGATGCTCGACTTCGATGATCTGATCGGTAAGGCGAAAGCACTTCTGGAAGACCCGGTTGTTGCCCAATGGGTGCTGTTCCGACTGGACGGCGGTGTCGATCATGTCCTCGTTGATGAGGCCCAGGACACGTCGCCTGAACAATGGGACATCATTCGACTTTTGACGCAGGAATTTAGCACAGGCGAAGGATCGCGGTCAGACCGTCAACGCACCCTGTTTGTCGTCGGAGACAAAAAGCAATCGATCTATTCCTTTCAAGGCGCTGATCCTGATGGATTTGATCGAATGCGCGACTATTTTTCAGACCGTCTCGAACGGGCTAAACAGACACTATATAACCGCGAATTGCAGTATTCATTCAGATCATCCGAGGCGATTTTGCGCCTTGTTGATCAGGTGTTTACGGGCCCGATGCTGGACGGTATTGGCGCTGAACCCACCCATCTTGCCTTTCATTCTGAAATGCCCGGACGGGTCGACCTTTGGGAGCCGATCCCCAAGATTAAAGGGCCCGAAGAAAAGGAGTGGGACGATCCAATCGACACGGTCGGCGAAACCAACGAGAAGGTCCGCCTCGCCAAAGCAATTGCCGACGAGATCAAGCGCATCATCGCCAATGAAACCCTACCTGTTTTTGACAAGGAAACCAAAATTTGGTCGCGCCGACCTATTACTGAAGGGGACTTTCTGATCCTCGTTCAGAGGCGGTCTGATCTGTTCTCTGAGATCATCTCAGCCTGCAAGCGAGCCGATCTTCAAATCGCGGGTGCTGATCGGCTCCGTCTTGGTGGCGAGCTTGCAGTCAAAGATATCTCGTCTCTTTTGCGGTTCCTTGCCTTGCCCGAAGATGACCTGTCCTTGGCAGAGGCGCTCAAGTCACCATTGTTTGGATGGTCAGAAAAGGAACTCTACGACCTCGCTCAGCCCAGACCCGAGCGCCAAACGCTGTGGGAGGCGTTGCGGAAATCCGTTGACCACGCTGAGACTGTGTCGGTCCTGAGGGACCTCAGGGATCAGTCTGACTTTTTACGGCCTTATGATCTGATCAATCGTATCCTCCTTCGACATGACGGGCGACGAAACCTGCTCGCGCGGCTGGGACAAGAGGCTGAGGATGGAATCGATGCACTCCTTGCTCAGGCCTTGTCCTACGAACAAGCAGATGTTCCGAGCCTCACCGGCTTCATCTCTTGGATGCAGACCGAGGATGTGGAGATAAAGCGCCAGGTCGACAACGCCGGTGATCGCCTTCGCGTTATGACAGTCCACGGGGCAAAAGGGCTGGAAGCGCCAATCGTGATCTTGCCCGATTCCGCCAAGCGAAATTCTCAGGCACGAGACGAATTGCTTGCCGATGGTGAGACGACCATCTGGAAGCCCAGAAGTGCAAACATGCCGGATGACGTGCGAGCCCTTCAGCAAGATGTGGTTCTCAGCCAGGCGCGCGAACGGAGGCGCCTGCTCTATGTTGCTCTGACCAGGGCGGAGAATTGGTTGATCGTGGCGGCCGCAGGTGAGACCGAAAGCAAAACGGCCGACCCCCAACACAGCTGGCACGCGACGGTGAAACATGCGCTCAGCCATCTCGACAGTGTCACACTTGACGGACCGACCGGTATAATCACCCGCTTCTACCGGCATGAGTGGTCCGACCATTGATTGAACCGACCCGCCAAGAAGAGCGTCCAGAGGTGATCCATTTCCCTTCAACGCTTCCGCCGATCGAAAAGCAGTTCGATCCGATTTCACCTTCTGAACTTGGCGGCGCAAAGATTCTTCCGGGGGACACCCATGATGAGGAATCGGACGCCGCCTTGGCTTGGGGCCGGGTCATCCATATGCTGCTCGAACTGCTTCCAGGCCTATCGTCTGAACGCCGCAGTGATTCAGGATCCTCCTTGATCGCGGCCCACCCAGATGCCGCGTTGATCTCGGATCCGACCGAGCTTCTGAACGAGGCGTTAAATTTGATTGAAGCCGAACACAGTCGCTGGATATTCTCAGACGGCCTTGCAGAAGTCCCGATTACAGCATGCCTTCCGACGTTGGAGGGCCAACGCATTTATGGCATCATCGACAGGCTCGTGGACCGTGACGACGCCGTCTGGATCCTCGACTACAAATCCAATCGCATAGTGCCCAACACACCGGAAGAAACGCCAGAGGGTCTGATCCGTCAGATGGCAGCCTATCGCGATGCCGTTCGTCTGCTTTTCCCCGAAAAGCCAATCCGCGCTGCGCTATTGTGGACACGGACCGGCGAAATGACCCTCCTCCCCGACGCCTTGATGGACGCCGCTCTCGCCCGCGTGAGCATCCCTTGACGATGGTGCAACGGGTCCATACCTTCCCGGTCCAACACACATCTCAGGAGAGAGAGCCGATGGCCACCGTAGCAGTAACCGACGCAACTTTTGACGCCGAAGTGCGTCAGTCCGACATTCCAGTTGTTGTGGATTTCTGGGCGGAATGGTGTGGCCCCTGTAAACAGATCGGCCCAGCCCTTGAGGAGCTATCAGCCGAAATGGACGGCAAGGTGAAAATCGTCAAAGTCAACGTTGACGAAAACCCGAATTCCCCTGCGCAAATGGGCGTTCGCGGCATTCCCGCCCTGTTCATGTTCAAGAACGGAGAAGTCGTGTCCAACAAAACGGGCGCAGCCCCAAAGGCCGCGCTGCAAGGCTGGATCGAAGAAAGCATCTGAAGACTCGAAGTATTGCAAAAGGGCGTCCCATTGGGGCGCCCTTTTTCGTTGGAACCTTGTGGTGAACGCCCAGCGCGGCCATATGGTCTTACGACACGAGGAAGGAGCCATCATGGCGGATGAAAGTTTTCCCAATTGGCACGGCACAACGATTATCGGCGTCCGTAAGGGCGGCGAAGTTGTGATCGCGGGCGACGGTCAAGTCTCAGTGGGCCAGACAGTGATGAAAGGAACGGCCAAGAAGGTCCGTCGTCTTTCTCCGGGTGGAAATGACGTCGTGGCCGGATTTGCCGGATCAACCGCAGATGCGTTTACGCTCCTTGAGCGGCTGGAGAAAAAGCTTGAGGCGACACCGGGGCAGTTGGCGAGGGCGTCGGTTGAGCTCGCCAAGGACTGGCGTACGGACAAGTACCTCCAGAAACTCGAAGCGATGCTGATAGTGAGCGACGGAAAAGACCTGTTCGTGATCACAGGCGCTGGTGACGTCTTGGAACCGGAGTACGACGTGACTGCCATTGGATCAGGCGGGAATTACGCGCTCGCCGCTGGCCGCGCACTTATGGACTCTGACCTCTCTGCTGAGGACGTGGCACGCCGCGCCATGGCCATCGCCGCCGATATTTGCGTTTACACCAATGGCAATCTGACCGTGGAAACCATCAAGAATGACTGACCTCACCCCCCGCGAAATCGTATCTGAACTCGACCGGTTCATCATCGGTCAGAAGGACGCCAAACGCGCCGTCGCCGTGGCCTTACGCAACCGTTGGCGGCGTAAACAACTGGGCGATGACCTGCGGGATGAGGTTTACCCCAAGAATATCCTGATGATCGGACCGACAGGTGTGGGTAAGACGGAAATCTCCCGTCGCCTGGCCAAACTCGCCCGTGCGCCGTTCATCAAGGTCGAGGCGACGAAGTTTACTGAGGTCGGCTATGTCGGACGCGATGTGGAACAAATCGTCCGAGATCTGGTCGAAGCCGCTATTACTCAGACCCGCGACTACATGCGCGAAGATGTGAAACAGAAAGCCCATGAGGCTGCAGAAGAACGCGTCATCACCGCCATCGCCGGTGACGATGCCCGGTCTGGCACCCGCGACATGTTCCGCAAGAAACTCAAGAGCGGTGAACTGGATAGCACCGTTATTGAGCTTGAGCTGACCGATACATCCAATCCGATGGGCGGGCTTGAAATCCCCGGCCAACCCCCGGGCATGGGCGGCGCGATGGACCTCGGGTCGATCTTCGGAAAGGCCTTTGGTGGGCGCACTGTTAAGAAACGTGTCACCGTCGCCGAAAGCTATGATCTGCTGATCGCAGATGAGGCGGACAAGCTTCTGGATGATGAAACCGTCACTAAGACCGCGATGGAAAACGTTGCGCAAAACGGCATCGTGTTCCTCGACGAGATCGACAAGGTCTGCCGCAATGCCGATGCGCGCGGGGCCGACGTGTCCCGCGAAGGGGTGCAACGCGATCTTCTTCCGCTG
>JBCBCS010000120.1:0-10413 GCA_038530475.1 Pseudomonadota bacterium
GCGCAGAATGAAGGCGTAGCCGGGGTTCTCGGCATCGCTCAGATAAGTGGCGGAGATTTCGACCATTCGTGGAGCGCTAAATTCACCGCTCAATTTCGTTGAATAAAGCCTGATATGCCCAACCCGTGCCGCGTTTTCGAGCAGCACTTTCAGGTCGACCTGACCGCGCTGAAGGTAATCGCCCAGTGACCGGCCTTTGACGTTCAAGCTGTGGGCGGTGTCGGTCAATTCAAGAAACGCGTCATTGACGGATAGGATTTCGCCTTGGCCGTCCGTGAATGCTATAGCGTCGGCCCCTTGATCGAAGAGGCCCATCAGGCCCTCAGTCAGCTGGCTGGTCGATGCACCTTCACCCTCGTTCAGCTCCAGCCGGCAGAGCATGATCCGATCGCCGGCGGCTCTGAACAAGGTTGGTGAAAGTCGAATTGTCTTTCGACCTTTGCGGGATTGGACCGAAATCGTGGACGGCCCTTCTGACAGCGCGCTTGCCGATAGTGCGTCCATCAGCTCTGACTTGCGTCGACCGTCAAATTCCTGAGCAAACGGCGCCCCAATCAGGTCGTTTCGCTCACGACCCAATAGCCGTGCTGCGATATTGTTTGCTTCTGTGATCCGCCCTGAACTGAGCGAAACAAACACAACCGGGTCGCGGTTGGACTCCATCAGGACACGAAAGCGCGTGTCATATTCTCGCTGCTGCTCATAATCTTGCTCAAGCGCGATCTGCGCTTTCACAAGCTGTTGCTGCATCTCAGAGATGGGGCGCAAATCGCGGCCAAGCAGCAGGATCGATCCGTCCGGCCCCACTTTGTGGAACGTGTAGTTAACCGGAAAACTGAGGTCGACGTCATTCTCAGCATGGTTCAATTGAACGGGATTTGTCAGCGTTTCCTCATTGAGAAAAGCGCTCATGGCGCGTTCAAACTTCGGGATACTCTCTACGCGCAGAATCGATGTGAAGGGCCTGTCGATCCAACTGTCCGATCCTTCTGGCAGGCCAAAATCTGGGCTGGTGATAATCGAAGCAATCGTTGCATGTTCATCGATGACGATTGCGATATCAGCCAAGGCCGCAATGATGTCACCAAGCATCTCAGGCGCAATTAATGGAATGGATCCAGTGTCCCAGTATTTGGTTCCCCGCGGCGTCATCGGGCCGCTCTGTTTGCTGGCCCGGCCCTCACCGGTTAGCCTCGCCGCTGCTGCGGTATCGCTATCTTGCGAATTGTTTTTGTAAGACCGCAAAGCTTCAGTGCCTCAATAGGATCCTTGGTTGCGAAATCTGCGCCTGTCGCCGATTGAACATCAATGTCGAGGTCGAGTATTCCGCCTCCGACGATGATCGGCGGGCATGATGCAGCCGTTGACCGTATTAATTCCACAACTTTGCGCAATGAATCAAGGGTTTCAGACTCATTGGCTGATATGAGCGCGGCATCAAATTCCGTTGATTTGAAGATCGTACGCAGTTCACCGTCGGATGCACCGAGGCTCAATCGAACAGACAAACCAAGCCGACGAAGCTGTCCGCACAAAACCATGGCGCCAAGCGTGTGGAAGGAATCCTTCACAACAATCACGATCACCGCACGCGCGTCATTGGGGTCCACATCCGCATCGTATGAGGACCAATGTTCCCCCAAACCGCGAAGCGCTGATTGCAAGCGGGCAGTCCCGATCGTCACGCGGGCAAAACTCATCCGATCTTCGCACCACTCGTCCCCCATCACGCGTGCCGCATGTGGGATATACAAATCAGCAATGACATCTGCCGCGATCCCGTTTGCGCGCATGTCCGCAATGACAGATGCAACGTCTTCGCGGGAATATCCCACCGCCGCGTCGTGCAGTCGCGCGGCGGCAGCATAGTCGAGTTGATTGGCCAGCCGCGCGTTGCGAGCCGCCACAAGATTGAGCGCACGCGACGCCAGCGCATCGACGGATGCGCTACCTGGCCCAGACAGGATTGGGTCTCGATCCGAACTGGACTTCTCGGCCATCATTCATCTCCGGCTCTCAGCCTTGTCGCCCGTTCACCTTTGATGAAACGGTATGCGAGAGCATGCTGTATCCTGATCGATAAGCTGGAAATTGTCAAAGGTGATTGACAGATCGCGCTCGGCCCAGTTCGCTTGGGCTGCGAAACATCCAAGTTTCTAGTGAAAAAACGAAGCTCATACCTTTGAGCATCCGGCGGTAAGTGTAAACTTAGCAAGTGTAAATCCAAATTGACACTTAGCCCTTGGCGGGCGTAGACTTTCAGTCAATGAGACGCCAGGGAACCAACCAAAATGCCCAATAGTCGCGGGTCAAAATCACCGACCCCTCAGCTCTATTCAGACGCCGAGCGTGCGCGTCGGGACGCCACCTATTGGACCCTCATTCAAGGGCTCCTGGCGCCGTTGCAATTTGTCGTCTTTTTGATCTCTTTTGTCCTCGTCCTGCGGTATCTGGCGACCGGCGACGGTTATGTCATCGCGACCCAGAGTGTGGTCGCGAAAACGGCCCTTCTCTACCTCATCATGGTGACCGGTGCGATCTGGGAGAAAGTCGTCTTCGGACAATATCTTTTTGCTGACGCCTTCTTCTGGGAGGACGTGTTCAGCTTCGGTGTGATTTTCCTACACACTCTTTATTTGTATGGCCTATTCGCTTCGGGCTGGTCGCCCGACACGTTAATGTGGATCGCATTAGCAGCGTATGCCGCTTACGTTGTAAATGCCGCCCAATTCGTTCTGAAACTGCGCCGCGCGAGGCTCGATGCCGAGGCGATGGCATGACCTATCAACCGACCCCTCCGACCGGCGGCGGCTGCCGCGAAACACCGGTGCTGAAGGAAAGGGGCCAGCGAGAGGTTTTTTGCGGGCTGACCGGCATCATCTGGCTCCACAGAAAAATGCAGGACGCCTTCTTTTTGGTCGTCGGTTCCCGGACCTGCGCGCACCTTTTGCAGTCAGCCGCCGGAGTGATGATCTTTGCTGAGCCTCGATTCGCCACGGCGATTCTCGAAGAGGGTGATTTGGCTGGGCTGAAGGACGCGCAGGACGAACTGGATGCTCAAGTTGACAGATTGCTTGCCCGCAGACCGGACATCAAGCAGCTGTTCCTCGTGGGATCGTGTCCTTCAGAAGTGATCAAGCTCGACCTAGCAAAAGCGGCCGAACGACTCACTCAGGTCCACGGGCCCTCGGTTCGGGTCCTCAATTTCAGCGGATCGGGAATCGAAACGACCTTCACCGAAGGCGAAGATGCGTGCCTCGCCTCTATGGTGCCGGTCTTGCCAGAAACCGATGCGCGCCAGCTTGTGGTCGTTGGCGCCCTGCCGGATGTCGTCGAAGACCAGATGCTCTCTCTCTTGGGTGGTTTGGGGATCGAGACAGTGCGATGTCTGCCGACCCGAACAGCGGCAGACGAAATCGCGCTGGGTCCGAACACCGTTTTTGCATTAACCCAACCATTCCTCGGTGAAACCCACGCTGCGCTGCTAAGACGAGGTGCTCGCCACCTGCCAGCGCCGTTCCCATATGGCGAAGAAGGAACCACCGCTTGGCTTGCGGCAATTGCCGCAGAGTTTGGGATCGATCAAGCGACGTTCAGCATGGTGACAGATGCACCCCGCGCCCGCGCTCGCGCAGCGGTCGCCCAAGCCTCCGAAGTTCTGCGCGGCAAGTCGCTCTTTATGTTGCCGGACAGCCAAATGGAGGTCCCGTTGGCGCGGTTCCTGGCCCGCGAATGCGGAATGGAACCAATTGAAGTTGGGCAACCCTATTTGCACGACGCCATCCACGGGCCGGACCTCGACCTGCTCCCTGCGGGTCCTGTAATTTCCGAAGGGCAGGACGTGAACAAGCAACTCGACCGCGTTCGTGCAGCGCATCCTGACCTGACAGTCTGCGGCCTCGGCCTAGCCAATCCGCTTGAGGCAGAGGGCATGACGACCAAGTGGGCGATCGAGCTCGTCTTCACGCCAGTCCATTTTTACGAACAGGCCGGGGATCTTGCTGGCCTATTCAGCCGTCCCGTCCGTCGCCGCGGCATCCTGGGACTGGAGGCCGCAGAATGAAACTTTCGGTCTGGACATACGAAGGCCCGCCCCACGTGGGGGCCATGCGGGTTGCGACTGGCATGAAGGGGCTGCACTACGTTCTGCACGCGCCGCAAGGCGACACCTACGCCGATCTTCTTTTCACCATGATCGAACGGCGCAATCATCGTCCACCGGTCAGCTACACCACCTTTCAGGCCCGCGATCTTGGGGCAGACACGGCACATCTGTTCAAAGACGCCTGTCAGGATGCTGTCGATCGGTTCAAGCCAGAAGCAATCATCGTTGGTGCCTCCTGCACCGCAGAGCTGATCCAGGACGATCCCGCAGGCCTTGCTGAGACGATGGGCTTCGACATTCCCGTGATCCCACTCGAACTTCCGAGCTACCAGCGCAAGGAAAACTTCGGCGCGGATGAGACCTTCTTTCAGATCGTTCGGCATTTGGCCCGTCCGATGAGAAAGACCGATAGGATCACATGTAACCTAATCGGACCAACGGGCCTTGGGTTCCGTCACCGCGATGACATCGAAGAATTGACCGGACTGCTGTCCGATATGGGTGTTGGCGTGAACGTCGTTGCCCCAATGACAGCAACTCCGTCTGACATTGCCAAGCTCGGCCAGGCCCATTTCAACGTTCTCATGTATCCGGAAACTGCCGAAAGCGCGGCCCGGTGGATGGAGCGTGAGCTAGATCAGCCTTACACGAAGATCGTGCCAATCGGCGTTGGTGCGACCTGGAATTTTCTGGCTGAAGTCAGTCAAATCACCGGCCTTCCGGTCAAGGCGGATGACAGCCGTTTGCGTCAGCCGTGGTACGCGGCGTCCGTCGACAGCACTTACCTCACCGGTAAACGCGTGTTCCTTTTCGGCGATGGCACGCACGTCAAGGCCGCCGCGCGTATCGCACGGGATGAGATGGGCTTCGACGTCTGTGGAATGGGGTGCTTCAACCGCGAAATGGCCCGCGACATTCGCAAAACCGCCAAGGAATTTGGCGTCGAGGCTTTGATCACGGATGATTACCTTGAGGTCGAAGAGGCGATCGAAAAGCTCCAGCCGGAGATGATCCTCGGCACTCAAATGGAACGCCACATCGGCAAGCGCTTGGGCATCCCGTGTGCCGTCATTTCTGCTCCTGTGCATGTGCAGGATTTCCCGGCCCGCTACTCACCGCAAATGGGTTTTGAGGGCGCCAACGTGATCTTCGACACATGGGTCCATCCGCTTGTCATGGGGCTGGAAGAACACCTGTTGCATATGTTCCGTGAGGACTTCGAATTTCACGATGATGCCGGCGCGAGTCACCACGGACACAAAGCCAAGGAGCGGGTTGAAATCGCTGAGGTTCCGGCGCCCACGGAAGGCCCAGACAATGTGATCTGGCTGGCCGACGCTGAGAAAGAACTTCGCAAAATCCCATTCTTCGTGCGCGGCAAAGCCCGTCGTAACACCGAACATTACGCCGCTGAACGTGGCGTCCATGAAATCTCGATCGACACTCTCTACGAGGCAAAGGCCCACTTTGCGCGATGAACTGACATATCCTGACGGTCGTCCGGACTACCGGGTCGTCATTGTCACGTTGGACCACCATGCGGCGGGTCCGATTGCGCGTTTGACGCCTCGGCTTGCAGCGGCGTTTCCTGGGTTGCGGGTTGAGGTCTTTGCCGCCGCCGAATGGGAAGCGAACCCTGAGGCGCTGGCAGCCTGCAAAGCCGCTGTGGCGCAGGCCAATATGATCGTTGGAAACCTGATCTTCCTCGAAAGCCAGCTAAAGGCCATCGTTCCGGAACTTATGGCGCGGCGGGAGGCGCTGGATGCCTTTGTTGGGGTGGTTGCGGATCAGGAAATCGTTCAGCTCACGAAGATGGGCGACCTGGATATGTCCAAGCCTGCTTCGGCGGCTGTTCAGTTGCTCAAGAAGCTGCGCGGCAAGGGGGCACCGTCCGGCAAATCCGGGGCCAAGCAGATGAAAATGCTGCGGCGTCTGCCCAAAATCCTCCGACTTATTCCGGGCAAGGCGCAGGATCTACGCGCCTGGTTCCTGTGCATGCAATATTGGCTCGGCGGATCGGACGAGAACATCGAACAGATGTTACGGATGCTGCTCAGCCGTTATGCAGGGCGCGCCGATTGGAACGGGATCCGGGTTGAGGCGCCCAAAGACTACCCGGACCTTGGCCTCTATCATCCGGATCTGCCCGGAATCGGGATCACCACCAACCTTGCAGATCTGCCTCAGGGGCGGGGGCCGCGCGTTGGTGTCTTGATGCTCCGGTCCTACATCCTTGCCGGGGACACCGCCCATTACGACGCAGTGATCCGCGCGTTTGAGGCAAAAGGGCTGACACCGGTACCAGCTTTTGCCGGTGGTCTCGATGGGCGCCCGGCCATGGATGGGTTCTTCGAAGATGTCGATGCGGTCGTGTCCCTGACCGGGTTCAGCCTCGTGGGTGGTCCTGCCTACAACGACAGTGATGCCGCGATTGAGACCCTAACACACCACGATGTGCCCTATATCAACGCGCAACCTTTGGAGTTTCAGACGCTGGGCCAATGGGCCCAAAGCGGTCATGGGCTTGGCCCTGTTGAGACGACGATGCTTGTCGCGTTGCCGGAAATTGACGGCGCGACCAACCCGACTGTCTTTGCGGGTCGACACGGGCCTGAGGGCTGCGCCGGTTGCTCTCTTCGCTGTACTGCGGTTGCCGATAAAGCGATGGCGCCGTGCCCCGAACGGATCGAAAGCCTCGCGGAAAAGACAGCGCGGATCGCGAGATTGCGGCGCAAAGCCAATGCCGACAAGAAGATCGGGATTGTGCTTTTTGGTTTTCCGCCAAATGCCGGTGCTGTCGGAACGGCGGCTTACCTGTCTGTCTTTGAAAGTCTATTTAACACGCTGACCCGGATGAAACGGGACGGCTATGACGTGGAGCTGCCCGCGGATGTCGAAGCTTTGCGCGCCGCTGTCCTGCAAGGAAACGCCGCCCAGTACGGCCAAGAGGCGAACGTCGTCGATCACGTCAGTGCCGATCATATCGTCGCAAACACACCGCCTTTGGCTGCAATAGAGTCTGTTTGGGGGCCTGCGCCGGGCAAGGTGCAATCCGACGGACGCGGTGTTTTCATCCTTGGCGCACATTTTGGTCAGGTCTTTGTCGGCGTGCAGCCGACCTTTGGCTACGAAGGCGATCCGATGCGCCTTTTGTTTGAAACCGGCTTTGCGCCCACCCATGCTTTCGCGCAGTTCTATCTGTGGCTCCGCAACACCTTTCAGGCCGATGCCTTGCTTCATTTCGGGATGCACGGTGCGCTTGAATTCATGCCGGGCAAACAGGCGGGTCTCGGCGTGCGGGATTGGCCGGACCGGCTGATCGGTGAGGTGCCGAACGTCTACCTTTATGCGGCCAACAACCCGTCTGAGGCGACGTTGGCCAAACGGCGTTCCGGCGCGGTAACGATCACGCATCTGACGCCACCGCTGCAATCGGCAGGTCTCTATAAGGGCCTGGCTGAGCTGAAGGACAGCCTGAGCCGCTGGCGCGCTTTGCCTGGCGACGACCCGGATCGGGCTGAGTTAGAGACATTGATTGCCGATCAGGCCCAGGCAGTTGACATGGACGGCACGGCACCAGACGCGCTGTGGTTGGCATTGCTCGACACCGAAGACGCCTTGATCACGGATGGCCTGCATGTCGTTGGCAAACCGATGTCCGATGCAAACGCCGAGGCGATGCTTGACCTTATGGTCTTTGACAGCCCCGACGCGCGCGAGGCTGCACGTCATAAACTGACGGCCGATGGTGAGCTTGATGGCCTCATGCGTGCCCTGTCAGCCAAGTATATCGCGCCTGTGCCGGGCGGTGATGTGATCAGATCGCCCGAGATCCTACCGACAGGGCGCAACATCCATGCGTTTGATCCGTTTCGCATGCCGACGGCGTTCGCGATGGCAGATGGGGCAAAACAGGCTCAATTGCTGCTGGAAACGCACCAGACATTGCCGCGGACGGTTGCTTTGGTGTTGTGGGGCTCGGACAATATCAAATCCGACGGCGGGCCGATCGCGCAGGCGCTCAGCCTCATTGGGGCCGTGCCGCGCTTTGACAATTTTGGCCGCCTCAGCGGCGCAGACCTCATCCCGCTCGAACAGCTTGGCCGCCCCCGGATCGACGTCATCATGACGCTTTCAGGCATATTCAGAGACTTGTTGCCGCTGCAAACCCGGATGCTGGCCGAAGCTTCGCTCAAGGCGGCTGAGGCCGATGAACCGCTTGAGATGAACTTTATCCGCGCCCATGCCCTGACCTACGCCGAGCAGATGGGCTGTGATTTGCAGACCGCCGCTCTGCGGGTCTTTTCCAACGCGGAAGGGGCCTATGGGTCGAACGTGAACAGCCTCGTCGATAGCTCTACCTTCGGAGAGGAAGACGAGCTTGCCGATGCGTATGAGGCCCGCAAGAGCTTTGCCTACGGTGTCGATGGCACAGTCAGCAAACACGGAGAGCTTTTGCAAGCCGCGTTGAAAGACGTCGATGTGGCCTATCAGAACCTCGAATCCGTGGAGCTTGGTGTCACCACTGTCGATCATTACTTCGACACGCTCGGGGGCATCGCCCGCGCGGTGAAGCGCGCAAAGGGGGGCGAGAGTGCTGCGGTCTATATCGGCGACCAGACCCGCGGGGCGGCCAAGGTGCGCACCCTGCAGGACCAAGTCGCGCTTGAGACGCGCAGCCGCGCGTTGAACCCGCGTTTCTACGAAGCGCTGCTCGATCACGGCCACGAAGGCGTCCGGCAGATTGAGGCGCATATCACCAACACGCTCGGCTGGTCCGCCACCACCGGTGAGGTTGAACCGTGGGTTTACCAAAGACTGAGCGAGACGTTCGTCCTCGATCCGGAGATGCGTGAGCGGCTGGCCGCGCTGAATCCTCAGGCCAGCGTGCGCATGGCGTCGCGCCTGCTTGAGGCCTCGGACCGGAACTACTGGCAGCCGGATGAAGACACATTGGCAGGCCTTCAGGACGCGGCAGACGCGCTTGAAGACCGGCTCGAAGGGATTGCGGCAGAATAGCCGGGAAGGAACACCGAATGGCACTCGATAAAACACCCCCCATCCTGCGCGGCCAAGACGGAGAAGGTTCCGTCCAGGTGCATCAGGATCCGACAGCGCAGATCGAAGGCGCCAAGGTCTTTTCGGTCTACGGCAAGGGCGGGATCGGCAAATCGACGACCTCTTCGAACCTGTCGGCAGCGTTTTCCAAGCTTGGAAAGCGCGTGCTGCAGATCGGGTGTGATCCAAAGCATGACAGCACGTTCACGCTGACGGGCCAGTTGCAGCCGACAGTCATCGATATCCTCAAAGAGGTCGATTTTCATCCAGAAGAGCTCCGCGCGGAAGACTTCGTGACCGAAGGCTACGGCGGTGTGAAGTGCGTTGAGGCGGGTGGTCCGCCCGCGGGTACGGGCTGTGGTGGGTATGTGGTGGGTCAGACGGTGAAGCTGCTCAAGCAGCACCACCTTCTGGAAGACACGGATGTTGTGATCTTTGACGTCTTGGGTGACGTGGTCTGCGGTGGCTTTGCAGCACCATTGCAGCATGCCGACCGGGCACTGATCGTCACGGCCAATGATTTCGACAGCATCTACGCGATGAACCGGATCATCGCCGCCGTTCAGGCCAAGTCAAAGAACTACAAAGTCCGCCTCGCAGGATGTGTCGCCAACCGCTCCAAGGACACCGATGAGGTTGACCGCTTCTGCGACACGGTCGGGTTCAAGCGCATCGCGCATATGCCCGACGTTGACGCGATCCGGCGTTCCCGTCTGAAGAAGAAGACGCTTTTTGAGATGGACCTCGATGACGACATCGCCGCCTGTCAGACCGAATATATCCGTCTTGCTGAGACACTTTATGCCGGAACAGAGCCGCTTGCCCCTGAGCCGCTGGAAGACCGCGACATCTTTGAACTGCTGGGATTTGATTGATTGACCTATGAGGCCACCAGATCGCGGGTCGAACACTATTTCGACCGGACTGCGACCAAAACATGGGAGCAGTTGACCTCGGACGCGCCGGTTTCGGGCATCCGGGCGACGGTGCGTGCTGGCCGCGACAAAATGCGTGACATCATGCTGGGTCAGTTGCCAAAGGACCTGACGGGTCTGCGCGTACTGGATGCAGGTTGTGGCACGGGCGCGAAGTCCGTCGCCTTGGCTGAGCGTGGCGCCGAGGTCGTGGCCGTCGACATCTCACCCGAGCTCATCAAGATCGCAGAGGCGCGTTGCCCCGGCAACCTGCGTCGTCGCATCACGTTCAAAGCAGGCGACATGATGGACCCTGCGCACGGCACTTTCGACCAC
>JBCBCS010000121.1:0-10282 GCA_038530475.1 Pseudomonadota bacterium
CATGTTGCCTCCTCCGCCGTCTCGACCTCAGGGTTGTCGGCAGCGGGGATGCAGTTGCAGGGCTCTTCGGTGGTGCCGAAGGGCCGGTCATCGATCAGCACTCCGCCCCAGGACACCATCCGCCAGTCGATGTCGCCTTCGACAAAGATCTCCTCCCAGCCGGGGACGAAATGGGTGAAGATCGCGCGTTTGTGCGGCAGGTAGCCCGGATAGGCGGGGATATCCCACGCGATGAGATGGTTGGTCACCTCATCCCAGCGGCGCGGTTGGGTGTATTCGATGCCCAGAAGGCCCGCCGCTGCCTCGGCCAGCGCGTCATCAAAGCTCGCCCGCCAGGTGAATCGCATCATGTCAGAAATGATCCAAGCGAGGCGCGGATCGCCGGAGGCTGCAACGATCTGCAACGCCTCCTGCTGTGGCGCGCCCCAGAGCGATTGTTCGACACTGTCAACAAAGACGATGTGCACCGCGTCTGCGAGTTCCGGTGACAGATCACCGGTGGGGATCGCCGGCGGCGCGCCGAATTCTTCAAGCACGTAATCCGGCACGCTCACCGCGTCCTGCGCGGCGGCTGGACTGATCAAGGCGAGGCTCAAGAGAGAGACATCAAGAAGCGAACGAAGGCGAAAGCGGGACATGGGGCGGCCTCTGGCTGTGGGTCGGATCCTGCGCAGCTTGCGGGGAAGTGGCGCAGAGGCCAATCAACATCTGTTCAGCTTTTGGTGAAGTCAGGCCCGGAGCAGCGGTTGCTTGAGCCGCGCAAGCTCAGCGTGGAAGGCGTCGCTGACGGGTTCGGCGCCGTGGGTGCGGGCGAGCTTGCGCAGGCCAAAATGCACATGCGCTATTTCGGTGTAGTAGTTCACGAAGGCAAAATTTGTCCCTGCGCCTGCCGCCGCACCAAGGATCGGGACGGTCTGACTGGCCAGTTTCTGGCCAAGGACCGTCGCAAATCGGGGAGCCACCTTGCTGATCAGTTTGTTGATCGCCACGCCCGACAGCCCGAGCCGTGCCCCGATGAACGAGGTGTCGATGCCGTCATCACTGTCATCCGCGCCACCTTTGCCAAAGACATGCAGACACTGGGCACGGGTTTCGGCCGCCATCGGGTCTTCGCCATATTCATCGGCAATGCGTTGCACCGCGCGGAAGATGACGGTCGTCGCCAAGGGCAGTTCTGCAAGGGCGGTCGGCAATCCACCAAAACCACCAATTGCTCCGGACACGGATGCCAGCGCCTTGTGCGCCCGATCCGTCGCAACCAGCCGTCCCAGCCCGCCCCGCGAGCGACCGGCCGCGTCATAGCTGGCCCTGAGCGCCCGCGTCGCCGCTCCATCAAGGCGTTTGCGCGTCGCGTCGGGCAGCATTTTCATCCCGTCCTCAACCTGCCCCCCGACAAAGGACACGACCTGCATGAGCAGTCCGTTCGAGCGGTATTGGCGCAGCGCCAGAGCCCGAATGGCCTCCTGTGCCGCGTCTGTCAAAGGGGCAGGTGGGTCATCTGGATTGACGACTTTCATGGGGTGTTGAGGCGCTGTCATACCTGAAAGATGGGGGGATATGGTCGCATTTTCAATCAACCAAGCTCTTTGCGCACGCGGCCCCGTATGCCTGCCCATGCGCCAAAGCCGAGCACGCGGTCCGGGTTGGTCGGCGGTGGCATGACGACGCCGTTCACCTTCTTAAAGCCAAATCGCTCGTAATAGGGGGCATCACCCACAAGCAGAACACGGTCCCACCCGGCATCCGGCGCGCGGTCCAGAACATCACGGATCATGAAGCCGCCAAGCCCTTCGCCTTGTCGGATCGGATGGACCGCGACCGGACCCAGCAGCAAGACGGGATGGGTCTCAACCCGCGCTGGCCAGCAGCGGATCGCGCCACCCAACGTGCCATCGTCGTTGCGCAGCACCGAACAAAAGGCAGCAACCGGCGGAACCTCGTCACGCAGCCGATAGGACGACAACGCCATTCGGCCTGGCGCGAAACACTTGTCGTAAAGCGCTTCGACCTCTGCCTCATCATCCCTGGTTTCCCGCCTGAGCACGGCCCGCCTCGTCTTCGCCCCGTGGTCATGGGCGTAGCATGACGCTAGGTGTTGCGTAAACGATTGGAAGACAAGCGATGTTCTATGAACCCAAAGACGGCCACGGCCTGCCTCATAACCCGTTCAACGCGGTCGTGACGCCGCGGCCCATTGGCTGGATTTCCAGCCGGGACAGGGACGGTGCGGACAACTTGGCACCTTATTCGTTCTTCAATGCCGTGGCCTATGTGCCACCGCAGGTGATGTTCGCCTCGACCTCCGCCAAGAATGACCGGGGCGACACCAAGGACAGCGTTGGCAACATCCGAGAGACGGGAGTGTTCTGTGTGAATATCGTCGAGTTTGCGGCCCGCGATGTGATGAACCGCTCCTCCGGCCCGTGGGGGCGGGACGTGGACGAGTTCGCCGATGCCGGGATCGAGAAAGCCGCCTGTTCCATGATCGATTGTGCGCGTGTGGCAAAGGCCCCGGCGGCGCTGGAATGCCGGATGACGCAGATTGTGGAACTGGAGGGGCGGAGCAATTTTGTGGTGTTCGGGGAGGTCGTCGGCGTCCATCTGCGCGACGATTGCCTCGTGGACGGGCGGTTCGATGTGACCCGCTACCAGCCGCTCGCCCGGATGGGATATCGCGACTACGCCGTGGTGCGTGAGGTGTTTGAGCTTAACAGACCGGGGGAATGACGGAGCGACGCTCGTGCGTGCTGCACATCGCCCCGCCCGCCATCCCGTTCGGCTTTAATGCCCGCCGATGATGCCGGTCCGAACGCTGTAATCCACGGCGATCTGGTAATCCGGGTCATCGTCACTATCGACCACGAGGTGCCCGGCTTTGCTGAGCAACCTATGGCAGTCGCGGGTCAAGTGGCGCAGTTGGATCGTCTTGCCGAGGGCTTCGTATTTCGCCGCCACGGCTTCAATCGCTTGCAGAGCGGATTGGTCGGCGACGCGGGAGCCTTCGAAATCGACGATTACAGTTTGCGGGTCGTCATCGGTCTGGAAGAGCTCAATGAACCCGTCAGATGAGCCAAAGAACAGCGGGCCGTTGATCTTGTAGACCTTCGCCCCTTCCGGCGTCGTGTAGGTGGTCGCATAGATGCGGCGGGCGTTTTCCCACGCATAGGCCAGGGCTGAGACGATCACGCCGACGACGACCGCCGTAGCAAGGTCGGTCATCACGGTGACGACGGTCACAAGGACGATGACGAAGGCGTCGGTCAGCGGCACTTTCCGCATAATGCGGAACGTGTTCCACGCGAATGTGCCGATCACGACCATGAACATCACGCCGACCAGTGCGGCCAGCGGGATCTGTTCGATTAGGCCGGATCCGAAGAGGATGAACAGCAGCAGGAATACCGCCGCGACGGTCCCGGCGATCCGGGTGCGGCCACCGGATTTCACGTTGATCATCGATTGACCGATCATCGCGCAGCCGCCCATGCCGCCAAAGAACCCGGTCACGGTGTTGGCGACGCCTTGAGCGATGCATTCCTGTGATGCGCCGCCGCGTTTGCCGGTGATTTCTCCGACGAGGTTGAGGGTTAGCAAGCTCTCAATCAGGCCGATGGCGGCGAGGATGAGGGCGTAGGGCAGAATGATGTAGAACGTCTCAAGCGTCAGCGGGACCATCGGGATATGGAAGGGCGGGAAGCCGCCTTCGATGCTCGCCAGATCGCCCACAAGTGGCACGTCGAGGCCAAGGCCGATGACGATGGCAGCAACGATCGCGATGCCGGCCAGCGGCGCCGGGATGATGTTGGTGATGCGCGGCCAGATCCAGATAATCGCCATCGTAACTGCCGTGAGCGCCAGCATCAGATAAAGCGGCGCGCCTGAAAGCCATTCGCCCCCGGACATGCCATGGCCCGATGCCTCTGCGGTGCCGGGCACCTGAAACTGCGTAAGTTGGGCGAGGAAGATCACGATCGCCAGGCCATTTACGAAACCGAGCATCACCGGGTGTGGCACCAGTCGGATGAACTTGCCCCAGCGCATTATGCCTACGAAAAGCTGAATGAGCCCCATCAGAACCACGGTGGCAAAGAGGTATTCTACCCCGTGCTGGGCCACGAGGCTGACCATCACAACGGCCAGCGCGCCTGTCGCGCCGGAGATCATCCCCGGACGTCCGCCGATCAGCGCCGTGATCAGCCCTACGATGAAGGCGGCATAAAGGCCTACAAGCGGCTCAACCCCGGCGACGAACGCGAAGGCCACAGCCTCTGGCACCAGCGCGAGAGCGACGGTCAGGCCCGATAGAACCTCAATCCGCAGGCGGGTGGGGTTGAGGTTGGCGGCGGAGGGTTTGAGGTCGGCCTCCTCCAGCCGGTCGCGGAGGTTGGCGAAAATGGATTGCTGCACGGGCGGCACCTGATGTTTGCTTGGTTGCGGTGCCACATAGCGGATGTCGGATTAGACGCAACCCCTGCTGGCCGGGACGCCGCTATGTGGTGCCCTCGTCACGGCTTAGAATCCAAAGGACGACGATCCAGTAGACGAGGAACTTGAAGATCACCTGTCCAACCGACATCAGCGCAACCCAAGCGGCTTCGGCCCCCATCCCGATGAGAGCCGCCCCGCCCAGCGCCAAGAGAAGTTGGGACAGCCCAAGGATCAAATGAACCCCTTCGCGCGTTTCACCTCTGGTGCCGAAACTGCCCGAAATGCGACCGAGGTCCTGCGGCCAATACGTCAGCACAAACAGCTGCGCGAGGCCCATCGCCGCCACAAAAATCGTGAAGGCAATTTGCGCCAGTCGTTCATCCTCAAGAAATAGGGCGAGGAGGGGCAGGCCGATCGCCGCAATCAACGCAAAGGCCGTGGCGCCGGGGCTTTGACGAAACTGCTGCCGGGCCGCGGCGGAGCGTGCGATGTTCACCAACGGGAATGTGACTTGCCGCGCAATCAGCGCGAGAGCAATCGGACCGAGGGTGAGCCCCCAGATTTGCGGCTGGACCTGGTCAGCGATCCACCAAGTGCACCACATCGCGAGTGCAGCCAGCGCCGTGGGCCAGCTGGGTAAGGGGACCATTCGGAAAGTGCGCAATCCGTTCATAGCGTGCACACTGGGTTCGCCCTTTGATTGAAATAGGGCTGGCAGAGGACAATTTCTGGTCTTTTCAAGCCGGGACCGGCGCGGCAAGCTGAGCAAAAGACGGCTCGTTTCGCGGGGGATAGGATGAAGACCAAAGTCGGAATTATCGGCGGTTCGGGGTTATATGAGATTGAAGGTCTTGCCGATCCCGCTTGGGTGACCGTCGACAGCCCTTGGGGGGCTCCGTCGGACCAGCTTCTGACCGGGACACTTGAGGGCACGGAGATGGTCTTTCTCCCCCGTCATGGCCGTGGCCACGTGCATTCGCCCACAACTGTGCCTTACCGCGCCAACATCGATGCGCTCAAACGGCTTGGTGTGACTGATGTGATCTCAATCTCCGCTTGCGGGTCCTTTCGGGAGGAAATGGCTCCGGGCGATTTCGTCATCGTCAGCGACTTCATCGACCGCACCTTCGCGCGGGAGAAGTCGTTTTTCGGCACCGGCTGCGTCGCTCATGTAAGCGTGGCACATCCCGTCTGTCCGCGCCTTGGGGATGCCTGCGAAGCAGCGGCCAAAGACGCAGGCGTCACCGTTCACCGTGGCGGCACATATCTGGCAATGGAGGGGCCGCAGTTTTCCTCGATGGCGGAAAGCAAGCTCTACCGAGAGGTCTGGGGCTGCGATGTGATCGGTATGACGAACATGCCCGAAGCCAAGCTCGCCCGCGAGGCAGAGCTTTGCTACGCGTCCGTTGCCATGATCACCGATTATGACAGCTGGCATCCGGACCATGGCAGCGTCGACATCACCGACATCATCTCGACTCTCGGGGCGAATTCAGCGGCGGCCAAAGCGACCGTTGTCGGTCTTGCTCAGCGCCTGGGCGGTGAGAGGGAAGACTGTCCTCATGGCTGCGACCGAGCGCTGGAACATGCGATCATGACCGCGCCCGAGCAGCGCGACCCGGCGTTGTTGGCGAAACTCGACGCTGTAGCCGGGCGGGTTTTGTGATCAGATTTGGGGGCTACCTTTTGGCCACGCTGCTGTGGTCGGGGGCGGCGTTCGCCCAGGAATACGTGGTCACTGATGGCCCATTGTCTGACGCTGATTTCTACCGTCTCGTCAGTTGCGCGGCTCCGCCGGGTGACACCTGTCAGTCTGAAAAGATCCATTGGGACAAGCCCACGGTACGGGTCACCTTCGCGCCAATTCCACCAGCCTATCCTGTTGACCTTGCGAAAGAGATGGACCGCGCGCTCGATTACGCCATTGCCCAGATCAACAGCGCGGCGCCGGGCCTAACCGTTGAGAGGGTGTCGAAGAGCGCTACGGCCGAAATTGAAATCTACCTCCAACCGATCCGCGCGGGCGACGCTATCTCTCGGACCGGTCGCGCTGACCTCGACGGAACTCCGATCGGGGCGGCGCAAGTGCAGGTTTGGTGGGATTGGAACCGCGATCTGACAGAGGCAGTCATCGTGTTTGCCGCCGACATTCCGCTCGATCAGGCGGGGCCGATCATGCTCGAAGAACTGACGCAATCGATGGGCTTGATGACCGACATCCGCAACCCGTACTACACCCATGTCTCTGTGTTCTCAGAGGACAGCAACAGCGTGGCCAAACTTGGCCCGCAAGACCGCGAGGCGCTGCGCCTCCATTATTCAGGCCGCTAAGGGAGCGACATGAAAACTGTCAAAGACTACATCCGCACCATCCCTGATTTTCCTCATGAGGGGATCATGTTCCGGGACGTGACCACCTTGTTTGCCGACCCCCGCGGGCTGCGCATCACCGTTGATCAGATGCTGGCCCCTTATGCCGGGGAAAACATCGATGTGGTCGTAGGGCTTGAGGCGCGGGGCTTTATCCTTGGTGGGGCGATTGCGCATCAATTGGGCAAGGGCTTCGTGCCGATCCGTAAGAAGGGAAAGCTGCCAGGTCAGACGATTGAGCAGGCTTATGCGCTCGAATATGGTGAGGCGGTCATGGAGATCCACGACGATGCGGTCCCGGCCGGGTCTAAGGTGCTTGTCGTGGACGACTTGCTGGCGACAGGTGGGACCGCCGAGGCTGGCGTGAAATTGTTGGAGCGATTGGGCGCTGAGGTTATCGGCTGCGCCTTCATCATTGACCTGCCAGAGCTGGGCGGGCGGAAAAAGCTCGAAGGGTTGGGGCTGTCGGTGCAGGCGCTGTGTTCGTTTGAGGGCCATTAGCCCGCTGATCTAGTTCGCCTTGCGCTTTGGCATGAACGGCAACGGTGCGACGGGCACACCATCCTCGATGAGCTTCTTGGCTTCTTCGGGTTTCGCCTCGCCGTAGATCGCCCGCTCCGGTGCGTCACCGTCATGGATCTTGCGCGCCTCTGACGCAAAGCTCAGGCCAACAAAATCGCTGTTGTCCTCAACATGTTTGCGCATTGCCGCCAGAGCTTTTTCCGTGTCCGTCGCGGGTTGGCTCAATGACGGTTCCCGCGCCTTGCCGCGCGCGGGCGAAACAGAAGGCGCCATCAACGACCGCTCCACCTGTGCATTGCCACAGATGGCACATTCCACCCGTCCCGCCGATTGCAGGCGGTCAAACGCATCTGACGATTGGAACCAGCTTTCAAACTGGTGCCCGTCGGCGCATTTGAGTTGGTAACGGATCATGTAACCTCAATCGGACGATCGCGCTAGAAATAGGCGCTGGACCTAGCAGGCGCAATGGTCGCCGTGGCCGCAGTCAGACCGCGTCCGGATCGAACTTTAGGATGATCTGCCGAAGCTCAGCATCATCCACCAGCGCGGCAGCCCGCTTGCGTGAGACCCACTTGCGCTTGCGTTCCTTGCGTTCGGGCCAACGGTTGAGCACCTTTTTCACTTTCAGCGGATAAACCACTGCGATGCAGGGCAATTCGTCTTCGGACCGGACCTTGTAGTAGCTGAAGACACCGATGGGGCGTGGATGAACCTTGCCCTTTACCCCAGCCTCTTCAAAGGCCTCGGTGGCAGAGGCATCCATCGGCGTTTCGCCATCTTGCGGCCAGCCTTTCGGAATGATCCAGCGGCCTGATCGACGAGATGTCACAATACAGAATTGCAGCTTCTCATCCTTGAGCCGGTAACACAGCGCAGCAAATTGCGTCCGCAAGTCGACCTTGCTTCCGTCGCCGAGATCAATCGGTTGCTGCTGCAACCCTCTCATCCGCCTGTCCGCCTGTTGCTCTTATCGCGCAATGATGCGCATTTGTTATCTATGAACATCGTTAACGAAAAACGAACGCTTTGGCAAAGAATCACGGGGCACATCGTTGTTTCCTTGGCATTTCTTGTGATCCTTGTGTCTCAGGTGCCAGCCCAGGACCGGGTGTTCATTTATGCCGCAGCAAGCCTGCAGGACGCCATTGATGACGCGACAGACGTCTATGAGAACATGACCGGTATCCGCGTGACACCGGTCTATGCCAGCACGTCAGCGGTTGCGCGCCAGATCGTTGCTGGCGCACCAGCGGACGCTGTGATCCTCGCGGATGAGGAATGGGGGTATTGGTTGGCGGGACAGATCAATCTTCCTGCAGCCGTGATCGTAGCCCGGAACCGCCTTGTTTTATTGGGACATCCCGACGCGCCAATGCTTTCCGCGATCGATCAGCTGTCGCAGGCGTTGGGGGACAGTCCCCTTGCCATGGCGGATGTCGAAGCGGTCCCGGCGGGGCAATACGGGAAGGCCGCTTTGACAGCGCTTGGCTTGTGGGAGCAGTTGGAGGGCCGTGTTGTTCAGGCCGCCGATGTGCGCGCCGCCCTGCGGTTTGTGGCCTCCGGCGACGTCCCGTTCGGCGTCGGATACGCCTCTGACGCGGTGGCCATGCCTGATCTTTCGGTGGCGTTTAACTTCCCGACCGAAACACACCGCGCCATCTTCTATCCGGCCTATTCCCTCACGCCTTCAGGTGCCGGGTTCGTTGAATTTCTCGCATCCGAGGATGGGCAAGACGTCCTGACGGAGTGGGGCTTTGTCCGGGCGGAGGCTGCCCAGTGACCGATTGGCTTGGACCCGCGGAATGGGCAGCGCTTGCTGTTTCTCTGAAGGTCGCTTTTTGGGCAACGATCTGGTCGTTGCCGTTCGGCTTTGCGGCCGCCTACGCGTTGGCGCGCGGGCAATTCTGGGGGCGACAGGTGCTCAACATCTTGGTGCACTTGCCACTGGTAATGCCGCCCGTCGTGACAGGGTATTTGCTTTTGCTCGGCTTCGGCCGCACCGGTCCTTTGGGCGAAGCGTTCGAAGCCCTCTTTGGCGTCGTCTTCGCGTTCCGCTGGACTGGGGCCGCGCTGGCTGCGGCGATCATGGGGTTTCCGCTGATGGTCCGTGCCATGCGCCTGTCGATCGAAGCGATCGATCCCGGTTTGGAAGAAGCTGCCTCGACCCTTGGCGCGTCCCGTTGGCGCATCCTGAGCAGTGTGACACTGCCGCTGGCATGGCCGGGCATTTTGGCTGGGGCGGTGCTCGGCTTTGCGAAAGGGATGGGGGAGTTCGGCGCGACAATCACCTTCGTCTCCAATATCCCCGGTGAGACGCAGACGCTGGCCCTCTCCATCGACAGCTTGCTCGACCGTCCGGGCGGCGAGCCTTTGGCGCTGCGTCTTGCCATCCTGTCAATCGCCATCGCAGCGGTCGCGTTGATCGTGTCGGAATGGCTTGCGCAACGCGCGGCAAGGCGGGTCGCGGTATGAGCCTCTCCGCAACACTTCGTCACGCCTACCCGGGCTTTTCGCTGGATGTGACCTTGGTTGCGCCAGCAGGGATCACGGCACTTTTTGGACCGTCGGGCTCCGGCAAAACCTCAATCATTCGGGCGCTGGCAGGTCTTCTTACCTGTGATGAGGCATCGATCACCCTTGCCGGGCTCGATCTGAAGGGGCTGCCGCCCCACAAACGAGGCATCGGCTATGTCTTTCAAGACACACGTCTTTTCCCTCATCTGAGCGTTCTCAAGAACCTGCGCTATGGTGGTCAGGCGCAGGAAGAGGCCGTGATCAACGTGTTGGGGCTCGAAGCGCTGCTCAACCGTGCTCCACACACGTTGTCGGGCGGGGAGGCGCAGCGCGTCGCCCTTGGCCGCGCCATCGTGCGCGAACCCAAAGCGTTCATGATGGATGAACCGCTTGGGGCGCTTGATGCAGAGTTCCGCGAGCACATGGCCGAAGAACTACGCGCGCT
>JBCBCS010000122.1:0-10239 GCA_038530475.1 Pseudomonadota bacterium
CCTCACGACGCTCGTCCTATCTTTGCCCCGGTGACAAGAACGTGACCCGCAAAGGGCGGCCTGCCACTGTGGGGTGTCGCGTGGTTCCGATTGATTACAGCGGCGATCACCCTGAAATCACCCTGCGCCTGCAGGAAATGTTCGGCACCACGCGACACCCCACAGTGGCAGGCCGCCCTTTGCGGGTCACGTTCTTGTCACCGGGGCAAAAGCCGATCCAGACCACGATGGATGTGCCCGGCTTCTGGGCGTCGTCCTATGCGGATGTGCGCAAGGATATGCGCGGTCGCTACCCCAAACACCCCTGGCCCGAAGACCCGACGCAAGCCGATCCGACCCTGCGCGCAAAACCCCGGAAATAAAGCCGCGCCCTGCCATCTTTGGTTCAAAAATACTCAAAAAAGCCTGCCCCGCAGGCCCAAAATTTCGAAGAAATTTTGCCCCCGCTCGCAGCATGCGCCGACCGCAGGTCGTCCCGGACCCCGCCTTACTCCCACCAGGGACCATGTTGATCTGCCCGGCCATCCAGACGCTCAAACCCGTGATGCCCGAAGAAATCCCGCTGCCCCTGGATGAGGTCGGTCGTCCCACGTGCTGTCCGCACCGTGTCAAAGAACGCAAGCGATGCCGACAAGGCCGGCACAGCGTGGCCTGCCGCTACAGCCGCCGCCACCACCCGACGCAAGGCCGGGACCGATCCCTTCAACCGCTCCACAAACGCGTCAGAGAAAACGAGCTTGCCATGCGGCGGGTGCGCCTGAAACGCCTCTGAGATGTCATCCAGCAAGGCCGAGCGGATAATGCAGCCGGCGCGCCAGATCTCGGCGATGCGGGCAAAATCGAGGCCCCAGTCAAATTCTCCGTTGGCGGCGGACAGGATCCGGAACCCCTGCCCGTAGGACAGGATGCGCCCGGTCAGCAGAGCCGCTTCGAGGTCGTCGTCACTCAGATCAACGGCGCCACGATCCGTGCCGTAAAGATCGCCCCCCAGTCGGCGTTCTTCGACCGCAGACGACCACGCCCGGGCGCCGACCGCCGCTTCGATGATATTGGCGCTTTCGCCCATGCGGATGGCCTCGATCACCGTCCAGCGCCCGGTGCCTTTTTGCCCGGCCTTATCGAGGATCACATCGACGGCGGGCTTGCCGGTCTCCGTATCAACGGCCTGCAGCACCTTGCCCGAAATCTCGACCAGATAGCTTTCCAGCGCGCCGCTGGACCACCGCTCAAAGATCGCGCCCACCTCAGCCGGGCTTTGGCCACGGCCATGGCGCATCAGACCATAGGTTTCCGCGATGAGCTGCATGTCGGCATATTCGATGCCATTGTGCACGGTCTTGACGAAGTGACCCGCCCCGTCCGGGCCCAGGTGGTCGGCGCAGGGGGAGCCGTCGAATGTCGCGGCAATGGCGTCGATCACCGGTTTGATGCCGTCCCAGGCCGAGGGCGTCCCGCCCACCATGAGCGAAGCGCCATTGCGGGCGCCGTTCTCTCCGCCGGAGACGCCGATGCCGATATAGGTCAGGCCCTTGTCCTCCAGCATTTCGGTGCGGCGACGGGTGTCGCGGAAATCGGAATTGCCGCCATCGATGATCGTGTCGCCTTTGTCCAGCAGCGGGACCAGCGCGTCGATCGCGTCATCGACTGGTTTGCCGGACGGGATCATCATCCAGATCGCGCGAGGCGCCTTCATCCCCTGCACCAGCTCTTCCAGGCTCTCAGCCCCGGTCAGCTTGTTCGCGAGCGCGGCCTCTTCCGCTTCCTTGACGAACTCGGGCACCCAGGACGGATCGTAATTCGCCACATGCAGCGCAAAGCCCTTCTCAAGGATATTGAGCGCAAGGGCAGAGCCCATCGTGCCAAGGCCGTAGATCGCAAGCGTTGCGGTGTCGGAGGTGTCAGACATGAGGGGGAGGTCCTTTGCGCCAAGAGGTCAGGCTGCATTGGTAGGACGGTTGCCCGCACGCGGCAAGGGGACGGCATTGGGGCGGCGGCGGGGGCCGTGCGCCGGTGCACGGGCTACGCCTCAGGCCAGCGCGCGGTCGCGGATGATATGTTTTGCCACTTCCTCCGCCCAGGCTGCATAGACCACTGGCCCGGGATGGTAGCCATCTTCGGCCATGTTGTCGGCGCCGAGCGGCAGATCGAGGGTGATCCATGTGGCATCCGAGCGGGCCGCGATCATGTCCCGCAGGGCCAGATCAAACCGTTCGGCCTGTGTGCCCAGCGTCCAGCGCAGCGGGTTGGGCAGCCGCGGGAACTGCGACACCGGCGGCAGCCCGGAATAGTAGATCCGCTCCACCCCCACGTGATTGCGCAGGTGGTTCATCATATCGCGGGTCTGGCGCAGCCAGAGCTTGAGCGGGGTGCCGGATGTGATGTCGTTCACCCCCAGCCCGATCACGGCCACATCGGCGCGGCGTGGTTGCGCCGCCCGGAGCCGGGCCAGCGCCTTTGGCGTGGTGTCACCGCAGCGGGCCACAAGCTGCCAATCGGTCCGCGCGTGGCGCGACAATCGCTGGATCAACTGGCCGGTCAACGCCTCGTGCTGGGTGGCCACGCCAACCCCTGCGGCGGAACTGTCGCCCGCCACGAGAACCCGAAGATCCGGCCCGGACCCCGCAACCCCATCACGGACGCCCTTCGGTTCCTGCAAACGAACAGTGTTCCATTTCACCCAAGGGCCTTGGGTGACAAGCACAGGATAAAAGGCAAGACGGTGAAGCGCTGCAGCGGACAGTGCCGGGCGCGCGGCGGGAATATCAAAATTGTTTGCGTCGGTCATAATCGTCACCCAACCCACTCACGAAATACAAGATATGTCGCAAAATGCGTCGGGCAAATCTGACGTAGCGACGCAGATGCGGCCGGGCAGAATCTTGCGCAATCCGGAAAGCGCCCGAACCAGCCGTCAGGCCCTGTTCTGCCCCGATCCACCGCGCCAGAGGATGAACAGGCCGGACGCGACGATCAACGCCGACCCGATCAGCATCTCAGGGCTCAGCCGTTCCTGAAACACCGCAACGCCCAGCGCGACGCCGAACAACAAGCGGGTATAGCGAAACGGGGTCACGGCGGACACATCGCCCATGCGCATGGCCTTCATCAGGCTGGCATAGGCCAGAACGCCGGAGGCGGTCGCGCCCAGCACAAAGAGGGCAGAGCCGGGATCCGGCACGACAAACGCCGCCCCCTCCCACGCCGCATAGAGCGCGCCCGCGACGACCAATGCGGCAAAACCGTAAACACCGAGCACGTGGGTGCCGAGCGCGGCAGGCGCCGCCCGAGACGCCAGGTCCCGCCCGGCGAAGCCCAGCATCCCGATGAGTGCAAAGATCGACAGGGCGGAAAAGCCGGACATGCCGGGTTGCACGGTGATCACCACACCGACCATCCCGGTGACGATGGCCACCCAGCGCCGCCAGCCCACCCGTTCGCCAAAGACGAGCGCCGCACCGGCCACGACTGCCACTGGCGTGGCTTGCAAGATCACCGTCGCGGAGGAGAGCGGCGTCAGCACCACGGCGAGCCCGTAGAAAAGCCGCCCCGTGACCTCAAACACCGCCCGCACCGCCATTGCGGGGCAGGCAACCGCGGGCGAGAAAACCCGCTCGCCCCGGGCTTTTGCGAGGGTGGCGAAAACAAGCATGCCCCCCAGCCCAAAGAGGATCAGGATTTGTCCCAGCGGGACGGTTTCAGAGGCGGCCTTGATAAACGCATCCTCCACCGCAAACCCGGCCATTGAAAGCATCATCCACAGGCTGCCGATCAGATTGGCGCGGCGATCCGTCCGGATGTGAGAGATCACAGCGCCATAACCCTTATTTTCCGAGGCAATACCGCATGATCGCTTTCTGGGCGTGCAGGCGATTTTCGGCCTCGTCCCAAATGACCGATTGCGGGCCGTCCATGACCTCGGAGGTGGCCTCATCATCGCGGTGGGCCGGCAAACAATGCATGAAGAGCGCGTCATCCTTAGCGTTGGACATCAGGTCAGCGTTGACCAGATAGCAGCGCAACGGGATGAGGCTGCGTTCGCGGGCCGATTGCGGATCGTGCATGGACACCCAGGTGTCCGTCACGACCAGATCGGCGCCTTTGACGGCTTCGTGGGGGTCGCGGACGATGTCGACATTGACGCCCTTGGCGCGGGCTTCGTCCATGAAACCCGGTTCGGGGTCGAGCGGTTCGGGCCCTGTGAAGGTCAGATCGAAGCCGAATTGCCCTGCCGCATGGACGAAGGAATTGAAGACGTTGTTGCCGTCGCCCGACCACACGACCTTCTTGCCTTTGATCGGGCCGTTATGTTCCTCGAATGTGAGCACATCGGCCATGATCTGGCAGGGATGGGTGCGGTCGGTCAGCCCGTTGATCACCGGCACCGTCGCGTATTCGGCCATTTCCAGCAGGGTCTGTTCCTCAAACGTGCGGATCATGATGAGGTCGACATAGCGGCTGAGCACGCGGGCGGTGTCGGCGATGGTTTCGCCATGCCCCAGTTGCATGTCCGCACCCGAAAGCACCATTGACTGCCCACCCATCTGGCGGACGCCCACATCAAAGCTGATGCGCGTGCGGGTGGAAGGTTTTTCAAAGATGAGCGCCACCATGTGCCCGGCCAGAGGCTGGTCGTCGTCAGGGGCCCCTTTGGGGCGGCCATTGCGGTTGGTCTTCATGGACGCCGCATGATCGATGATGCCGCGCAGTTCATCTGCGTTGGTTTTGTTGATGTCGAGGAAGTGGTTCATATCGTTTCGCTTTTTGCGGGCGGAGCCAATTTTCGAAGAAAATTGGAGCCTCCGGCGGGAGTTGTATGGGCCAAGATGAAGTCAGGAGCAGCGCATCACCATCACCGGGTCACCATCTTCGCTAGGTCGGATGTCGAGCGGCGCGAAGCCTGCGCGTTTGTAGGCGGCGATGGCGCGGGTGTTGGCGGGATCCGGATCGGTGAGGATCACCGGGTGTCGTCGTCGCAGATCGGACAGGCGGGCGGCGAGGTAGCCCGCCCCGTGGCCCTGCCCCAGATACGCGGGATCGCCGAGGAAAGTATCGAGCGCGCGGGCGTCTTTCGGCTGATCGGCGTATTGCGGCATCGGCCAGTGATGGGCGTCGTAATCCTGCAGATAGGCGAAAGGGGCGCTGTCACAGGTGACGATATTCATCTCAATCGCTGGGTTGTCCCAATCCTCGGACACCAGCGCCCATTCGGTGTCGCCGTCGCCCCACCAGCCCGCGATGTGGGGCTGGGCGAGCCAGCCTTTGAACATCGCCTCATCATCGGGCGTCAGGGGCCGGAAGCCGTAGGCCGGTCCCCCGCTAGGCATTGAGGGCCACCTGAGTTGCTGCCGCTTCGAGCCGGGTCAGGGCCTGCTTGATGTCGTCATCGGTCAGGGTCAGGGGTGGCAGCAGGCGGACGACATTGTCTGCCGCGGGCACGGTGAGCACCTCTTGACCGTATCCCGCCTGAACCACGTCGGTGTTCGCCACCTTGCACTTGAGACCCAGCATCATTCCCGAGCCCCGCACCTCTTCGAAGACCTGCGGATGCGTCGCCACGAGGCTTTCGAGTTTCTGACGCAGCACCCCGGCTTTGCGGTTCACCTCGGACAGGAAATCAGGGTCGGTCACGACCTCCATCACTTTGCAGCCCACGGCGCAGCCCAGAGGGTTGCCGCCATAGGTGGACCCATGGGTGCCTGCCGTCATGCCGCTGGCGGCGTCCTCGGTCGCCAGCACGGCGCCCAGCGGGAAGCCCCCGCCAATGCCCTTGGCGACCATCATGATGTCAGGGGTCACGCCTGCCCATTCATGGGCGAAAAGCTTACCCGTCCGGGCGACGCCGCATTGCACCTCATCCAGCATCATCAGGATCCCGTGTTCATCGCAGAGATCCCGCAACCCCTTGAGGCAGGCATCAGGCAGCGGGCGGATGCCGCCTTCGCCCAGGATGGGTTCCACAAGGATGCCCGCAACGGTGGGCGATTTAGCGGCCTCGGTGAGGGCGTCGTGATCGCCGAAGGGCAGATGGACAAAGCCGGGCAAAAGTGGCCCGAAGCCCTTCGTCATCTTTTCGGACCCGGCGGCGGCGATGCCCGCTGAGGACCGGCCATGGAAGGAGCCTGAAAAGGTGATGATATCGACCCGCTCCGGCTGGCCTTTGTCGGACCAGTATTTGCGTGCCATCTTGACGGCCAATTCACAGGATTCCGTGCCGGAATTGGTGAAGAACACCGTGTCGGCAAAGGTGTGTTCGACCAGCAGATCCGCGAGCTTTTGCTGCGGGCCGATGTGATAAAGGTTCGACACATGCCAGACCTTGCTCGCCTGTTCGGTCAGGGCCGCGACCAGATCGGGGTGGGCGTGGCCCAACACGTTCACGGCAATGCCAGCGCCGAGGTCGAGGAAACGTCGCCCGTCCGCCTCAACCAGCCAGGCGCCTTCACCGCTCTCGAAAGACAGCGGCGCACGGTTGTAGGTCGGAAGAACAGACGGGATCATGGTGGTTTCCTTTGCGGAAAGAGAAGCTTGGCATGTGCCGAAGCGGGTCTCTCATGTCAACGATTTTAGGGATTTTGAGGGTTATGGTGACGACACGACGGAACGCGGCGCGGATCGGATGGGATCAGCGTCGGCGTCGGAGGAAATGTGTGTTCATCATCATGGCCATTGGAATAGGCGAGAGGCGGGCCCTTGGGAAGCCCCTATTTTGCAGTCGCCCGATCCTCCCGGAGACAGGCGCGGATGTATTTCGCGGCTGAGCGATAATGCGACGGCCCGGCGGCCTCGGCCCAGCGCCCCGTCGTCCAGGCATTGTTCGCCCCGCGCATCGGGCCGCCATAGAGGTCGGCGTTGCTGTGACCATCGAGAAACGCCCGGAGGGCGGCATGAGAAACCCTCAATTCGGCGCGGGCCTCGTCCCAGCCAAGATGCGTCTGCGATTGTCGCAGCATTGCATTGTAGGCTTTCAAATCGTTCCACTTGTACCCTTCGGCGGGAAAATGAACCGTCTGGCCCGCCCGCCCGTCTTTGTACCACCCAAGAAAGAGACGCACCCAGTGGGCGCGGTGTGCAATGATGTCCTTGATCGACGTGTCATCCGAGCGTTTGCGCAGCGCCGTCGCAGCCTCGATCGGCTCAATCAAGGTCTGCAGCTTTTGATATTCCTTTTCGGTGACGTTGATCAGGTCGGTTCTGGTTGTGGCGGCAGGCATGGCAGGCTCCTTCTTTTTGCCTAGCATAGCCGCCATGCGGGCGCTGCGCCTTGATCCGGCTCAACCCGTGTGACACGGGACGGAGTATGACCGACGCGCCTGCCCCTGCCCGCCCACAGAACCCTCGGCTTGCCGTGATGTTGATGGTGACAGCGACGCTGTTCATTGCAGGGACCACGCTGGCGGCGAAAGCGCTGGGAACGGACCGGTTGGGCGCGCCGCTGCATCCGCTGCAAATCTCTCACGGGCGGTTTGCCTTTGCGTTGATGGGGCTTTTGTGTGTGGCGGCTGTGATGCGGCCTCAGATCAAGGCGCCAAATCTGACGCTGCACGCCGGTCGGACGCTTTTTGGTGCGACAGGGGTCACGCTGATGTTTGCAGCCGTGGCCTTCATCCCGCTTTCTGATGCGACAGCGATTTCCTTCCTCAACCCGGTCTTTGGCATGATCCTCGCCATTCCGTTTCTGGGCGAGAAAGTCGGGCGGTGGCGCTGGTCGGCGGCGGTTATTGCGTTTGCCGGGGCGCTGATCCTCCTGCGGCCAGGGCCGGAGACGTTTCAGATTGCCGCATTGCTCGCCCTCGCGGCGGCTTTGTCGATGGGATTTGAGTTGATTTTTATCAAGAAACTGGCGGACCGGGAGCCGCCGCTGCAAATCCTGCTGATCAACAACCTCATTGGCTGGCTGCTCATGTCGACGGTGATGATCCCGTTCTTTGCTTGGCCCACGCCCGCGCAATGGGCCGTGCTGGTCGCCCTTGGGCTGATGATGGCCGCTGCGCAAACGTGCTTTATCAATGCGATGGCCCGTGCGGATGCGTCTTTTGTCACACCTTTCAGCTACTTAACGCTGATCTTCGCAGCCGCCTACGATTGGGCGATCTTCCGCGCCGTGCCCGATTGGGTCAGCGTGCTGGGGGCTGCGATCATCGTCTCGGGTGCAGCGCTTCTGGCGTGGCGGGAGGGTGTGCAAAGGGCGCGGGCGCGGCGGGTTCCGGTCAGCCTTGGTGGTCGCAGCTGACAGAGGCCACGCGCCCCGGTTCAGCACAATTTTAGACGCCGTATTTCTGCCGAATTGCCTGCCTAGCCGGACGCCATGGTTGGGACGTACGAATTTCGAAGAGGGGGATTCCGCCTTCCGGCATTGGTGATGGTGGCATCGGGATTGGTCGCCGCCCCCACGCTGTTTGCCTATGGCGCCCCGGTCTGGAGTGCCGGGGCCGCATTCGGAGTGGCGCTGCTGGGCGCCGTGATCCTGATCTGGCTGCCCCATGACGGCCTGCGGCTTGAGCCCACCCGTCTGGTCATCGGTCCACGTGGCCGAAAACGTGCCCGGACGATTGTCGTGGCGTTTGACGAGATCATCGGCGCGCATATCGCCCTGTCCCCCAGGGGCGATTACTGCAACCTGCATCTGACGAACCAGCGCCGGGTTCAAATTCCGCCCTCCCATTGCCCGAAAGGGCTGACGCTGAAGGCCGAGCTTGAACTGCGCGGCGTGCTGACAGCGCTGCGCTAGGGTCAGGCTTTCAGCCGGTAGCCGGTGTCCAGCCAACGCCACACGAGCATCATCACCGCCAAAGTGGCCCCCAGCACCACGGCCATACCAAGAACAGGGCTGCTGTCGCTCACCCCCAATGTCCCAAAGCGCACCCCATCAATGATGTAGAAAAACGGGTTCCAATGGCAGATCGTCTGCAGCACCGGCGGCAGCGCTTCGATTGAATAAAACGTCCCCGACAGGAAGGCCAAGGGCGTGATCAGGAAGTTGGTGATCGCTGACATCTGGTCAAACTTGTTGGCAAAGACGGCCGCAATCATCCCCAGCGCCCCCATGAACAGCGATCCGGTGATGACAAAACTCAAGGCCCAGACCGGGTGCGTGATCGGCATGCCCACCAGCACCATGGCCCCCACAGCGATCACGACCGCCACGATCAGACCGCGCACCAGAGCGCCGACAAGATAGCCCACCAACAGCTCTCCCGCTGACAAGGGCGGCATCAACGTGTCGACGATATTGCCCCCGATCTTGGCGGAAATGATCGACGAGGACGCATTGGCAAAGGCGTTCTGGATCACCGTCATTGTCAGGATCCCGGGCGCCAGAAACACCATAAACGGCAGTCCCATCACCTCGCCCCGGTTCGGCCCGATGGCGATGGTGAAGATCAGCATCAGAAGGCCCGCATTGACCAGCGGGCCGAGGATGGTCTGCGACCAGACATTCATGAAGCGCAGCACTTCGCGCCGGATCAGGGTCCAGGTGCCCAGCCAGTTCACCGCGCCGAAGCGCCGCACACCGATGTCATATCTGTCAGCCATTGCGGCGTTCCTCTTCATCTTGGCCAAAACAACTCCCGCCGGAGGCGTCTCGCCGGGTTGTATCCGCGCCACGCATGCTTAGAATAGGAGCCTGATGAATTTCTCAAGCCCCCGCTGCCCGTTTCCGGTGCCCGGGGGTTTTGCCCAAATAAAGGGAAGAACAGATGTCCTGGACCGATGAGCGGGTCGAAATCCTGAAGAAGATGTGGGGCGAGGGTCAGTCCGCAAGCCAGATCGCCAAAGAGCTGGGCGGCGTGACCCGCAATGCCGTGATCGGTAAGGTGCACCGGTTGGGCCTGAGCAACCGCGCAGGCTCTGGCGGTGCGGCCAAACCGGCCGCCAAGGCCAAGGCTGAACCAAAGGCGAAAACCACCAAGGCCGCCGCGAAGCCTGCAGCCAAGGCTGCACCCAAGGCCGAGGAAGAGGTGCAGGAGCCACGCACCGAAAGCGCCTCACCTCCGCCGCCACCCAAGGGGCTGGCAGCCCGCCGCGCGATCATCCCCGCAGGCCAACCGCTGCCGCCGCAGCCCAGCGCCAACGAGATCAGCCCGGAAGCGCTCGCCAAGGTCAACGAGGTCGAAAAGACCGCCAAGAAGATCAGCCTGATGGAGCTGACTGAGAAGACCTGCAAATGGCCCGTCGGGGACCCGGCGACGGACCAGTTCTGGTTCTGCGGTCTGCCGGTGCAATCCGGCAAGCCCTATT